>JAUXOC010000015.1 GCA_030682495.1 Alphaproteobacteria bacterium | reverse complement strand
ACCCTGAAATGAACCTCGACGAGCGGATGATCAAAGAACAGTTCATGCCCTGACCGCGTCCCGCAGGTTCTCGATAAAATACTGAAAATATTGATTATTTAATTTTCTGCACCCTGCGCTTGACAGAATCAACGCGCGCGGATTATTGTCTTTCCATCATGACGAACGCAAAACACATCGCTGTTTTCTTTTTTGGCTACGCTTATTTTGGCGCCTAGCCGCCATTGTCATTTTTACAGCCTCGCGCTGCCCCCCTCAGTACCCCCATCATAAATATCAGCCCCGCTTAAAAGTCCGGGCCAAGGAACAGAGTCATGACCGACGTCGTCAAGAACAAGGATACCCGTATCAATAAACCCGAAGACGCGCTTGCGTTCTTCCAGCCGCCGCCGACAAGCTTCACTGGAAAAACGGGGCTGGAAGTGGAAATGGCACTGTACCGCGCAGGCAGTGACAAGCCTGACATTCCCGCCGCCGCCGATATGCTGGCCATGCATGCCGCGCTGAAAGCCAAAGGCCACGATGCGCAGCTGGAAGCCGCGGGCGTTTTGGAATACGCAAGCCCACCCGCCGCGCTTGAAAACCTCGCGCCGCTGGTGGCACGCGTCAAGGCGGATATGGAGGCCTTTGAAGACGAAGCGGCAGCGCGCGGGTTTTCGCGTGCGCCCTTCAGCATTCTGCCGACCACAACGGTGCAGGATGCGCTCGATAACCGCGTGCCGCGCGAACGGCTGGAAGCATCGCTGGACGTCATCGAAAATGCGCTCGACCCGCGCCTCAGCCGCATTCCGCTGCTGACGACGGGTGTGCAGACCAGCTTCAGCCCCAAAGACACCGGCGAAATGTTCCGTATGGCGCAGCGCGGCTATGCCCTGACGCCGCTTTTGATTGCGGCCATGAACAGTACGGCGGGCTATGTCGAAAATGACGATACGCGCCTCGACCATCATCCGCGCGGCAAATACTACGAAATGTACGGCACATCCGGCGGGCTGTCGCAGGCTTTTCTCAAAGCGACGAATGCCGATGACTTCGTGCGCGGCCATATCGAGGCCGTTTTCGACGCGCCGATGTTCTTTGCTTACGGCCATGATGGCGCGCTGATCCGTTCGACCAAAGACGATGTGCTGACCTTCCGCAAGCTGATTGACCGCGGTTTGAATACCCAGTCGAATTTCGAACTGGCGGAAACATTCCTCTATAACGACATCAAAATCTGCAACCTGCGCGATGAAACCGGCAATGTTGTCGGCAAACGTCTCGAAGTCCGCGCGGCAGACAGCGGCATGCACCAGCCGGTCAGCGCGCTTTTGCTGACCGCCGCGCTGGTGCCGGACGGCAAAACGGCGGAGAAGTTCGATGCGCTGCTGAAGGATTACGGTTTCACCGGCGTGCCGGTGCAGGACGCGCCGCTTTTGCAGGCGGCACGCGATGCAGCCGTCCACCACGGCGGCAAATTTATGGACGTGCCTTTCGGCAAGGATCCGCAAACCGGTGCTGCGCGTCGCTTGCGCGACTTCGCGGCGGATGTGGCGGGGCTTGTGGTCGATCACTTCGAAAAAGACAAGGCGCTGGCCGCCGATGTCTCGAAACTCGCCGATCTGCTGCTGAGCGGCAATTGCGATGCGAAGATCTTCGCGGCGCAGTACCGCAGTCTGGCCGAGGTGACCGAAGCGCTCCAGCAAACGCCGATGCCGCAGCCCGCCGCGAAGGCGCAACCGTCGATGCGCCGTTAACCTTTAACGTGCTTCTGCAAAGAACCGCTCTTTTCTCCGTAAAAGGGCGGTTTTTTTGTGCCGCAACAATATTTTATTGACAGAATCAGTGTGAATCAGTCATATTCCAAGACATGAAAACGGTATTTGCATCCATCGGCTTCGGTCGCGCCCATACGCACCATCACTGGCATTAAGCCAGTTCACCGTTTATGGGCAGGTTTCGTCCTGCCTCCCCCTTCAGCTACCGATCTTCCAGCCGCCGCCAAAAACAGGGCGGGCGCGCACAATAAATAAAGGGCCGCAAATACCATGACCGACGTACAAAAAAACAACACCCGCCTCATCGCCAGCATCGACGATGCCCGCGCGCTTTACGCGCCGCCGCCGGAAAAATTCACCGGCAAGATGGGCGTGGAAGTCGAAATGCCGCTGATTGACGCCCGCCGCGGCAAGCCCGAAGTGCCTACCGCCCTAGAGATGGAAAAATTGCAGGCCGTCTTGCGCAAAAAAGGCTTCGATGCGCAGCTGGAGCCCGCCGGCGTGCTGGAATACGCCAGCCCCGCGACGACGCCCGATGCGCCTGCCGTCTCGCGCCTTGTCAGCATTTTGCGCGAAGAGCTGGCGACGTTTACAAAGGCTGCTGAAGAGGCCGGTTTTACCCGTGTGCCGTTTTCTATCGTCCCGACGACGACCGAGCAGGACGCGCTCGATAAAATCGTCTCCCGCCCGCGCCTGCAGGTCAGCATCGGCGCGATGAAGGAAATCTTTCCGCCCGATACGCTGCGCCTGCCTCTTTTGACCTCCGCCGTACAGGTCAGTTTCAGCCCCAAAGACGAAAACGAGATGTTCGATATGGCGCGCCGCGCCTATGCGCTGACGCCGCTTCTGATGGCAGCCTGCAATACGCTCAGCGGCTATGTGGTGAACGAAGACGAAAAACTCGGCATCCTGCCGCGCGCGCAGTATTATCAGGGCTATGGCCGCGCGGGCGGGCTTTCCGAAGCTTTCCTCAAGGCGACGAACGGCAAAGAATTTATCGACGGCCACATCCGCGAGGTTTTCGACGCCCCCATGCACTTTGCCTATGACAAGGACGGCAACCTGTTTCCGGCCAGCCGCGAAAAGCCGATCACCTTCGCAGGGCTGATCGCAGAGGGGCTCAATACCCAGTCGAATTTTGAGCTGGCCGAGACGTTCCTGTATAACGACATCAAAATCTGCAACCTGCGTGATGAAGCGGGCACTGTGGTCGGCAAGCGCATGGAAGTGCGCGGCGCCGACAGCGGCATCGACCAGCCGGTTATGGCCGCGCTGCTCTCCGCCGCCATTGTACCGGCAGGGCCGCAGGCGAAGGCTTTCGACGCGCTGCTCGCGGATTACGGCTTCACCGGAAATCCTGTCAATGACGCGCCGCTGCTCAAATCCGCACGCGCGGCAGTGGTCGGCCACGGCGGGAAATTTATGGATGTTGCTTTCGGCAAAGACCCGCAGACGGGCGCAGTGCGCAGCTTGCGCGATTTCGCGGCGGATGTGGCAGGTATCGTTGCGACCCGCTACGAAGCGCAGCCGGAGCTGGCCGCCGATGTCTCCCGTCTTGTGAATGTGCTGCTGACAGGCGATTGCGATGCCAAGCTGTTCTCGCAGAAATTCGGTACGCTCAAGGATGCATCGGATTACATGCTGGCGCAGGCCAAACCGCAAAACAAACCCGCCATCCCCCCCGCACTACGCAGGGCGATGGGGAAGTAAAGGTCGGATTTAGGGTTCAAGGCATCGGTCAAAGATCCAGATGTTAATAGCGCCGCTGTTTCCAACGGCTTCCGCATAGGAAGTTTCCGTACGGGTCAGTTTTGTGATTTCCTGCTCCGGTGTATAAAAGATGATATTGTTGAGCTCCGGTATGACGATGGCCGCAGGGGCGGCGCTTTCGTCGAGCAGCGTGACCTCTTCAAATCTGCCATTGAGTGCTGCGATTCTTGCCATTGATCTCAGTCTGAGGCCGCAGGCAATGTGCCCGCTCGCCGTACAACCATAGGGAATAGCCATTTCGACAGTTCTCGGCGCAGCGCTCTCGCGCGATTGTTTTCTTATTTTGAAATAAGCCTGTGTGCTGCCGGGGTAAACAAGTGAGAGCTTTTCCTTTTCAATCGTCAGGCTGTAATCGTGAATCGGGGAAGCTACACTGGGTCTGTAGAGCGCTGAAAATATGCCGCAAGCCGGCGCTTTGGGATCGCTGGCGGCAGCGGGTAGCGGGGCGGTTGTAAAGAACAAAAGAAAAAATAGAAACCCGCGGTACATGGAATTTACCCCCGCACCTGCGCAAAAAATTCTTCGCGCAGATCGTCGTCTTTTTGATAGGTGCCGGTAAAGCGCGAGGTGACGGTGATGGAATGGTCTTTGTGTACGCCGCGCACTTTCATGCAGAAATGTTCGGCCTCCAGCATCACGGCGACGCCTTTGGGTTTCAGATGTTTTTGCAGGGCGGCGGTAATCTCGGACGTCAAACGTTCCTGCGTTTGCAGGCGGCGGGCGTAAATATCGACCAGCCGCGCGATTTTGGACAGGCCGATGATGCGGCCGTTCGGGATATAGGCGACATGCGCCTTGCCGATAAACGGCGCCATATGGTGTTCGCAGCGCGATTCAAATTCGATGCATTTGACCAGCACGGGGCCGTCATAACCGCCGGTTTCCGAAAAGGTTTTGGCCAGCACATCGGCCGGATTCATATCATAGCCCGCGCAATATTCGTCAAAAGCCTTGATGACGCGGCGCGGCGTGTCGCGCAGCCCTTCGCGCGCGGGGTCTTCCCCCATCCATTCGATCAGGGTACGGATGGCGGCTTCGGCCTCTGTACGGGTCGGGCGGGTGGGTTTAGACTTTGCGCGCGTTTTTGCAGCGGCGGCGGTCGTTTTTTTACGGGCGATTTTTTTGGTCATGTTTTTACTCTCTTTGGACATGATGAATTATAAAGCGGCATGTCTGGCTGTGCCAGACAATAAGCGATGCCGCGCCGTGCTACGACGCAAAGACCTCACCGTGGCGGCGTGACAGGCATCGTGCCAGAGGCGTGGCCAAGGCGGTTGAAATATGCTGCGCGAGGATGATATTGGCGTGGCCTTCAAACCCCTCCGGCTGGCGCTTCCACGGTAAAAGGCCGTATCTGGCATAGGCCTCGGCCAAAAGCGAGTTTTGTCTGCGCAGGGCAGGCAGGGATTTTTTGATTTCTGGTAATTGTTTCAGGGGGATATCCTCCTCCAGCCAGACGTTCAGCGGTGATTTCTCTTGTTTTTCAGCCATTTTTCACTATTTCTGTTTTATACTCTGACTCTCGACGGATATAGACGGCCGCGGGTCGTTTTCAAACAGTATTAAGGTGCACCATGAGCTCGCTTGACGATCGTAAACAGGCTTTCGAAAACAAATTCAAAATGGATGAAGAATTCCGCTTCAAGGTCAATTCCCGCGCGGTGAAACTGCTGGGCTATTGGGCGGCAGAACAGCTCGGTATTACCGATGCCGAAGCCGATGCCTATGCCGAAGAAGTCGTTGATTCCGACTTTGAAGAGCCGGGCAATCAGGACGTCTTCCGCAAAGTGCAGAAAGACTTCGCGCTAAAGGGCATGGATGTCACGCTCCATCACCTTGAAAATCAATTCAACGTGCATCTGGAAGAAGCCAAGAAAAGCCTCATGGCAGGCTGATCTGTTTCTCCGCTGCTGATAACAAAAACCGCGCCCTGATGGACGCGGTTTTTGTTTTATGGCGTTTCTTTTAAAAAATCGCGCACGATGGCGACCGCTTCGGCAAGGCCGGTGCGCTCGATGCTGACGCTGTCCGGAAAGGCCGCGGCGAGGCGTGTGGGCAGGCCGGCATCCAGCATCACAAAAACGCCTTTATCGTCGGCGCGGCGGATCAAACGGCCATAGGCTTGTTTGATTTTAAAGCGCGTCAGCATGTCATCATAGGCGCGGCCAAAATGCGCGCGACGTGCCTTGTGCAAAATTGTCGGGCGCGGCCAGGGCACGCGGTCATAAACGCAAAGCCTGAGCGAACGCCCCGGCACGTCGATGCCATCGCGCGTCGCATCGGTGCCGAGCAGGCAGGCGTTTTCTTCTTCGCGGAAAATATCGATCAAGGTGCCGGTTTCCAGCGGGTCGACATGCTGGGCGTAAAGCGGCAGGCCGGCTTCGGCCAGCGGCGCGCGCAGGCGCTGCTCCGTCATTTTCAGTCTTTGTACGGCGGTAAAAATACCCAGCGCCCCGCCGCCGGATGCTTTGAACAATTCGCGGAAAGCGGCGGCGGTGGCATCGGGGTCGTCTTTTTTAACGTCGCGCACGATAATCACGCGCGTCTGCGCCGCGTAATCAAAAGGCGAGGGAACATGGAAAGACTGTGTGGTTTCCGGCAGGGCGAGCGATGATATGCCGCTGCGCGCAAAAGGCGATTGCCAACCCGCGGTGTCGTCTTCGGTGATATCGCGCAGCGTGGCCGATGTGACGGCAACGCCCTGCGCATGCGGCTTCAATTTTGCGGCAAAAAGCGCGGCGGGGTCGAGCGCGTGGCGGTAAAAGCCGATATCGAAATCATGCCCGTCCACGCGGGTGATCTCCAGCCAGTCCACAACGTCATCGGCCGCACCGGCGCGCAGCCCGTCCAGCATCGACACCCAGCCGCCCAGCACATGCTGTGCGCGGCGGTTCAGCGATGTGGCCATAAACTGCAAACGCTCGCGCATCGATGTGTCAAGGCTGTCGGCTTCATCATCCAGCCGCTCCAGAAGTTTTTTGGCAAGGGATTGCATCGGTTTTTGAATGTCGCGCAGGCGCAGCGACAGCGCATAGGCGGCTTCGAACAATCCGGGCAGCGGCGGGTGCAGCGGGGTTTCGAGGCCGTAAAACCCGTTCTGGTTCGCCTCCGCATTGCGGGTGTGTACCTGCTGCCGGCAGAGGGCAAGGAATTCTTCGCAGACGCCTTTTACCGCGCCATCCCACAATCTTTGCCGCCAGCCGGGGCCGGGCAGGGCGCGGGCGGCTTCGATGATGGATTCCAGATCGGCTTTGGCGGCATCGTCACCGGCGATCAAATCCTCGGCACGTTTTTGCAATCCGCGCGCGCGGCTTTTCTGGCCGGTTTCAGAGCCCAAAAGCCAGCGGCGCAAATCGGCAGTCTCCGTGCCGTCCAGATGGCAGGAAAAGGCGCTGTCGGCGGCTTCAAACAGATGATGCCCCTCGTCAAAGACATAGCGCGCGGGCAGCGTGTCTTCGGGGCCGATCACGGCGGTCTGATGCATCACCAGCGCGTGGTTGGCGATGACGATATCGGCGCGTTTCGCCTTGCGTATCGACTTTTCAACAAAGCATTTATCAAAATGCGGGCAGGCGGCATAAATGCATTCGCCGCGGCGGTCGGCAAAGCTCATGATGCGGTTCCAGCCGATCAGCCCGGGCAGCCAGCCCGGAAAATCGCGCCCCGCCAGATCGCCATCGCTGGTGACAGACGCCCAGCGCGCCATCAGGCCGAGGGCGGTGGCGTTGAGGTCATGCGTCATGATGCTTTGCGACTGTGCGATATCTTCGAAATTGAGCAAGCAGAGATAATTCTCCCGCCCTTTGCGCGTCACCACTTTGCGCGCGCGCTCCACGGGGTCTTGGTACAGCCTGTCCAGTTCCGCCTCCACCTGCCGCTGCAGGTTGCGCGTGAATGTGGACACCCAGACCGCGCCGCCGTTTTTCTCCGCCCAGACTGTTGCGGGCGCAAGGTAGCCGAGGGTTTTGCCAACGCCGGTGCCGGCCTCTGCCACCACCACATTCGGCGCATCGGGGTGGTTGCGCGGGGCGAAGGCATGGGCAAGGCTCTCGGTATAGGCGCGCTGCTGCGGGCGGTCTTCGCGCATGTCGCCTGCGCGGTTCTGGGTGCCGAGCAGTTGTTTCAACCGTGCGGCGGCTTCGTCGTTGCTGACGCCCTCATGTCCGGCAGAGGGTTCGGGGGCATGCACCGCCCATTCGGGCATTTTATCCCAGATGCGCAGCGCGGCGCGGATATCGCCGCGCGTGGGTGGGTTTTCTTCGCGCCCGAGCGCAGCCAGCACCGAGGATGCCCAGGGCCAGCCATAGCGTTCCGTTGCCGCGATGGATGACGGTGTGGCGGCATTGTCGGCCTGCCCGTGCATCAGCCCCATCATGGCGGCCAGTGCGGCGGCATCGCTGCCGCTGCCGGTTTTGGGGTCGCGCACAGCACCCGCCGTGCCAAGGTCGGCCAGCAGATGCCGCGCGATATCACGCAGGGCAAGGCATTGGTCTTCGGCGCTGTCCGGCTCCAGCAAATTCAGGCGGCGTGCCATGCCGCGCGGCGTTGGTACGGTAAAAGCGCCCGGATGCACAAAGGCAAAAAGCTCCAGCACGTCATAGGACGGGAACCGCTCCATCCCCAGATGCGCGGCGATATGCGGCGCGTGGCAGACCAGCGGCATATGCAGGCGTACCAGCGTGCGCGCGGCATCGGTATCCATTTCGGTGAATTCGCCGTCCAGCGTCAGGCAGAGCAGCCGCAGCCCGTCCAGCACCAGCACAGGCGTCTGAGGCACCAGCAATCGGCGCGGTGCGACGGATGCGGATCCCGCCGTATGGGGCAATGCGGTGGTCATAGGTTTGCTTCGGCTTTCGCGCAAATTTGTTCTTGGCTTGTTCTTTTTGTTGTAGCGGATTCTGCCCCGCAAAGCCAGCCTAAACCCGTACGCGGCACAGTTCGTAAATGTCGATTGATCCTAGTCGGTGCTGCCGAAAACATGCCCGACAAGACGGGCAACGGAGGCGGGGTGGGACGCGCCGCGACCGGGGCGGCGCATGGCTTCGGGGTGCAGGTGATAGAGCGTATCAAGTGCTTCACCGATGCTCAGCCCCACGTAAAGCGTTTCATGCACCAGCCGCTTTTTTTTGTCGTAGGTGACGCCATAGAAACGGTACACGCTCCATGTCGCGCCGCCGTCACGGCAGGCTTCAAAAATCACGCCATGTGTTTTGGGGCAGCGCACGGTGGAAATATCATCGAGCGTGAGCGGCATACCAAGAACTGATTTGTAAAAGCGCGAAAAATTTCGCCGCCAACGTGTAGGAAAAGTTTCATGGTTGGCGCTGTTGTGAGACATAACGCACCATAGGCCTCTGCCGCCTATTAAGCAAAGTAATTAAAAAAATGCTGATATATCAGCGTTTCGGCGGCTTTGGCGTGCGTGTTTTGTCTTTGGGCGGCAGCAGTCCTTCGGGCACGGGAATTTGATGCCCCAGTTCGCCGGGGAAGACATGGCCGATACGCGCGGCAACCGTGAAGGGATGCCAGTGCATATGTGATTGCCTTTGCATGCCGTCAGGGCTTTGCGCCGCCAGCGCATTCAACGCGGCGGGGGCGGAGAGATTTCCGGCCAGCAGCGTGTCCGTAATCGGTTCCGGCCCCTGCGCATGGCCTGTGCGCCGCCAGACGTTCCACAGTCCTTGCGCATTGCGGCGGGCATAAAGCTGCGCGCCCTGTGCTGCGGGCAGTTTGATAACGCTGATGTCTTCCAGCTGGAGGGCTTCGTTTTTGATGATGCGTGCGGCCCGTGACAGGCTACGGGCAAAGCGGCGGCGCAGCGGCTCTTCGGCCATCGTTTTGCGCAATGCGGTGATGTCGGCAGGCTCGTTCGCGGCGGGCGGTTTGTTTAGATGGATGCGCAGGATATCCTGTTCGGCTTCGTCGCCTGCCGTCAGAAATTTTCCGGCAGCGCGCGCGGCGGCTTTGGCTTTGTCGAAAAAGGACGGCATGGGGAATCTTTCAGATTTTATAGGCTTTATGCAGCACGGCCATGCCGCGCGCGCGTGCCTTGTCGATGGTGTCCTGCGTGCCTGCGCTGCCGTTCACCTGAAAAGCGGCGAGGGCATCTGCGGCGTCCAGCACGGCGGTATTGCGCGCGTAATAGGTTTCGGGCGTGCAGACGGTATAGTGCATTTCAACCAGCGCGGCGGGGTTCGCCTCGCGCACCGCGTTGAGCTGCGCGCTCAGGTCTTCGGCCTGTTTGGGGCTGATGACGCCTTCTGCCGCACGTTTGAAATAATGATTGGCGTAATCGGTCAGCGATGTCGGCAGAATGATTTTGAGACGCGCGGCGGCGGGGTCATGTTTCAGCGCCTCGTCGGTTGCGATATAATCGACGCCCAGCGCGCCGCCTGTGACGATGCCGCCGCCCTGCGCGTAAATATCGGCCACGGCGCTGCGCACATCGTGCTCGACGTCTGCGCTGACCGTGCGCCAAGATCCTGAAATGGCTGTCCAGAGGCTGTGTGAAGACTGTTTCATACAAGGAACGTTAACAAAGGGCGTTCATTATGTCAATAAAAGGGCGAAATACATGTTAAATCCTTGATTTGAACGTCTGTTTTTGGCAGATATGCGGCATCGCCCCTGAAAGGTCTTTTATGCATATCCGCTGTTTCCCCGTCGCTGCGCCCGAAGATATGAAAACCTGCCTCGACATCCGGCACAAGGTTTTTGTCGAAGAGCAGCAAGTGCCCGCCAATCTGGAGATCGACGGGCTCGACCCCGCCGCACGGCACTTCGCGGTGCAGGCGGAGGGCGCGATCATCGCCACCTGCCGCGTCCGCCTGATGGGCAGCGCCGCCAAGATCGAACGCGTCGCCGTGCTGAAAGACCACCGCAGCCGTGGCGTGGGCGGCGTTTTGATGAAATACATCTTGCAGGAATTGTCCAAGGCGGGCGATATTCAGCTGTTCAAGCTCAGCGCACAGGCCGAAGCCGTGCCGTTCTACGAAAAGCTGGGCTTCCGCACCCGCGGATCGGAATACATGGACGCCGGTATTCCGCATTACGATATGGTGCTTGAAAAATAAAACGCAGAAAGACGAAATCATGTCCAAACAGCAGCCCGCCGCCGAACAGCATGCCACCGATTCAAACGCCCTGATCGAGGCGAAAATCGAAAACATGAAACAGCTGCAGCTGAAGGGAGTCAATCCCTTCGCCTACCGTTTCGATGTGACGGCCTATGCCGCTGATCTGCAGAAGAAATACGAAGGCCTGCAAATGGGCGAGACGACCGAAGATATCGTTTCTGTCGCGGGCCGCGTCATGTCGAACCGCAATTCGGGCATGTTTATCGATCTCAAAGACACCACGGGCAAGATCCAGATTTTCAGCCACAAAGAACACGTCGCGCCGGAATTGCTGGAGCAAATGGCTTATTACGACATCGGCGATATCATCGGCGTCACCGGCAAAGTCCGCCGCACCCCGCGCGGGGAGCTGACGATCAATACCGACAAGGTGGAGATGCTGACCAAATCCGTGCGCCCGCTGCCGGAAAAATACCACGGCATCCATGACGTTGAATTGAAATACCGCAAGCGTTACCTCGATCTGATTATGAACGACGAGAGCCGCGAAACCTTCCGCAAGCGCAGCCGTATTATCTCTTTCATCCGTCAGGTGCTGACGGGCGAAAATTTCATGGAAGTTGAAACGCCGATGCTGCACAGCATTGCGGGCGGTGCAAATGCCAAACCGTTTCTGACGCATCACAACGCGCTTGATATGCAGCTTTACCTGCGCATCGCGCCCGAGCTGCACCTGAAACGTCTGGTTGTCGGCGGGTTTGACCGTGTGTTTGAAATCAACCGCTGTTTCCGCAACGAAGGCATTTCGGTCAAGCACAACCCCGAATTTACCTCGGTCGAGATTTATCAGGCCTATGCCGATTACGGCGATATGATGGCGCTGACCGAACGCATCATCGAAGGCGCGGTCAAGATGCTGCATCATGGCGAAACCAAGGTCAAATTCGGCGAAAAAGAAATCGACTTCAAAGCCCCCTGGGCGCGCAAGACGATGACCGAACTGGTGACCGAAAAAACCGGCGTCGATTTCGGCGCCGTGCCGGATGCAAAAGCCGCCGCAGCCAAAGCCAAGGAGCTGGGCGTGCATGTCAAAGACGGCAGCAACTGGGGCGAAGTGCTCGAAGCGGTCTTCGGCGAAAAAGTCGAAGCCGATCTGGTGCAGCCCACCCATGTCATCGACATGCCCAAAGACATTTCACCGCTGGCCAAAGTCCACCGTGACAACGACACGCTGACCGAGCGGTTTGAAACCTACGTCAACGGCTGGGAAGTGGCGAACGCGTTTTCGGAGCTTTCCGACCCCTTCGACCAGTTCGAGCGTTTCAAAAAACAGGTTGAGGCGCGCGAAGCCGGCAACGAAGAAGCACAGATGCTCGATGAAGATTTCGTCGAAGCGCTGGAATACGGCCTGCCCCCCACGGGCGGCCTTGGCATCGGCATCGACCGCCTCGTCATGCTGCTGACCGACAGCCACAGCATCCGCGACGTCATCGCCTTCCCGACAATGCGCACCGTGCATAAATAATAAATGCGCCCCGCGTAAAGATACGTTTCGCGCCCGCCCTGCCCCCTAAACACTTTGAATAATTAATAAAACCCAGATGCTCGTTGTTGAGTAGCTGGGTTTTTTATCTCGCGAAGGCCGTGACCCTTGACAGTGTTTTCGATCATATGTAACCTCGCCAAAATTTTTCGGAAAATAAAATGTTTGGTAAACCTCAGCATATCGAAGGCCTCCCGCCCGAAGATCAGTCTTGGGCGCAGGGCATCGGCGGTTTTGGCGGCTGGAAAAAGGCGCTGAGCGAAGCTGTGGTTGAAAACAAAGCGCAGCGCGTCCGTTACCTGATGAAAAAGCATCAGCCCAAGCGCGAGATGCGTTTTCAGCTGGCCTCGCGTGCTGTCGATGCGAAGGCTGGTGCCGCGCTGGCCGAAGTGCTCGCGCAGCGCGGGTTCGATTTTGCCGACGGTACACATGGCGATATTGCCGGTATTCATATGCTGCTCAAGCACGCGCTCAAGCAGAAAGATGTAGAGGTATGGCGGGTTTTGTGTGAACGCAACGCACGCGAACCCCATGCAAAAATCGACAATGACGATGTTGTGCGCATGGCCGCCAAGGCGCGTTGGTATGACGGCCTTGCCTGGAACCTCGACCATGCGACGGCAAAGAATACGGAAGTCTTTAATGTCGCCATGCACATGATGCGCGACGGTACGGCGCAAGATCTGTCGTTCGTTCTGTCATGGACAGCCAAGTTTTCCGGTCATGGCCCTGCGCTCAATGCGGCACTCAAGACGGTTGCCGAAGAAGGGGCTGTGGATAAACTTGCCCTTTTGCTCGATAAAGGCGCGGATCCCAACCATGACGTGGCGGCAGCAATGTATCAGGCCTTGGCTTTTGGCCACCGTGCGGTTTTTGACCTTTTGGTCGAACGGGGCGGCAAGCTGGATGTTTATGGCCCCGACCTGCTCGCGCGGCTGCGCCAGCAAAACCCGCAATCCACACTGATGGCGCATCTGGAATCTCTGGTGGGCGACAAGCTGGAAGCAGCAGAGGCGCGCCGCGCGCAAAGCCGTCTTGGCCAGCGCTATCATCTGACCGCGCCCGATACCTTTAGTGAAACATTGCATCTGCCCGAAGGCCGGACGCTGACAACCGTCTTCAATTTCTCCACGCGCCAGCAAACCACAATCGCCGAGCGCGTGCAGGGCGAGGCGGCAACGCCGGTGATGGCCGTGCATGTGCGCGACTTTGACGACATCGCCGATCTGGCTGTGATTGAAAACGCCGAACATCGTCTGGTGCAGCTGGGCGGTGCGGTGCCCGTGGTGGCGCGCCAGCTGCAAAAATCGCCCGGTGCGCTGAAACCCGCCGCAGGCTGAGTCGCGTCAAACCGCGCCTAGACTGGCCGGCGCAAAGCATGAATATGTTTATTATGAAAATACAGCGCCATTTTACTTGGGTCACGCCGGATTCGTTATCTATTTGTTTTATCATTAAAAATTTATTAACGGGGCTGATTTTGCCCCTGCGAGACCGGCGTTAACCTATAAAATCTGGACGGTCTTTCAGGGGCATGGTACGGATTCACCACCCTGCACAACCAAATACATAACATGTCCCTATGTTCGATTTGTGTTGGCAAAAGGGTTTGCGGCTTTAAAATGAGGGCACCTTGAAAATGAACGTCGAGAAAAAGATGATCCGAAGCGATATCCCCGGTCACAGTGCCATGCTCACAGGCACCATGCCTTACAACACCGCCGCGCCGGGTGCCAGCGTTGAAGAGCGCCGCCTGATGGTGGGCCGCGGTATCGTGCTGAACGGGCAGATCACCGATTGCCAGCATCTCGCGATTGAAGGCACCGTTGCCGCCGAAACGCTGCTGACCCAGCGCCTTGATATTCTCGAGAGCGGCAGCTTCACCGGCTGCGCCGATGTGCAAGACGCCGTGATCGCTGGCCGTTTCGACGGCAAACTGGTGGTCACCGGCCGCCTGACAGTTAAATCTACCGCCCATATCACGGGCGACATTGAATACGGCGCGCTGGAAATTGAATCCGGCAGCCGTATCGAAGCGCGCATCGCTGTTCGTCCCGCCCCCGCAGCTCCGGCTGTGGAAAAGACAGCAGCGATTACCGCAAAACCCACAACCGTAGCCGAAGCGGGCGAGAAGATTTTCGACGCCAGCAATGACGAGGCGGAAAAAGCTGCGGTAACAGAGGAACGCCCGGGTACTTTCCGCCGGGCGGTCGGGTACTGATTGATTATTCAAAACCATAACCTGCAAGCTTCCCCAATGTTCAGGGGGGCTGCGGCCTGCGCTTTGGTGCGGGAGGCGTCGCAAGACCCCTGGACATGGCTGGCAGGCACGGTAGACGCTGCGCTGATGCTGTTCTACGCGCATCTGCGCCGCAATGCCCGACGTCTGTCGCGTCTGGCGCTGGCCTTGCTGCCTTTGGCGGTGCTGCTGGTTGGCAGCTGCAAGACCTATAGCAGCGATAATATTTACGGAAATACAGACGCCCCCGCGATGTTCCGTCTGGCCTTGTTCCCCGACAGCCGCCATGCCCTCGGCGATGATTACCGCCCTGCGCGTGGTTATATCGCCAGCGCGCGCAAATACATCGCCGGCGAACCGGCAGCTCTGACGCGCCTGACAGAGCGTGAAATCGGCTATCTTTTCGGCAAGCCCTCGCTGGAGCGCCGCGATGCGGACGCCCGCATCTGGCAGTACCGCACCGAAGGCTGTGTGGTCGATGTCTATTTCTACAAAAACGACACGCAGAAAAGCGGCTATGACGTCAGCTATGTCGATTTCCGCAGCGGCGAACAGCTGAAGGTCGGCGGCCCGATTGCCGAAAACCCCGCTGCACCCAAAAACCAGTCGCGCTGCCTGCGCACGCTGGTGGGCCACGGCGCGGCGCCTGCGCGCGCCTAAATCAAAATGTGCGGCGCCTGCGCGCGCTTGATCTAAGACAGGCGGCGCCTGTGCGCTTAAACCGTTTTATCCTTAAACCCGCATAAATCCCGCACAATACAATTTGCGCAATCAGGGCTGCGCGCCTTGCAGACATAGCGCCCGTGCAAGATCAGCCAATGATGCGCATGGCGGAGGTATTTTGCGGGGATGGCTTTCAGCAATTTTTGCTCGACCTGCTCCGGCGTCTTGCCGGGGGCAAGGCCGGTGCGGTTGCCAAGGCGAAAGAGATGCGTATCCACCGCAATTGTCGGCTGGCCAAAGGCAATGTTCAAAACCACATTGGCCGTCTTGCGCCCGCAGCCGGGCAGTTTGACCAGATCTTCGCGCGTTTGCGGTACTTCGCCGCTGAAATCACGCACCAGCATCTCGGCCGCCGCGATGACATTTTTGGCCTTGGCGTTGAAAAGGCCGATGGTTTTGATGTGTTTTTTAAGGCCGGCTTCGCCCAGCTTCAGCATGTCCTGCGGTGTTTTGACGATTTTGAACAGCTTTTCGGTCGCGCGGTTGACGCCGGTATCGGTGGCTTGCGCCGACAGGGTGACAGCCACCAGCAGCGTATAGGGGTTGGTATAATTCAACTCCCCCTTCGGTTCCGGATTTTGCGCCTGAAGCCGTGCAAAAAACTGTTCGATTTTGTCCTTTTTCATGTATAGATTTTTACACAACCGCGCTGCAAACCACAAGGAGGCCTCTATGAAGATCGTCACCCATACCACCACCCGCGCCGCACGCGGCAAAGGGCTCACGCTTGTCTGGGGGCTGCATGACTTTGCGCTCGGTAAAATGCTCGTGGCGCTGTCTGCCGAAGGGCTGTGCTGGATCGGCCTTAACTGCGGCGAAAAAGACCTCGCCAAAAACTGGCCGGGTGCCAATTTGATCGAAGATAAAAAACTGACCGAAAAAACCGCGCGTGATATCGCCAAGGTCTGGCAAAAAGGCTGGCCTCAGGCCGCAGGTAGCCTTTCTGCGCCGCTGGTGCTGTACGGTACGGCCTTTCAGATCAAGGTGTGGAAAGAGCTGCTTAAAATCAAATCCGGCCAGACGCTGACCTATGCCGATGTTGCCCGTAAAATCGGCAAACCTGCCGCCGTGCGCGCCGTTGGCTCTGCTGTCGGTAAAAACACGCTGTCGATCATTGTGCCCTGTCACCGCGTGGTGAATACATCGGGCAGCAAGATCAGCTATGGCTGGGGCCCTGCGATGAAAAAAGCGCTGCTCAAAGCCGAAGGCGCCCGCTAGCCGATCAGCCCCGCAAGCGGGCGGACGTTGCCGCTTTCGGGGAAGATATGCCGCTCCACATCCCCTGCCGCAAGGCCAAGATGCGATTGCAGCACGGCCTTGGCCACCTGCCGCAGATCCGTTGTCGGGTGCAAATCACGGCCTTGATGCAACTGCGTTTTATCCAGCCCCGGCCACTGCGCATAAACCTTGCCGCCGTTCACGCGCCCGCCCGCAATCAGCGCGCAAGACGCCGTACCGTGGTCGGTGCCACCGGTGCCGTTGCCTGCCACGGTGCGGCCGAATTCGGTTGCGGCCAGCACGATGGTCTGTGACCAAAACGGGCCCAGCGCGTCTTTGAGTGCGCCAAAAGCGGCATCGAGCGTGGCAAAATTATTCGCAAGCGCGCCGCTTTCCAGCCCCTGCTGTGCATGTGTATCCCAGCCGCCGATTTCCAGCGTGGCAATGCGCGGGCCGTTGGGGTCGGCGATGATTTTACCGACGGTCTTGATCGTGCTTTCCATGTGTGCGCGGCCGCGCGCATTGCCGCCGCGCAGGCGCTGGCCGCCCATTTTGCCATCATCGGCGATATCATGGATGCCGATGGCCTGCGACAAGGCAGATTCAAACGCGGCATCTCCGCTATACATATCCTGCAGCGCGATCAGCAGTGCATCGGGCGGCAGGCCATCGCCTGCGGGGCTCCAGCTGCCCACATCGACCCTGCCTTGCAGGGCAAGCGGAATGGTCTGCCCGACGGCAAGACCCGGCGTTGTTGTCGGCACGTTCATAACGTCCAGCGCGCGGTTCAGCCAGCCATCGCGCGCCCCATGCGGTCTTGCCGCGCCGCATTCCAGCACGTTCTGCGCATCGAAATGCGATCTTTCGCGGTAAGGTGTCGATACGGCATGGACAACCGCTGCCTCGCCTGATTTGAAAAGTCCGCCGAAGGATTCAAAGCTTTTATGCAGCGCGAAAAAGTTGTCGACAGGCACAAGCGCAGATTTGGGCAGCGCCATATTGCCGCGCACGGCAGCATAATTCTTATCGCCATAGGGCACGGCAGCGGCCAGGCCGTCCATCGCACCGCGCAGGATGATAAAGACAAACCGCGCATCGCCTGGTGCGGCGGCAAACGAGACGCGCAAACCGCCACAGAGCGGCAGCAGCGCCATGCCGCCAAGGCTTTGCAGCAGCAGGCGGCGTGACAGCGGGGTATCGATCATTTTGCGGGTCATGGGGTTTACCTCCGCTGGAATTCGGGGCTGGCAAAAACCAGCGTCAAGGCCTCGGCAGGGCTGCCTGCGCGGCGTACGGCGCTGCGTGTTGTCTCCGATGCCACGGGGCCGATGGTGGCCTCCAGCAGATCTGCCGGTGTGATGCGTGTATGCAGCGTGGCGGCAAGGCTCTGCGCGATGCCGATGCGGCGCAGCAGTGCTTCGCCGCCCAGCCAGTCTTTGCCCAGATCGCTCCAGCCGGCGGGCGAAGGGGCAGAAAACGGCACCTGCCCCAAATCGCGAAAAGCGGCGGCAAGGCGCATATCCTCCAGATCGGCGCCAGTGGCGCGCAGCAGGGAAATGATATAGTCATTGGGTGTTTTGACTTTACCAAGCGGTGCTTGCCAAGCCGCGGGCAGCGACAAAAGCGTGCGGTAAACCTCCATCAGGCTGCCGCCGCCGCGCGCAAAACTTTGCGCCAGTGTCTTGATGGCGGCAGCAGAGGGCGCATCGCTGATAAAATGCCGCGCCAGTTTGCCCGCGATAAATTGCGCTGTGGACGGATGCTGCGTCAGGTTATAAAGGGCGTTGCGTGCCTCGGCCTCTCCGTTTTCAGGGTAGCGGATGCCGAGCAGCGGTTTTTCTCCGGGTTCATGTACAGCGGCATTGAAAATAAACCCGCTGCCCGCACCAACGCCCGCAATATCAACCGTCCAGCCGGTCAGCATCTTGGCAAGGGCGATAACATCGTCTTGCGTATAGCCGCCGTTGACGCCGAGGGTGTGCAGTTCCAGAATTTCACGCGCAAGATTTTCGTTCAGCCCTTTGCCCTGACGTTTGCCGCCGCGTGAATTGGGGCCAATTGACCGCGCATTATCAAGATATGTCAGCATTGCCGGATGCCGTATCGCCGCCAGCAACATATCGCTGAATTTCCCCAGCACATGCGGGCGGATGACATCGCGCTCGAAGGCGGCAACCAGCGGCAGGCTCTGGCGTTTGGTGGCCGATACGGTGAAATGGTTGCTCCAGAAATGCACCAGACGTTCGAAAACGGGGGCGGGGCTGAGAACGGCGGCGCGGGTGCGGGCGGCGGCTTCTTCGATAAAATCGCCGCGCAGTTCTTTTTGCATGTCGCGCAGCTTGCGGCGGTTTTCATCCGTGTCGCCGGTATTCTTCATTTTTTGTAGCTGGCGCTGTTGCCCCATCGCGCCTTGTACAATCTCGGCTGTGACGGGCAATCCGGCAAAGGCGGATGAAACGGCATGCCGCGCATCCAGCTGGCCGAGCACCCAGCGCGCCGGATCGCGGTCAATGATTTGAAGCTCGCCCGCGCGCGGGCCAAAGCCGAAGCGGTTGGCGGCAATAAATGCAGCGATGGAGGACATGCGAAAAACTCCCGATATAGGTAATACGAGGGAGGGGGCTCAAACCCTGTGCAGGGGGCGCAGGAATATTTTTTCTTTTTAAAACAGACGCTTATATGCCAAGCACATCGCGCATCGTATAGCGACCAGCGGGTTTGCCCGCCAGCCAGAGAGCCGCGCGCACCGCGCCACGGGCAAAAAGCGCGCGGTCAGAGGCGCGGTGGCCGATCTCGATGCGCTCGCCCAGTGCAGCGAAGGTGACGGTATGGTCACCGATCACGTCCCCGCCGCGAAAGACCGACATGCCGATCGCGCCTTCGGGACGCGGGCCGATTTGGCCATAGCGTGCGGGCACCATGGCATCGTCCAGTTTGACGCCGCGGCCTTTCGCTGCCGCCTGCGCCAGCGCAAGAGCGGTGCCGGAGGGCGCATCGACTTTGTGTTTGTGGTGCGATTCAAAAATTTCGATATCGAAATCTTTGGGGCCGAGACGTGCGGCGAGTTGTTCGACCACCGAGAGCAACACGTTGACGCCGACGCTCATGTTGGCCGCCTGCAAAACCGCTGCGCGTGTGGCGGCAGAGGCAATCGCGGCGTCTTCAATCGTGCTGAGCCCTGTGGTGCCGATGACCAGCGCCTTGCCGGTTGAATGGGCGAGGGCGGCATGATCCATCGTTGCCGCAGGTGTGGTGAAATCAATCAGCACATCGCAGGCAGCGAAAACGGCGTTTTTATCGGCGCTGATCGTGACGCCATAATCGCCCAAACCGCAGAGCCCGCCGATATCGCGGCCGAGCACGGTGCTGCCCGTATGTTCGCCCGCGGCGGCCAAGACGGCGCCCTCATAAGCGCCGGAGAGGATTTCTTTCGCGATCATCTGGCCCATACGTCCAGCCGCGCCCAGAAGGCCGATTCTTGCCATGATAAAATATCTTTCTTTGCCGTTGCCGGTTTATTGGTGCGTGCAGTTAACGTCGGTCGGACCCCAGTTGAAATCTTTTTCAACCGCGATGCTGAGCGCATGCAGCATACCCGTATATTCAAACGTATGGCTGATATCGATATTGCCGATAACCTGTATCATCGCGCCATCGACACCTCTGAGTTTCAGCTTTGCCTTGATACGGCCGCTGCGCGTTTCGACGGGGATGATTTCATAGCTGTAACCCGGCGTGGGCGTTTCCAGAGATGCGGCAAGGATATAGCTGTCGCCGTTTTGCGTCAGCGTGAAATGATCGGGCGTGCAGGTATAGACAAGCTCTTGCTTGTCGCTGCTACTGTTATCATGATGGTCGTGCGGCGCCTGCGCGCGGCTTTGCGACCAGAAAAAACCGCCTGCGAAAAGCGTGGCGGCAAGTGCCGCGGCAATAAAAATCTTTTTCATGTTAATCCCTTTCGGATGAGAGGCGATGGCGTCAGTCCTTGAGGTCTTCCCAAAGGCCTTTGACTTTTTCAAAGAAACCGGCGGATTGCGGGTTGGTTTTGTCGTTGGTGTCGCCCGCAAATTCCTGCAAAATTTCTTTCTGGCGTTTGCTCAGGTTGACCGGTGTTTCGACCACGACCTCGACAAACATATCGCCGCGGTTCGGGCTGCGCAAAACGGTCATCCCTTTGCCCTTCAGGCGGAACTGCTGGCCGGTTTGCGTCCCCGACGGCACCGCCACCTTCATGCGTTTACCATCGATGGTAGGCACTTCGATATTGCCGCCGAGGGCGACGGTGGTGATGGGTACAGGCACGCGGCAATAGAGGTTCGAGGCCTCACGCTGGAAAAAACGGTGCGGTTTGATGCCCAGAAAAACGTAAAGGTCGCCCGCAGGCCCGCCGCGCAGACCGGCTTCGCCTTCACCCGCAAGGCGGATACGCGTACCGTCTTCAACGCCCGCAGGGATGGCGACCTTGAGTGATTTTTCCTTGCGCGTACGGCCTGATCCGCCGCAGCCGCTGCAAGGGGTTTTGATGGTCTGGCCCGCGCCGCCGCAAGACGGGCAGGTGCGCTCGACCGTGAAAAAGCCCTGCTGCGCACGGATGCGCCCCATGCCGCGGCAGGTGTCGCAGGTATCGGCCTTGGTTCCTTTTTCCGCGCCCGAGCCGCTGCAACCGCCACAGGGCTGCCAGCTGGCGACCTTGATGGGGGCTTCCTTGCCGTGGAATGAATCCTCAAGCGTGATTTCCATTTCATAGGAGAGATCCGCGCCGCGCCGTGCGCCGTCGCCGCCCGCCCCGCCACGGCGCTGCTGCCCGCCCATAAAATCGCCGAACATTTCTTCGAAGATATCGCCAAAGCCGCCGAAGCCTCCGCTGAAGCCCTGCGCGCCGGCGCCTGCGCCCGCGCCGCCCATACCGCCCGCAAAGGCGCCATGGCCGAAACGGTCATAGGCCGCGCGCTTCTGGTCGTCTTTCAGAACGTCGTAGGCTTCGCTGATTTCTTTGAATTTTGCCTCGGCTTCTTTGTTGCCGGGATTTTTGTCGGGATGGTATTGCATCGCCAGCTTGCGATAGGATTTTTTCAGCTCGTCTGCGCTGGCCTTTTTATCGGCGCCGAGTATTTGATAAAAATCTTTTTTAGACATGCTTTTCGCCTTTTATCAACCGCGTCACCCCGGCCGAAGCCGGGGTCCGGACATGCGCCGGAATGACGGGTTGAAATCGCGTTTATATTTACTTTGCCTGTTTTTTGTCGTCATCGACTTCGGTGAAGTCGGCGTCGACAATTTCGCCTTCCTGTGCTTTCTCTTCGCCGCCGCCATCCGCAGACGGTGCGCCGGTGGCGCCCATGCCCGCTTCCTGTTCGGCGCGGTAGAGATGTTCGCCCAGTTTCATCGCGGCTTCTTGCAGGGCATCGGTTTTTGCCTTGATGTCGGCGGCATTGCCCGCGCTGATGGCGGCTTTGACGTCTTCCATCGCGGCTTCGACGGTTTTGCGCTCTTCGGCGGGAATTTTATCGCCCGCGTCCTTCAGCGTTTTTTCTGCCGTATGTACCAGTGCTTCGGCGCGGTTGACGATTTCGACCTGTTCGCGGCGCTCTTTGTCTGCGCCCGCGTTCTCCTCGGCTTCCTTCACCATGCGCTTGATGTCGTCGTCGGTGAGGCCGCCGGAGGCCTGAATGCGGATCTGCTGTTCTTTGCCGGTCGCTTTGTCTTTGGCCGATACATGCACGATGCCGTTGGCGTCGATATCAAAAGTGACTTCGATCTGCGGTATCCCGCGTGGTGCGGGGGGGATGCCCACGAGATCGAACTGCCCCAGCAGTTTGTTGTCAGCCGCCATTTCACGTTCGCCCTGAAACACGCGGATGGTGACCGCGTTCTGGTTGTCCTCGGCAGTCGAGAAAACCTGCGATTTCTTGGTCGGGATTGTGGTGTTGCGGTCGATCAGGCGGGTAAAGACACCGCCCAGCGTTTCGATACCAAGCGACAGCGGGGTCACGTCGAGCAGCAAAACGTCTTTGACGTCGCCGGCCAGAACGCCGCCCTGAATGGCCGCGCCATCGGCGACGACTTCATCGGGGTTGACGCCGCGGTGCGGCTCTTTGCCAAAGAAGTTTTTGACCGCTTCGATCACTTTGGGCATGCGGGTCATACCGCCGACCAAAACGACTTCGTCGATATCGCTGGCTTTCAGGCCTGCATCTTTCAGCGCGGCCTTGCACGGCTCCAGCGTTTTTTCGATCATGTCACCGACCAGCTGTTCCAGCTTGGCGCGGGTCAGCTTGATGTTCAGGTGTTTCGGGCCTGACGCATCTGCGGTGATAAAGGGTTCGTTGATTTCGGTCTGCATCGACGACGACAGTTCTTTTTTCGCTTTCTCCGCCGCGTCTTTCAGGCGCTGCAGGGCGATTTTGTCGTTACGCAGGTCGATGCCGTTTTCTTTTTTGAATTCGTCGGCAAGGAAATCGATGATACGCAGGTCAAAGTCTTCACCACCCAAAAACGTATCGCCGTTGGTGGATTTGACTTCAAACACGCCGTCGCCGATTTCAAGGATGGAAACGTCAAACGTACCGCCCCCAAGGTCATAGACCGCGATGGTGCCGGATTGTTTTTTGTCGAGGCCATAGGCCAGCGCGGCGGCCGTCGGCTCGTTGATGATGCGCAGAACCTCAAGCCCTGCGATCTTGCCCGCGTCCTTGGTGGCCTGACGCTGGCTGTCGTTGAAATAGGCGGGGACGGTGATGACGGCCTTGGTGACTTTTTCGCCCAGATAATTCTCGGCGGTTTCTTTCATTTTCTGCAAGACCATGGCCGAGATTTGCGATGGCGCCATTTTCTCGCCGTCGATTTCGACCCATGCCGCGCCGCCGTCGCCTTCGATGATTTTGAAGGGGGCTTTGTCGCGCATTTTTTTCACTTCCGGCTCGTTGAACCGGCGGCCGATCAGGCGTTTGATGGCATGCAGCGTTTTGTCGGGGTTGGTGACGGCCTGACGCTTGGCGGGCTGGCCGACCAGACGTTCGCCGTCCTTGGCAAAGGCGACCATCGACGGAGTCGTGCGCGCGCCTTCGGTGTTTTCGATGACTTTGGGTTTGTCGCCTTCCATAATGGCAACGCAAGAGTTGGTCGTGCCAAGGTCGATACCGATGATTTTGCTCATGATTTTATCCTTTCAAGTGGCAAATATATGGGAAAAGCCCTGCAATCAGGCACCTCTCCACGATTTCCATATGCTTCGAGCGTTTTTGAAGCGTATTTCGCCTAGAAACTACACCCGTTTCCGTCCGAAGTGAAGGTCTTTGTGTCGCTTTTTATACGCAGGAGCGGGCGCCGCGGATGTTAATAAAATCATAGCGCGGGCATGATAATATCTAGGCGGTTCAGAGCAAATTTCCAGAGGACGTTTTCATGGCAAAAAGCGGTATGTGGGGAGCGGCCTTTGCCGCCGCGATAGCGGGAATTTTCTTCACGCCGTCTTGTGCGCGGGCGGAGTGGAAGGAGCCTTATCCGGATTACGAGAAGTACCGGAATACTCCTGTGGACATGCTGCATATTCTCGAAGGGCAGAGCGCGCGGGACGCCTATCTGGAAAGAGTTGCCGAAGCGTACAAGGAGATGGCCGCAGATGGCGCGGCGATCAGCAAGGCCGATATAGAGCGCGCGATCCGGACTCAGGGACAGAGTGGCACGCTCGTTGAACTGCGCGACTTAGCGATCAAAAGCTACGATGCCGACAACGACGGCAGGGCGTCGAGAGAAGAAGTCGAGGCTTTTGTCCTGCGACGGCAATACGGCGGCAAAATGCCGGAAACGGGAAACCGCAAAAACAATTTCGATCTTAAAATCGCCGAAATCATGGGGCAGGATACGAACCGTGATGGTTTTATAGATGCGCAGGACGTGGTGCGCCCACGTGCCGATGGTGTTATTGGTATGGCGATTATTATGCATGAGCAAATGTTTCTAAGGCCGCTGCTGGGCAAAGAAGACCCCATTACGATTCAATCCCTGCAAAACGAAGCGGCTGCTGTTTTTGATTCTTTTGATAGCGATGGCGACGGCGTTTTGTCGGATGACGAACAGGCTAAAATGCTTTGGGTTTATCAAAAACGTGCCGGCGATGAAAAGGTGAAATGGCTTTTGTCCACGGGCCGCTGCGTTCTGCCGAAGGTGGCCGACGGCGTTTCGTTGAAAATCGTTCCCAGCATTACGGGAGGCGCTATGTCCTCCGTCGCCATACAGGATGATACGAAGCCCACATATGCCGCAGAGGTGGTGATCGATGCGGACGCGCCGCCGCTCTATCTGGTGCTGGCGTCATACATGCACCCTTCCGTATGGCGTGTGACGGGCGCCGTAGATCGTCTCGCGCAGGTCGTTGTGCTGGCGCCCGACAATCCGGCTGCGCAAAAGCGCTATGCCGCCATCGCAGGCGTACCAAAAGACAGAGTTTATTTCGCGGGGCTGCACGATTGCGCACATGACATCGGTACGGAATTACGCCGCACGGGCGGTTTTATGGATGAAACGGTGAGGATCATCGAAGGCGCGGCGGGTGCGAAGGCGGAAGTCGGCGCCATTCGTGGCCCTCTGGTGCGGGCGCAAATCGGAGCAGCTGGCATTACAGTCCGCGCACAGCGGGACATAACCATCGGGGATGCGCCCGCGGGCTACGATCCGAAGGTATGGCGTGACTATGTGCAGACTTTCAAACAATACTTGGTCAAATTCAGCCCCGAAGAGCTGGCGGAGATCGTAACAGAACTCCCCCTGATCCCCTATGCCGTCGAGCCGGCGGGCTACGGGTTTGCCAAGCTGGTGCATGACGGTGTTGTGGTGCCGGAGCCGAGCGGAAAAAAAGTGATTATTATCCGCTATGAAAGCGGAAGTGTCGAAAGCAAGTCCGCGGAACATCCGAAGCCTACCTTTCCGAATACGCCGATCACAAGCACGGAAGAGCGCGAAAGCATGAATTGGCGTGTGGTGCGCCCGATGCCCCAGTATCCACCGATGGATTACGAGATGGGCGGTATGTTTATTCTTGAAAAAGGCATTCCCATGCCCGGCGGCGAGACATACAAATGCGTCATGAGTGAAGAAACGGGAAAGCCCCTTGCCGCGGCGTATCGCTGCCCGAAAGAGTGAGCAAATCAGGGCGCGCGACGTTTTCTGACGGTCATCGGTTTGCCGACCGTAACGTCTTCGCGCGTACCTTCGGTGATCTGGCGGAGGTCGTCTAGAATAATTCTTTCGCGGCAGTCTTCGATGGTTTTTTCGATGGCGTCTGCGACGGTGGAATAGTTTTTCTCGCGCGCGATTTGGGCGGGGGTTTTGCCGTTTCTTGCGGGTTTGATCGGGTTTGCGCCAACCTCGATCAGCGCCAGCGCCGTTTCCTTGCGCCCCGCGGCGGCGGCGGCGCAGAGCGCGGTATCGCCGCGGCGGTCGATATGGTCGGCCCACAGCCCGCCTGCGATCACAGCCTTGAGAAAATCGTCGTTGCCTCTGCCTGCCGCCTGCGTCAGCACATTGCGGCCCGTGCTGTTGCAATCGTCGATACGCGCACCGGCGCGCAAAAGGCGCAAGGCAATCTCGCTGTCGCCCCAGTATCCGCACCACAGAAGCGGCGTGTTATCCTGATTGTCTTTGGCATGCACGGAGGCACCGGCATCGAGGATTTTACCGGCAATCTCCGTATGGCCATAACGGATGGCCAGCATCAGCGCCGTCAAGCCGTGCGTATTTTTTTCCTGCACCGATGCGCCGCGCGCCAAAAGGTCTTTGAGTTTGGCCAGATCTGCCTGCGGGGCGCGTCCTTGGCCGAGTTGTTCCAAAAGCTCTTGCCCCAGGCGCACCGCCGCCGTACGCGTATCTGCGGCGGCGGTATTGAAAGCGGGGCTGGCGGGCGGTGTATTGTTCACAGGTTTACTCTGATGGGCATCTGGGCCAGTTCATTTGCGCGCAGCCGGCTTTGTCAAACACTCTCGTCGATCTGGCTGCCCTCTGCCGCGATGCCGCCTTTGGCGATGCCGACGCGTGCCGAGCGCAGCAGACGGTCATGAATGGTATAGGTCGGCTCCAGTACTTGCAAAATCGTGCCGGGTTTTTGATCCGGCGCATCGATTTCGAACATCACTTCGTGCAGGTTGGGGTCGAACATCTGGCCGAGCGGGTCGATTTTTTTGATGCCGTTGTTTTCAAGGCTGCGGAGAAGCTCGCGCTCCGTCGCTTCGACGCCGGTGAAGATGGTCTTGAGCGGCCCGTCCTGTGTGCGCTGCTCCGGCGTGATGGCGGCCAGCGCGCGGCCAAGGTTGTCGGCAACGCTCAGCAATTCACGCGCAAAGGAGGACACGGCAAATTTGGCAGTGTCCTGACGCTCTTTTTCCATGCGCTTGCGGGTGTTCTCGGCTTCGGCGAGAGCGCGCAGCGCCTTGTCGTTCAGCTCGGTCAGTTTTCCCTCCAGCTCCGCGACGCGCGCTTCGGCGGCGGCCAGTGCGCCGGCGATGCCTTCGCCGGCGGGAATGTCCGCGCCCGGCAAGATGTCATCGGCGGGGGGGACGTCCTGATGGTGTTCGGATGGTTTGGTCATGGTTTTTCCCTCATCTCCGTCAAAACGTGTGGTTGCGTTTAAAAAGCGAAAACAGCCACATGAATATGGCTGTTTTCGGTGTCTCTTTCAAGCCTGTGGCACGGGCATGTTTAAAGCCTGTGGCACGGGCGTATTTAAAGCCTGTGGCACGGAGACTTAAAACTGCGGTGTGATAATCACTTTGGCAGGGCGAATGAGGCGGCCTTCGATTTCATAGCCCTTCTGCGCGACCTGAATCACGGTTTCCGGATCGACGCCGTCTTTCGGCTGCACCGCCAGCGCTTCGTGCTTGGAGGGGTCAAATTCCTCGCCCATCGGGTTGATCGATTTGATGCCGAATTTGTTGAAAACCTGTGTCAGCTGGTTGATGGTCTTCTCGACACCTTCGGCCAGTTTGGCAAATTTGGGGTCGCTGTCGCGGTCTTTTTGCGGAATAGCGCTGAGTCCCAGCTCCAGCGTGTCGATCACGGGCAGCACTTCTTTCACGAATTTCTCGACCGCGAATTTTTTGTCCTGTTCGAATTTCGCTTCGGCGCGGGTCAGCGCTTTTTGCGCCTCTTCCAGCTTGTTGCGCGCGGTCATGCTGTCTTGCTGCAGCGTACCGATGCGGCCGGAGACCTGAATGAATTTCTGTTGCAGCTCGTCACGCTCGGCGCGCAGGCTTTCGATGGTATCTGCGGGGGCGTCTTCATCGTCCAGAATATCGCCGAACAGCTCTTCGCGGCGGCGGCGGCGCTCTTCCTCCGCGGCGGCGTCTTCGGCGGCATAATCATTCTCGGCATCGTTCTCTGCGCCCGTTCCTTGACCTTCAGGCTCGCCCGCGGGGGTGGTTTTGGGGGTGTCGTCCTGCGGTGCTGCGTTTTTCTTCGGATCGGCCATAGGTTGAGGTCCTTATGTCTTGGGCGGTGAATTTGTTTTGATTGTCATATTGTTAAACCATGACCGCCGCAGAGTCAAACCCTTTTTTCATATGTTTTTCAAAGGGGTATCGAAAATATGCGTCAGGCGCCGAGAATCCGTCCAATAATCTGTGACGTATAGTTCACGACAGGGATGACGCGGCTGTAGTTCAGGCGGGCGGGGCCGATGACGCCGATGGCGCCCATCACGCGTGCATCCTGCGTGCGGTAGGGGGAGACGATCATCGAACAGCCGGAATGCCCGAAAAGTTTGTTTTCCGCCCCGATATAAATTTTCACGCCGTCGCCCTGCGTGGTCGCCTGCAAAAGTTGCAGCATGTTTTCCTTGGTTTCCAGTGCATCGAACAGGCTGCGGATACGGTCAAGGTCTTCGATGGCGGTGACATCATCCAGCAGCTTGGCCTGTCCGCGCACAAACAAATGCCCGCCCGCGTCGGCAGGGGCGAGGCTGGCGATACCGGCCTCCACCACCCGCGCGGTCAGGGCGTCGAGCTGTGTGCGGTCGCGCAAAAGCTCGGCGCGGATATATTCCGCCGCCTGCGCCAATGTTTTGTCGGCAATGCGTGAATTGAGGTAATTGGCGGCGCGCGTCAGCGAAGTGGCCGTGACATCGGGCGCAATATCCAAAAGGCGGTTTTCGACCAGCCCCGCGCTGGTGACAAGAATAGCCAGCGCGCGCCCCGGCGCCAGCAAGACAAATTCCACCTGCCGCACAGGGTCTTCGAATTTGGGGGCAAAAACCAGACCGGCACAAGACGAAAGGCCGGAGAGAAACTGGCTGGTCTGCTCCATGATGCCGGTCACGGATTGTCCGCGCGCCGTGCCCAGACGATGGTCGATTTTTTCGCGCTCCGCCGCGCTCAGGTCGTCAAGCTCCAGCAAGCCTTCGACAAAGACGGTCAGGCCGCTATCGGTCGGCAAACGTCCGGCAGAGGTATGGGGCGCATAAAGAAGGCCGCGCTCTTCCAGATCCGCCATGGCGCTGCGGATGGTGGCGGGCGACAGGCGCATGCCCAGCTTTTGCGAAATGGCGCGCGAACCGACCGGCTCCCCCGTTTCGACATAGGCATCCACAACCAGCTTGAGAATCTGGCGGGTTCTTTCGTTCATCTCCCTTATCATGTGCACGAATATAGGCGATCAGACTTGAAAAACCAATAAATACAATGAAATGCATCATTGGCCGGAGAGGGGTGATATAAGATTGACATAACTAGAAAAATCCTTATAGTTTGAGGCAGTCAAAAAACAAAAGAACGAATCCCAGAGAGTTTTGAGCATTCACCCATGAGCCAGAAACCCGATCTTTATGAAGTGCTCGGTGTCGAGCGTACAGCCGGTGAGGCGGACATCAAAAAAGCGTTTATGCGCATTACGATGACCTGCCACCCTGACTCCGCCCCGTACAAAAAATTGAATGACGCGCAAAAAGCCGAAGCGGATGTAAAATTCGCCTACGGCAAGGAAGCGCAGACCGTGCTGCTCGACCCCCTCAAGCGTGCGGCTTACGATAAGTTTGGTCATGCCGGTCTCGAAAGCATGGCGAACGGCCAGACGCCCCAGCAAAGCTGGAGCGATGCGATGGGGCCCGTTAGAAAACGTACGCGCACCAACGAAGAAGTTTTCGATTTCTTTGACCGCGCCGCCGAACGCAACGGCACCGCGCCCAAAGCCGAAACCAAGACCGGCGACGGCCCCGAGATGAGCGAAGAAGACATGCGCCGCGCCGCTGCCGAAGCGCGCCGCCGCAACCGCGGCCAGAACCAGCCCGATATCGGCTCTTCCGCCTATGTCACCCCCAAGCCGGAGCCGAAACAAGAACCCAAACCTGCGCCGAAGCCCGACGTAAAGCCGACACCGGCTGCCCAGAAACCCGTCGAAAAACCTGCCGCCAAGCCGACAACGATTTTTGAAGATGTCGCTGAAAAAGTATCCGAAGCTGCCGGTCGCTTGCGCGGCGCCGCGTCCGACGACGTGACGTTGCCTGCCGAAGTGCTGGAAAAATTCCGTGACAATTTGCAGGATTTCATCGGCGAGGTTGATAACGCCATCCGCCAGTCCCGCCGCAGCGGCCCTAAAGGCGGCTATAATCGCTGATTTTTCTTTAACCCTTAAGGGGTAGCTTTTCGGCTCGTATGTTTTATACTGCGAGCCGTTTTGCATGACGACGAAGTCGTTTTGCATGACGACAAAGTCGTTTTGCATGATGACAAGATAACCGATGATGAAAGGACTTTTTATGCGCCCGTCAGGCCGTACACCCGATGCGCTCCGCGCCGTGATCCTCGAGCCGGGCTTTTCCAAACACGCCGAAGGCTCCTGTCTTGCCCGCTTTGGCGACACGCATGTGCTTTGCACCGCGACGGTCGAAGACCGTGTGCCGCCCTGGCTGAAAAACAAAGGCAAGGGTTGGGTCACTGCCGAATACGGCATGTTGCCGAGATCGACGGGTTCGCGCACCGACCGTGAAGCCGCGCGCGGCAAACAATCCGGCCGCACGCAGGAAATCCAGCGCCTCATCGGCCGCGCCCTGCGCGCGGTGGTCGATCTCGAAAAACTCGGCGAAGTGCAAATCACGCTCGATTGCGACGTTATTCAGGCCGATGGCGGCACACGCACGGCGGGCATCACCGGTGCCTATGTCGCGCTGCGCATGGCGATTGACCATCTGATCCGCATCGGCGCGGTCAAACAAGACCCGATTATCGATGCTGTGGCTGCGGTCTCTTGCGGTCTTTATAAGGGCGTTGCCGTGCTTGACCTTGACTATGCCGAAGATTCCAATGCCGAAGCCGATGCGAATTTCGTCATCACCGGCGCGGGCGGGCTTGTGGAAATTCAGGGCACGGCCGAACACCGCGCGTTCAGCGAAGAGCAGTTTCTGGATATGCTCAAACTCGCGCGCAAAGGCACGGCAGAGCTGGTCGAGTTGCAAAAAAAAGCCGCCGCCGCATAAGATTTTTATTTTTATAAGGAGATATTTTCATGAAACCGCAAAAACCGATGCCAGAAACCCTGCGCTATAAAAACTACGTCGCCAATCTGCGCCACAAGCAACCCTATGCCAAGGAAGCGGCGCTGCTGAAGGAAATTGCGGGCGGCGTGCAGTGGCGTATGGATGCGGCGATTGATGCGTTGACGGCACCGGCGGCGAAGGGAAAATTTGCCGACCGCGCCTATGTGAACCGTCACAACATCATGAAACAGGCCGCCATGTTTGGGCGTCTGCAAACCACAGAAAAGCTGGCCAAAGCTTTTAGCTTTACCGAAGAGGGCAACCGCCATGCCGACGGCGCGGTGATTGCGGCTTTTCAGGTGGCTGTGCTGCACGGGCATTACAAAGTGGCCGATTTCCTGCATGCGAAATGCGGCGCACAGCCCGATTACGACAGCGGCGATCATACACCTCCCGCCATGGGCTGGGCGCTGCGCGAAGGCAATCTCAAGAAAATATCCTATCTGGTCGATAAGGGCGCTGACCCGTCCTATGCGCTTGTCAGTGCTGTCAGCGGTGAAAAGCACAGCAAAGCCGTGATTGATTTGCTGATTGCAAAAGGCGCGGATGTGAATGCGGCAGCGCAAGGATTCTTCACGCCGTTTTTGCAGGCTGTGAAATACCGCCGTTTTGATCTGGCCGAGCATCTGCTGGACAAGGGCGCCGACCCCGCCAAATCCGGCGGCGAGGTGATGCTGAACCTGATCGAGGCGAAAAACGACAAGCTGCTTGAAAAAGTGATTGCACGTGGCGCAAAGCCGGATACCGATCTTTTGCAGCGCGCGCTTTATGCCGGTAATCTCGCGGCTGCCGAGATCATGATGAAGTCCGGCAGCATTGATATTAATGCGCAGGGCGGTGCGGCACTGTTGACCGCCATTCGTGTCAAAGAGCAGCCGGAAGCCGTGATGTTCTGCATGATGCATGGCGCAGATCCGGCGGTGGCCTATAGAACCGCCACGCAGCCGAAGCAGTCTTGGGAAAAGCGCGGTGACGAGGAAAAAGTGCAGGAATATCTGCTGCGTCTGATCCAGCAGCCGCCTGCTGCCCCTGCCGCGGCGGCACCGAAAACGCCCAAGCCGCCACAGCCGTAAACGAACGAAAGACGACCGATGCCCATTCATATTCTCAAGGCCGACAACGACGAATCCCCGCCGCGTATTTTTGAAGGCGATGAAATCGTTTTTGCCACGCATAACGCGGGTAAGGTAAAGGAAATCCGCGACCTTTTGGGCGCAAGGGTGGCCAAGGTTTCGACGGCGGTCGATTATGGCCTCGATGCGCCTGCCGAAACGGGCAGCAGCTTCGTGGAAAACGCCCTGATCAAGGCGCGCTATGTCGCTGAAAAAACCGGCAAGCCCGCGCTGGCCGACGACAGCGGCATCTGCATGGCCGCGCTGGAGGGGCAGCCCGGTATTTACGCCGCCGACTGGGCCGAAAAGCCGGACGGCACACGCGATTTCGCCATGGCCATGCAAAAAGCGCATGATATGGCGGTCGAGAAACACGGCGATTGGGCGGCTGCGCCTAAAGACGCCTATTTCGTCTCCTGCCTTGTGCTGGCATGGCCCGACGGTCACGCCGAGGCGGTCGAAGGACATGCGCAGGGCGCACTCGTCTGGCCGCCGCGCGGCGATCAGGGTTTTGGCTATGACCCGATGTTTGTGCCTGCCGGTGATCTGCGCACCTATGGCGACATGGCGCCCGAAGACAAAAAGAAAACCAGCCACCGCGCCGAGGCTTTCCGCCTGTTGGTCGAGCGATGCTTCCGCTAGAAAAAAAACAAACGTTTGCAGCGGCGGCACCAGAACAGGCCCTTGCCGTTTATGTTCACTGGCCGTTTTGCAAATTCAAATGCCCTTATTGCGATTTCAACAGTCATGTGCGCGAAAAAATATCGCATGACGACTGGCGCGAAGCCTATGTGCGTGAAATGCGCCATTACCGGACGCTGACAGGGCCGCGGCAGATACAGTCGGTCTTCTTTGGCGGTGGTACGCCGTCACTGATGGAGCCGGAAACAGCGGCGCTGGTGATAGAGACGATTGCCGATCTCTGGGGCTTGCCACAAGGCACCGAGGTCACGCTGGAGGCCAACCCGACATCGGTTGAGGCCGATAAGCTGCGCGCCTTCAAATCCGCAGGCATCAACCGCGTCTCGCTCGGCGTGCAGGCACTCAACGATGCCGATCTTAAAGCCCTTGGCCGCCAGCATTCGGCGGCAGAGGCTTTGGCGGCGGTTAAAATGGCGGCGGAGATTTTCGAGCGATATTCTTTCGATCTGATCTATGCCCGCCCCGCGCAAAGCGTGGAAGACTGGCGCGCGGAGCTGACGGCGGCACTGCCCTATGCGCGCGGGCATATGTCGCTTTATCAGCTGACCATCGAAGAAGGCACGCAGTACCACACGCTCTACAAACGCGGCGATCTGAAAATCCCCGACGAAGAAACGGCGGCGCGCATGTATGAACTGACGCATGACATGATGGGCGCGGCGGGCATGCCGGCCTATGAGGTGTCAAACCACGCGCGCTTTGGCGATGAATCGCGGCACAATCTGGTCTATTGGCGCTATGGCGATTATGCGGGCATCGGCCCCGGTGCGCATGGACGCTTGACGTTGAACGGGGTCAAACAGGCCACGCGCGCGCACCGCGCGCCCGAGCTGTGGTTAGAGCGCGTCCGCGAACACGGCCATGGCGCGCATGATTTTGAAGCTGTTGATTTTGCAGAACGCGGACGCGAAGCGCTCATGATGGGGCTGCGTCTGGCCGAAGGCGTACCGCTTTCGCGCATCGAAGCGGAAACGGGAAAGCCGTTTTCAGAGTTTATTAACCTTGCGCAGGCGAGAATACTGGAGGATGAGGGACTTTTGACCCTCGCCCATGGTACGGTTGCCGCCACGCCGCAAGGCCGGCAAAAGCTCAACGCCGTGCTGTCCTTCCTGCTCGCCGCCTGACGGGAGTCACCTTTTGATGCAACATGTCGACTTTGAAAAAAATCCGCGAGCCTTTATGGCCCATCATGGTGCATGGCTGCGCGCGCATCCCGCCGAGCATAATGTTATTTTGTCGATGTGTCAGGCCGCCGAACGCCAGATGGCGCGGGGCGAGACGCCGGACATCCGCTTTGTCACCCTGAGCGACGAAGGCGAGCCGCAAGTCGCCGCCGTGCAGATGCCGCCCCATAACCTTGTGCTCAGCCGTGCGGCGGGCGATGATATCGGATTTCTGGCGGGTTTGATGGCCGAAAAAACACCGTCTTTTCCCGCAATCGTCGGGCCGAGCGATGTCGCCGCCGCCTTCGCCGAGAAGTGGACGAAGCTGACCGGACAAAAAACAATCGAATATATGGACCAGATTATCTACTCGCTCAAAACGGTGCATTTCCCGCCGCCGGTGGCAGGCAGTTTCCGTCTTGCCGGTGAAGGCGAAGCGCCGCTGCTGGCGGAATGGATGATGGCTTTCGCGCGTGACAGTTTGCCGAAGGCCGAACATTTGTCACCCGAAGAAGCCCTGCAAAAAACCGAAGACCGCATTACGCAGGGCAGCCTCGCCGTCTGGGATGTGGGCGGTACGGCGGTGTCGCAGGCGGGCGTGTCGGGTACGGACAGCGTGGCGCGTGTCAGTCTTGTCTATACCCCGCCCGACATGCGCGGCAAGGGATATGCCAGCGCGGTTGTGGCGCGTCTGTCGCAGCAGCTTCTGGAGCAGGGGCGTGACATGTGCTGTCTTTATGCGGATGCGCGCAATCCGGTATCGAACTCGATCTACCGTAAAATCGGCTACCAGTTCGTCGGGCGGTCCAGCCTCTATGTTCTCGAAAAATAAGATTGATCAGAGGTCGAAGTCGCGGCCTTTGGATTTGAAGACAGGCGCTTCGGGCACCGGAATATGCGGCAGGGTGGCATAAAGTTTTTTGCACACTTCCGCGTATGAATCCGACAGCATATTGAAAGACAGCACCATTTGCTTGCGCATCGCCGTCAGGTTTT
>JAUXOC010000099.1 GCA_030682495.1 Alphaproteobacteria bacterium | reverse complement strand
AGATTTTTCTTATGGGTTTGCTAGATGGGCTGACCGATACGGCGTTCAGGACTGATTCGGCGGGACGGCAAGTGTTTTATCCGTGGGGCTCGCTGGGTAAAGGCTATGTCATGCGTGATGTTGAGCACTATCAATCCATGCGCAGTAAAATAAAATGGATGTACATTATCATCCTGCCTCTCTTGTTCATCAGTCATAGTGTCTTCGGTATTAAGGGTAACCTTATTTGTTTAGCTCTCTATCTGATCTGGCATCCGGCGATGCTGAAATACTGGACATCCGGCCTTGAGATTTCTAGCGAAAGGATGACAGCTGCCGAAACGCGCGGCAATTCTGCGAAGTCCCATAACCGTGGGACGCTGATTTTTTTCGTCATCATGTCCGTTGTTTTTGTTCTGCTTGGTTTGTGGTTAATAGCGAACGGGTACTTTTGGCAAGGATTGCTCTCGAGTATCTTTTTCGGCGGATGCGGTTTTATGATTGCGCTGATGTTGCGGGATAAAGGCAAAGATGCTTGACATTTCAACGTAACGGACGTCATTTTGACATAAGTCACCGCCTCTGCTATAATACCAAAACCATCATTCCATCCGGTCTCCCCATGTCGCTCGATAAAAGCTTTAACCCGTCCGCCAAAAAAGGCCAGCCGACCAACGGCTTTGGCCCCGGTCAGGCGTGGCAGGACAAGGTGCTGGAGGGCGATACGATCTGGGCGCAGGTGAAATCGATGCTGGATGCGCAGGGGCTGTCTTTGCCGCAGACGCCGCGCCGCCCCGATGTGCGTATGATCGTCAGCAACGTTTCAGGCAGCGATATCCGTTTCCACAACCCCGGCGATCATTCCGGATCAAAGGAAGAAGTTATTCCCGGCACCGGCGATAAAACCGCGGTGATGGTCATGGTCAAAGGCGCAACCCTGACCGAACAGGCGGCCAATGCGCAGGAACTTTTCAAGCTATACGACCTCGGCGCGGAAGGCCTCAGCGCCCGTTTTGTCGAAGACATGAAAGCCGGCAAGCTGGCCGATTATATCGACGAAGCCTATGGCCCCGCACCGTTTGAACAGCAGGCATCCAAGCTGGTTGATGTCTCGTGGAAATCGCAGGACGGGACGGTATCGACCGTCTCTCCGGTCAGTGGCGCGAATGCCGCCTTCGGTGCGCGCGCGGCGACAAACGAAACGGTTTTTCTGGCAGCATTCCAAATCTACGTGAAGGGCACAGGCACAACGCCCGAACTGGCCGAAGGCTACGGCATGAATATCGCGGTCAGTTCCGACTGGCAAACCGGCGCCGAAAGTACGCGCCCCATCGTGCCGCAAGTTGCCAAGACTTATTACGGCGAATTCTTTGATGCCATTCCGGTGGTCACCGTGCATCCGGACGGACAGATCAAGAAGATCGATCTTCAAAACGGCCAGACCGTCTCGCACGATACGTTGCCGAAAAAGCCGGACAATCATTCCGCCAAACCCGACGCGCCCAAATCTCCCTGATGCCTTTTCATCTGCATAAAAACGGTGTCAGCGTACGTATCCGCTTGACGCCCGCCGCGCGCAAAACCGCATTTCAGGGCTTTGCCGATGAAGCGGGTGGTGCCGATGCGGGGCGTTTGCTGAAAATCTCCGTCAACGCCGTGCCCGAAGACGGCAAGGCCAACCGCGCCCTGATCGAATTTCTGGCAAAGGAATGGGGACTGCCCAAATCCGCCCTTGGCCTGATAGCGGGCGATACCAGCCGCCAGAAAACCATTTTGGTGCAAAGCGACGATCCGCCCGCGCTTCTGGCGCGGCTTTGCGCGCTTTACAGCAAATAGATCAGGCAGCAGGGTTCTTGCCCGCGCGCCGCTATCATTCGTATAATGGCAGCAAGGGCGTGCGCCGGATGCGCTCGTACAATCGGTGATGAAATGAAATTTTTATATGTTTGCCTGATTTTCGTCCTGTGCCTGATGCCTGCATCCCATGCGGCGGCGCAGATGAAAATGCCCGCCGTGCCCGCGGTGGAGGTAACATCGGACGATATCCCGCCGCCTGTCACCTACGAAAAGCCGGAGCGTGTGACCGTTGGCGCGCATATCAACGATATTCTCGATGTCGATATGCGCAACCATAGCTACCGTCTGGATATGTACGTCTGGTTCCGCTGGCGTGACCCGTCGCTGCGTCCGTGGGAAACAGCGGAGTTTATGAATGCTTTCGATCCGGCTGACCACGTGCGCACACCGGCCTATGACGAACCGCAGGTGATGCCGGATGGCTCGCTGCATATGGTCATTCGCCATCAGGGAAAATTCAGCAATAAATTCCCGATGCATCAATTCCCGTTTGACCGGCAAATGCTGGTCGCGGCGATGGAGGATTCTGTCGATGACGTGCGCGGTGTTGTTTATATCGCCGACCGGCTTGAGAAAGGCGGGTGGATCAGCGCCAACCCCGAAATCGTTTTGCCGGGATTGGTGATGGAGCGCCCAAGGCTTGAAATCCGCGCCTTTCCCTATCCGACGGGTTTCGGTGATTTGACGCAGGAAACCGTGCAGCCCTATGCGCGCGCGGCTTTTATCATGCCGGTGGTGAGACCTGCGGCTTCGACGGCGGTTAAAATATTTCTGCCGCTGGGGCTGGTGATTTTTTGTGCGGGTTTGGTATTTTTCGTGCATCCGTCCTATGTCGAAGGACGTCTGGGCGTGACAATTACCGCATTGCTGACGCTGGTGGCCTTGCAGCTGACAACATCCAGCGGTCTGCCCGAAGTGGATTATCTTCTGATGACAGATAAAATCTATGCCCTGTCGTATCTGTTTATTATTGCCGCCATGTCGCAGGTCGCGCGTACATCGGCGCTGGCGCGGGTGGAGAAACATAATGAGGCGATTCGCAGCGACCGCCGCGCGCTGCTGATGTTGCTGGCTTTATTTGGGCTGGGCTGCGGGCTTGTGATCGGCTTTTCGGGTGAATAAAGAGCCGCCGCAGGGTTTCGGCGCGGCCACCGTGACAATAGGCAGAAAGGGCGAAAACGGCAGATGTCTGCACAGCCCTTCCAGTTTAACGCGATAGGAGCTTTTATGTATCGTTCTTTTGTTTCTGTGGCGGCGGGTGCTCTGCTGCTGTTTTCTTCCGGTGGTGCTTTCGCCCAGCCAAAGCAGGGAGAATATTTGCCGCCGTCGGGCAAGCCGCCCGAAGCCTGGCGCGAACATCAACACCAGATGCGCGAGCGGATCGATCTTCATCGCGATAAAATGAAAGATCGCCATGACGCGCATCAGAGCCGCAAAGAAGAGCATCATCAAAAAATGCGCGAGCGGCATAAAGATGTCCGCGATAAACACGAAGACCGCCACGGCCGTTTTGAAGATCGCAAAGATCACCGTAAAGACCGTTATGACGATAAACATGATGGAAAACACGACGGAAAAAAGCCGGATGGACGCGAAGATCACCGTGACCGCTATGAAAGCCATAAAGATCGCTACGAAGATCATAAAGACCGCTATCAGGATCATCGGGAGCGCTATCAAGACCGCGACGACCAGCGCGACGAGCGCCGCGAATTCCGTGAACCTCCACCGCGCCGGGGTGGCGGTAACGGACGCTAGAATATTCCTAAGTTTTTTCGACCTGAAAAATGACTGCCGGACAGGCCTGCGCCTGTCCGGTTTCTCTTTTTCGAAAGTTTATTTTACCAGCAGTGCCTGATTACGCCCGCCATGCTTGGCTTCATAAAGTGCAGCATCGGCGCGGCCTTTACGATGCCTTACGGACATGGCATAATCCAAAAACCATAATATGCAGGGCTTTATGAGCGCATTCGAACATAGCACAGGTTGGGTCGTCATTACCGGCGCACCGTCATCGGGCAAGACCTCAGTGATCGAAGATTTGCGTGCGCGTGGATATGCCGTACAGGGCGAAGTCGCGCGCGAGCTGATCGAGGAATGCCTGCGCCGCGGCCTGTCGGTCGAAGACGTAAGGCGTGATGGCGGCAAGCAGTTGCAGCAAGACATTTTGCGTATCAAAAGTAAACGCGAAGCGGCACTTGATCCCGCCGAATGTGTTTTTATGGACCGTGGTATGCCCGATAGCATGGCGTATTTCCGTCTGGCGGGGCTGGATGTGGCGATGGCCGCACAGGCCTGCATGATGTTTCGCTATGCCGCTGTTTTTATTTTTGACCGCCTGCCATTGGTCAAAGATGGCATCAGGGCGGAAGACGAGGCCGCTGCGCAGAAAATTGACGATATGCTGCGCGCAGATTATCAATCGCTCGGCTATGACCCGATAGCCGTACCTGTCATGCCGGTTACGCAGCGCAGTGATTTTATTTTGCAGGCGCTGGGCATGCCCCTGCAAGTGCAGGCCGCCGTATCATGATTTTGTATCGCACCCATGCAGAGCTGGCCGAAGCGGCAGAGAGCGGCGATATGCAGGCGCAGTACGAACTTGCCATCGGCCTGATGACCGGTTTTTGCAAAGGCGAGAAAATCGATGTCGATAGCCCACAGGCCTTCGGCTGGCTGATGAAAGCGGCAGAGCAGGGGCATGCGGCGGCAATGGAAAATATCGGCCGTGCCTTTCTGCACGGGTATGTCGGGGTGGATGCGGGCAACCGTTTCTTGCGTATCGACCGCGCTGTGGCACGCGACTGGCTGCTGAAGGCCGTGGTGGCCGGGGCGGCGGGCGCCTGCCGCGAACTGGGGATTTTTTACCGCTATGAAGACCCGCACAAAGCGGCGGAATATTTTTATAAGGCCGCCTATTATTTCGGCGATACGCTGGCGCTGCGCTATTACGCCGAGGCACTGCTGACGGGTGATGGTGTCGATCAGGATACGGCGGCAGGGCGCAAGGTACTGGCCTCGGCGCTATCAATGGATGCGGATTTAACGGCGGCGGATGCCATGATGCTGGCCGCGGCATATGAGATGCCCATCGAAGCCCCCGCGGACACCGCGGCACAAGACGCTTGCCGCGCACGGGCGCAGATCTACTACATGACAGCCCTGCAAAGACGGGCCGCCGCGGGCGACCCCGCCGGCCAGCATGAACTGGCGATGCGCCTGTATCTGGGCGACGGTCTGGCGCAGGATATGGCGGCGGCGCGGAACTGGCTGGCACGCGCTGCCGAGGGGGGCTATCCGCCCGCGCAGCGGCAGGTGGAGGCCCTGGCACGGCTGGTGCGCCACTAAAAATGCCTTTTTGGGTAGAAAAAGGCCGCAAATCACTGAAAAAGCGACGATAAATCCATAATATCGCTGTTGACAAACCCGCGTATATCCTTATAGTGCCAGCATTCCCGGGAAAGAGGGACGGATATATATCCTCTCCCCGTCGCCGCAAGAGCGGGCCGAACTACCGGGACAATTTAAAAAAGAGTGAGGAAGTACAATGGCAAAACGCCCACAAGCCAAACATAAAATCGACCGCCGTCTTGGCGTTAACCTGTGGGGTCGTGCAAAATCGCCCTTCAACAAGCGCGAATACGGCCCCGGCCAACACGGCCAAAACAAGAAAAAGCCGACCGACTACGCAATCCAGCTGCTCGCAAAACAAAAACTGCGCGGCTACTACGCGAACATCGGCGAGCGTCAATTTTACCGCTATTACGAAGAAGCGCGCCGCCGCAAGGGTGACTCCGGTCACAATCTTGTCGAGTTGCTGGAGCGTCGTCTGGATGCGGTCATGTACCGTATGAAATTTGTGCCGACCGTTTTTGCGGCACGCCAGTTCGTCAACCACGGCCACGTTAAAGTCAACGGCCGCCGCGTGACCATTCCGTCGATCTCTCTGAAAGACGGCGATGTGATCGAAGTGCGCGAAAAATCCCGCACGATGGCATTGGTCATCGGCGCGATTGAAGCTGCTGACCGCGAAGTGCCGTCCTATCTGGAAGTTGACCACAAAGCTTTCACCGGCAAATTCGTCCGTGGTCCGAAACTGGAAGAAGTTCCGTATCCGGTCCACATGGAACCGAACCTGATTATCGAATTCTATTCCCGTTAATTTGTACGGGATGGAAACAGAAAAACCGCTCCGGCAACGGAGCGGTTTTTTCTTGCCCGAAATACTTTATTGTCCTTTTTGGATAAGCAAAAAATTAAAAAGAGATACGTCATGCCGGACTTGATCCGGCATCCAG
>JAUXOC010000093.1 GCA_030682495.1 Alphaproteobacteria bacterium | reverse complement strand
AGGCCGGTATCCAGCCCAAGGCCGAAAGGCCTTGATCTATAAATGGCGCTGCGCGCACTGGATACCGGCCTGCGCCGGTATGACGGAGTACGTGCTTCAAAGGGATAATCGCCAAAAAGAAAAGCCGGATTGCTCCGGCTTTTCTTTTAAAGCGAAGGTGCGGATAACTTAACCGCAGCCACAGCTGGTAGAGCAGCTGCCTTCTTCTTTTTTCTCTGCTTTTGCAGCTTCGAGAGCAGCTTGTTCTTTTTTGGCAGCTTCTGCTTGGCAGCAGCCGCTATCGTCTTTCTGGGCTTGTTCCTGGTTGCTCATGAGTGCCTCCTTCGTTGGGTATCGTTGTGAGACGATCATCATATCACAATATATGACGATAGAATTGATCTATGCCCCGCCAGACCGAAGTCAAGAGACCTTGCGAAATTGAAAAATAATATATATTTCAATTAGATGAATTATCCCTGTGCGCGGTGAAACCGCGGCGGCAGATATTTTTCGGTATGTTTCAGCAGGCGCGCAATCATCCGCTCGATCGCACAGGTGCTGCGGGCGAAGATCGGCGTGTGCAAGGCCAGCGAAGCCACCACCAGCGCAAAACAAAGGCTGCCGACAAAAACATCGGTAAACCAATGCGCCCCGCCAATCATACGCGGAAAGATAAAAAATGGCATGATCGCCACGATCGCGATTTTCCACGGCTTGCGGGCAATCACCCAGAACATCATGCCATAGACCAGCACGGCAGCGCCGTGATCGCTGGGAAAGCTGCTATGTGCCTTCACCTTCGGCTTTTTGTGCGGGAAGGCTTCGCGCAGATCATAGAAAGGCTCCAGCACCATCGACGGGCTCGCGCGGTCGAACTCAAACAAACCCAGCTTGCGGCGGCCATACACAAAAATCAGCATATAAAGACCCAAAAAGATCACCGCAGACAACCGCCATGTAAAGCCGTTTTCTTTCTCTGCAATCGCGTAAATCCCCAGCAGCGCAATCAGGATAATCGCGGAAATTTTATCATATCTTTTTGTATTGCTGATGGCGGCGGGCAATTGCCATTTCTCGCTGGACATCAAAAGACCGTTCAGAATGAAAAACACTTCTTCGTCAATCGCGTCCCAGAAAACGCGCACCGGTTCATAGTTCCAGCTGATGACCAAAAGGCCGGCCATGATATTAAACAGCAGGATCCCCTTCCAGTCCCAACGCGAACGTGCGAAAGCCGGAATAAACGAAAGATCAGAGGACCGCACGGCGGCTGAGGATGAATCGTTGGTTTCTTTTTGCATGAAAACCAATATAACGTCGGCAAAAAGCCAAGACAACCTTAAAAGAAATCAATCCGGACGCGGAGTTTTGCGCGGTAGGGGATTGTTTTTAAACGGCTTGAGCGATGTGCGAATAGCTTCGAGACTCTCGCTGCCCACTGCGCAAATCGTATCGGCGCCGCCGTAATAGACGTAAAGCCTGCCGTTATCCGCCACAGCACCGCAAGGGAAAACCACATTGTTTACGTCGCCGGAAATCTCGTAATCCGTTTCGGGGCGCAAAGAGGGCGCATCCGTCTTGGCGAGGATTTTTGACGGATCGTTCTTGTCGAGCAGCATCAGGCTGATCGTCCATTTGAAATCATCCGAGATACTGGAATAAACAAGCAGAAGGCCTTCGGGCAGTTCCACCGGCGGCGCGCCCGGCTCGATGCCATGCGCTTCATAGCCGTTGTTTTGCGGGCCGAGCAGCTGGTCTTTTTCGATATCGTGCGTCGCCCACATTTTTTGCCAGGCGGCAGGGTTGGTGAAATCATCCGGTGCGGGCGACATCATTGTGCGCTCCACCCCCGCTTCGTCTTTCCACATAAAATGTACCTTGCCGCCGCTTTCGAACAGCACGCCCGCCTTGCTGCGGCGGTCGGGGCCGATAACGCCGTGTTTTTCGAAGCTACGGAAATCTTTTGTGCTGGCAAGGGCAATGCGGATACCTTCGTCGGCATCGGGCTGCGACAGGCCTTTGGCGATAGACGTATAAAGAATGTAATAGGTATCGCCGATTTTGGTGATGCGCGGGTCTTCAAGGCCGAATTTATCAAAAGGTTGATCCGGCTTCAGCGCGGTGGCATCCACGAGCTTGAAATCCTTATCCGGCGCCGCGCCTTCCCACAGGCTGAGGTGCGATGTGTATTTATCGTCGAACTGGTTCACCGTACCGATTTTCTGATAGCCCTTGGGCACAGAGCGCACCAGCATCACGAATTGCCCTTCGGCGAATTTAGCCGCGCCGGGGTTAAATGTCGCGCCAAGATCACCTTCGGGACGCACCACAATGCCATGTCTTTTCATCACCACCTGCTGCCTTTTCGACTGGGGGTTACTTTTGTCTCGCTGAAAAACAGGATCAGCGCACAGCATAACCGCGCGCTGATTTGAAAACAACCCGGGGAAATCAAATAATCAGGGGCAGTTCAGAATGACGTTGGTATGGGCATGGGTTGTCCTGACCACATTGGCGATACAATCTTTCTCTTTGCCGTCTTTGTCCTTGATGGTGACTTCGTATTGGCCGGCGGGCAGGTCATAGAAAGCCTTGGGCAGCGTCACATCGCGCACCTGCAGACCAAATTCACGGTTGATCGCCTCAATCGCATCGGCTTTTTTCTGTTCGGGCGTTTGCGGCGGTTTCATCATATCGGCACAGCCTGCGGTCAGCATCACCAGCGGCAGGGCGACAGTGGCAAGAAAGGCTTTTTTCATGGGGTTTTCTCCGGTCGGTTGTATTTGTTTCTATGTACGGTACTATAGCACCGCTTTTGAACTTATGTCAATATAAAAAACACGTGCCGTACTTGTCGCGGCGCGGCATAAAACCACCTATAATCAAAGAATGAACACCTTGCCGCAAAATCTGGTCCACCGCCGTATCCTGCTGATAATCTCGGGCGGGATCTCTGCGTATAAAAGCCTCGACCTTATCCGCCGCCTGCGCGAGCGCGGAGCGGAGGTGCGCTGCATCCTGACATCGGGCGGGGCGCAGTTTATTACCCCGCTGTCAGTCGGCGCGCTATCGGAAAACAAAGTCTATACCGACCTGTTTTCGCTGACAGATGAGCAGGAGATGGGACATATCCGCCTTGCCCGTGACTGCGACCTTATCCTTGTCGCACCCGCCAGCGCGAATATCATGGCGCGCGCGGCGCAAGGACTGGCGGATGATCTTGCCTCCACCGTTCTGCTGGCAACCGACAAACCCGTCATGATGTGCCCCGCAATGAACCCTGCGATGTGGGCACATGTGGCCACGCAGGAAAACATTGCCACGCTGAAACGCCGCGGTGTGCATTTCATCGACCCCGCCGTCGGTGATATGGCCTGCGGCGAACACGGCACCGGACGCCTGCCCGATGTGCCGGAGATTGTCACCGCCGTAGCGCAATTTTTTGAGGTGAGCGGCCCATTGCGCGGGCGCCGCGCGATTGTCACCAGCGGCCCGACGCATGAAAGCATCGACCCTGTGCGTTTTATCGGCAATATTTCATCAGGGCGGCAAGGCCATGCGATTGCTGCCGCGCTGGCCGGTGCAGGTGCCGAGGTCACGCTGATTTCCGGCCCCGTGTCAGAAGCACCGCCCGCGGGCGTGCAGGTTGTGCGCGTCACCACCGCGCAGCAGATGCTGGAAGCGGCGCTGAAAGCCCTGCCCGCCGATATCGCCGTCTGCGCCGCCGCCGTGGCCGATTACCGCCCCGCCGAAGCCGCCACCAGCAAGCTTAAAAAATCCGGAGATCTGGGACTGTCGCTGACGCTGGTGCAAAACCCCGATATTCTACGCACAATTGCGCAGGGCAACCACCGCCCCGCCCTCGTCGTCGGCTTTGCCGCCGAGACGGAAGCCGGTATCGAAGACGCCAAACAAAAGCTGGCGCGCAAAGGCTGTGACTGGCTGGTGCTCAACGACGTATCAGGCGGCAAGGTTTTCGGACAAGAGGATAATACTGTCACCGTGCTGAAAAACGCAGGCAAAGACGCCACCGCAGATGTCTGGCCGTGCATGAGCAAAACGGACGTTGCAAGACGTCTCACAGCAGAAATCGCCGCCGCTTTTGAATAAGCCCGGATGATGATCTCCCTGAAGCCATTTTTGTCATACCGGCGCAGGCCGGTATCCAGTGCGCGAAGCGCCATGTCTAAAGCGCGAAGCGCTCTGTCTAAAGCGCGAAGCGCCCTTTATAGATCAAGGCTTTTCGGCCTTGGGCTGGATACCGGCCTGCGCCGGTATGACACGGTACGTACTTCATGGGAATAATGACCTGAGCCCGTAGCCGACGCAGGCGCGGCTTTAACGCGCCCAGCCTTTTTCGTGGTCGATATAGACGCGGAACCATAGCTCCAGCATCATCAGCGCAAAAATCTGACGCATGCCGATGGTATCGCCATCACGCGCATAGGTCATCGCATCGCGCACTGCAGCCGGTTTGAACAGGCCACGACTGGCGACGCTTTTTTCCGACAGGCAGGTTTCGATCATGTCACGCATCACGCGCGTTGACATGAAGCGGTGCAGCGGCAAGGTCGCGTTGCGGCGGGAAATTTCAGGCAGACCGGGGGCAACGCTTTCGACATAACGGCGGATCATCACCTTGCCGCGCCCCGATTGATATTTAAGGTTATCAGGCGCACCCAGAATAAATTCAACCAGCGGATGGTCAAGATACGGATGGCGGTGCACTGTTGATGCCAGCGCGGCGATTTTATCCGCGCGCAGCAGCGTGCTGTCTTGCAGCACATAGTCTTTTTGCAGCGCCAGCATGGCGGAAATTTGTGTCGGCCAGCCCGGTGCATCCTTGCGCGCATCGATAAAGCTTTCCATCACCGGCGACAGGCTATCGCCGTACATCGCCGATTTGTCGCGTGCTGAAAAAATAGACGTCATAAGGCCATAACGGCGCGCCATGCTGCTGCCCTTGCGCACTTCGGCCAGGAACATCGACAACCGTTCGCGGCATTTGTCGCCGACCTGCCCGTTGTAATCAAACTGGCTGTTCATCCAGGCCTGCGGCAGCATTTTGATGCCAAGGCGATAAAATCCGGCCATAAAAGCCGGCATACGGTTCAGCTGCAAAAAGGCTTCCTGCTGCACAAGGCCGCACATCATATCTTCTGCCCCCGTGCCGCGCAAAAGACCGTCTGTGCTTTGCCCTGCCAGTTGCGCGAGCATAAAAGAAGACAGCACAGAGGGATCGGCCACAGGTTCGTCAAGCGCCCAGACGATTTCGGGCAGTTTTTCCATGTCGGGCGGCGTACAGATCACTTCGCTATGGCGCGTCCCCAGCTTTCTTGCAATCTCGCGCGCCGGTGCAAAGGCTGCATCGCCGTCGTCATAGCCGACCGTAAACGTATCCAGCCCGCGCGGCGCGTCTTTCATCAAAAAAGCGGCAATCGCGGTTTCTTCGACGACACCGGAAAGGGAAACGCCCGGCTTGCTGAACCCTGCGGCGGATTGGCCGATGGCGTCCTCCAGCAGCATATTGAACCGCGCCTGAAAATCTTCCCCTGACTTCAGCGCGGTATCCGCGCGCATATAGGTTTCCCACTGCCAATAAGGCTCGATCATCACATGCAGGCCGGGGTTCCAGATCAAACGGTGACCGGCGGGTAATTTATGGACGCCTTTGAAAAAACTATCCGGCCCGGGGCTATAGCCAAGAGTCAGATAGGCATCGATACCGCGCATGTCAGGAGCGACCTGCACACCCGGATGTTCCAGCAGCGCCTTGATCTCGGAGGCAAAGACGAAAGTGCCCGACTGCGTGGTCATATAATAAAGAGGTTCCTGCCCCAGACGATCACGGGAGAGGAAAACAAAGTCTTTCAGCGTGTCATGCACGGCAAAAACAAAGCGTCCGCGCAGATGTGACGCCAGATTGAGCCCGTAAGCCTCGTAGAGATGGAGAATCAGCTCGGCCACGCCGTCGCCGCGGAAATGGATGCCCTTGCGTGTCAAATCATCGCGCAAAGCCCCATAATTGCTGATATCGCCGGAAAAAAGCACAACGATGCTGTCGTCGTGGCTATAGGCGGGCTGCGCTGTGCTGTCAGCTGCCGTGCCCCTGATCCCCATAAAAACCGGATTGGCAAGATAGAATGCCTCCCCGCCGCGCCCCCGGTGCGCGAGCTTCCGCACCATGCCCTGCAAGACTTCCGGCTCTCTCGCTTGGCCGAAGTAACCCGCTATGCCTGCCATTATTTATCCTGTTCGTACGGTATCGTGGCGTTTCGTCGCCCTGCATCTTACACTATTCAGGCTCAGCCGCCAACCTCCCGCATGCGGTCGCCATCAGCCCCTCCATCGGCGGGCAAGGGCGTCATTTTCACAAGCGTAATCTGGTTACGCTGCTTTTTCAGGATGTCAAAGCGGAAGCCGTGAAAAGTAAAAGATTGGCCGACACTGGGAATACGCTGGCTTTCGTACAAGATCAGCCCGGCAATTGTCGAGTAATCCTCATCCGGCATGCCCCAGCCCATATCGCGGTTCAGATCACGCAAAGTCACCTTGCCATCGACAATGTAGCTGCCATCCGGCTGTGGCTTGACGCCGGACACGGCGATATCGTGTTCGTCATCGATCTGGCCGACGATTTCTTCAAGGATATCTTCCAGCGTGATGACACCGATCAGCGCACCGTATTCATCCACCATAATGGCGAAATGTTCGCGGCGGCGGCGGAAAGCCTGTAGCTGGTCAAAAAGCGTGGCGGATTCCGGAATAAACCAGGGCTCCATCATCGCGCGGGCAAGATCCAGCTTTGACACATCGCCGTCGCACTGGCGCAATTCCTGCAACAAAAGCTTGGTATGGATCACCCCAATGATATTATCCGGACTTTCGCGCCAGACCGGCAGACGCGTGAAAGAACTGTGCATCACCTCGTCAACGATGCGGTCCAGCGGCTGATCGGCGTTAATCATACGCACGTTCTTGCGGTGAACCATGATTTTTTCGACTTTGACATCGGCAAGGTCGAGGATCGAACGCAGCATGGCGCGGGTTTCCTGCCCTTCGCCGTCGTCATCTTCTTCTTCCGTTCCTGCTAAAAGATCGATAGCACCGCGCAGCTCTTCCTGCTGCGCTTCGCCGGCGTCGTCCTGATCTTTGCTGACGCCGCAGAGGCGGAAAACCATATTGACCAGACGCGAAATCTCGCGTGTCACGGGCGAAAATATATAGACAATCGCCGATACAACCGGCGCAACAGCCAGCGCCAAACGGTCAGGGTGCAAAAGTGCATAGGTTTTGGGCATCACTTCGGCAAAGATCAGCACCAGCACCGTCACACCCAGCGTGGCGTAGGCGACGCCCGTTTCGCCGAACATTTTAATCATAACCGACGTGGCCAGCGCGGAGGCGGAAATGTTCACAAGGTTGTTGCCCAGCAAAAGACCGCCGATGAGCCGGTCTTTTTCCTCGCGCAGCTTGTTGACCTTCGCCGCGCGTTTGTTGCCGTCCTGCTCCATGCGGTGCATGCGCGCGCGCGATGCGGCGGTCAGCGCGGTTTCAGATCCGGAAAAGAACGCCGAAAAGACCAGCAGAACAAAAAAGAGGATAATCTCTGTCAAAAAATCGCCTGTCATATTTTGCCTGTCACCTGTTTGAGAAAACCGAGAAGTTCCTGTTCGTCCGTATCACGGGCGATAAACGCCTGCCCGATGCCGCGCATCAGCACAAGGGTGATCTGCCCGCCCTGCGCTTTCTTATCGCCACGCATCGCGGCCATCAGCGCATCTGCCCCAGCCATAAAAGGCGGCACCGTCATCATGCCTGCGCCGCGCAAATGCGCCTCAATCCGCTGCACGTCAGCATCGGGACACAGCCCGCGCTGCGCCGAAAAGCGCGCCGCCCAAAGGCAGCCGATGGCGACAGCTTCCCCATGCAGCAAGCGGCCATCATATCCGCCGAGTTTTTCCAGCGCATGGCCGAAAGTATGGCCCAAATTCAAAAGCGCGCGGATGTCTTTTTCTTCGCGTTCATCTTCGGCGACAATCTTTGCTTTGGCCGCGCAGCTGATTGCGATGGCTTCGCGCTGTGCGGCAACATCGCCTGACAGCAGCGCCGCACCGTTCGTCTCCAGCCACGTAAAGAAAGCCGGATTGTCGATCAGCCCGTATTTGACAACTTCGGCATAGCCCGCGCGCATTTCGCGCGGCGGCAGGCTTTGCAGCACATCCGTATCGATCAAGACCGCGCGCGGCTGGCAAAACGCACCGACCAGATTTTTTCCCTGCGGCATATTAATGCCCGTCTTGCCGCCAACAGAGCTGTCAACCTGTGCCAGCAGCGTGGTCGGTATTTGCACGAAATCGATCCCGCGCATCAGGGTTGCGGCGGCAAAACCTGTAATATCGCCAATCACACCACCGCCCAGCGCGACCAGCGCGGCATGGCGGTCGAGCCCGCGCTCCAGCGCGCCGGACAATATATATTGCAGCTGTTCAAAATTCTTGCTGCCCTCGCCCGCCGGCAGCACAATCGGTTCGGCAACGTCAAAACCCGCCGCTGTCAGGCTTTGTGTCAAAGCGCCCCTATAGGGCAAAGCTGCGACCGTGGCATCCGTCACAATACATAATCTCTTCCCGCGCAGAAGGGGGCGCAAAATATCCCCCGCCCGCATCAGCATCCCGCTGTCTATATATATGTCGTAGTCACGCGCGCCGCCCAGCGTAACGCGCACCGTCTTTTCCAATATAATATCCGGCTGCGCTTGCGTCATGGCGTCTCTCCTTGTTCGCACTGTATGACTGTGCCGCGCGGCATATCTTCGGGGGGCAACTTTCCCTGCATGGCCAGCTCGCGCCGGATGCGCCGCGCCATTGTCTGCGGCGTCTGTTTGTCGGTGACCAGCGTAATATCCGCCTCGGCATAAACGGGGTAGCGCGACTCCATCAGTTCGCGCAGTTTCTCGGCACGGTCAACGCCTTGCAACAGCGGGCGATGCCCCGTACGGCGCGTACGTGCGACCAGTGTGTCGAGATCGGCCTTGAGCCAGACCGAGACCGCATGCTTCTTGATAACGCTGCGCACTGCAGGCTGGATAAACGCACCACCGCCCGATGCCAGCACGATGGGCGGACCTTTCAGCAAACGGTCTATCACCTTCATTTCGCCTTTTCTGAATTCCGCCTCGCCGAATTCTGCAAAAATATCGGGGATTGGCATACCGGCGGCTTTTTCAATTTCACGGTCAGCATCCACGAAGGGCAAGTCCAGCAGGCGCGACAATTCCAGCCCGACACGGCTTTTGCCGGCCCCCATCAGCCCTACCAGTACGATAATCGGTAATGTTTTCGGCATTTTTTCCCGTTATTCCAGTGCTTTAATCTGCCCTTTTCCGTCTCCGAAATCAAGCTGCGGAAGGTTCTTATAAACTTATGAAAAAATTTGTTGACTTATGGTAGATGGCAGCGTAAAACATTAGCAGCTTTATGGTATATACCTTGGTCGGGTGCTTAAACTCGTTTTGAGAATAAACGGGCGGCAGCACGAAAAAAGGAAACCGGAGCCAAAAACCGCCAAATATGTTGAAAACGTGCAGACGTTTGATGCATATTCAAAACGACAACAACGCGCGGTAAAAGAAGAAGAAGGCACACATGTCAAAACTACTGACCTCCCTTGTTTTTCTCGCGTTTGTTTTTGCCGCAGGCGGATTTGCGGTTCTGGCTGTCTGGGATGTTCCCGTTCCCCAGACGCCTGTAGAGAAAACGCTGGACAGTAGCGCGTTCCTGAACCGGAACACCTGACCACTTCGTTTTCATAGAGGTTTTCCAATAAAACAGCCCTCCTCCGGGCGAATCATTCTGACAACGAATGGTTCACGGACAGGCGCCAAGGTCGTGCCATCGCCCCTAAGATACTCAAAAACAGTGGTTTTCGGGTATTCACGGGCGGAGAGAGAGCCGCGCATGGGATATGACGGAAAATCGTGAAAATATCATGAGTTTAGGGACATTCTTGATTTATGACCTTAAGTTCAGTGAATACTAAAAATAAATTTTCACATATTCCCTCTTGCAATTCCCCTGGGGATGCGGCTTTATGTCTTAAAGTTCACTTGTTACGGAGGTGTATAACTCAAATAAGCCAATATCTTCAATGGCAATGAGTTGTGCTCAGAAACTTTACAAAGGAGAAACACACTATGGCTCGTCCAGGTCGTCCCAGAATGCCTAAAGCCCCCTTGCCGGGGAGCGTCGAGGGTTTTCTTGATATGCTCATCGCTGAACGCGGTGCTGCACTCAACACCCGTCACGCATACGAACGTGATCTTGCAGATGTCTGCGCCTTTCTGAAAAAGTCGGGCAAAGACATCGACAATGCCACCACGGTCGATCTTAAAGAATATTTGAACGAACTTGGCGATCGCGAGAATGCGAAAAGCAAGGGCGGCGGCAAAACAGCCGTTCGTACCATTGCCCGTCGCATCTCGGCACTGCGCCAGTTCTTCGGCTTCCTGGTTTCGGAAGGCAAACGCTCGGAAGATCCGACGTCTACCATCGAAAGCCCGAAGCAAACCCGTACTCTTCCCAAAATTTTGAGCGAAGATGAGGTCACTGTCCTTATCACCACCGCTCAGAAGCAAGGCGGCCCGGAAAGCATCCGCCTTGTTGCCCTGCTCGAGATACTCTATGCGACTGGCCTGCGCGTTTCCGAACTCGTTGGTCTGCCCCTCATCTCCATTGGTCCGGAAAGCCGTTATCTGACGGTTGAAGGCAAAGGTGGACGTGAACGCATGGCGCCCCTCTCCGAGCCGGCTCAAAAAGCGATGCGTGGATACATGGAAGTTCGCCCGAAGTTCCTGATGCCCGATCGCGCCGAATCGCAAAGCAAGTGGCTGTTCCCGTCTCGTACGTCGGAATCCGGCCACCTGACCCGCCAGCGTTTCGCCCAGTTGCTGAAAGAGCTGTCACGTAATGCCGGTATCGACCCGGAACGCGTCAGCCCGCACGTTCTGCGCCACGCCTTCGCAACCCACCTGCTCAAGCATGGTGCGGATCTGCGTTCGGTGCAGAAAATGCTTGGCCATGCTGATATTGCCACAACCCAGATTTATACCCAGGTTGTCGGCGATCAGGCCAAAGAAGCTGCTGAGAAGCATCCGCTCGCGCAAAAAGCGAACGGCTAACCACACCATTTGCATACCGCTGCCCGTTCCGGGGCATGTATGTGAATAAAAATTGAAGAAGGACGCTTTCTTAACCGAAAGCGTCCTTTTTCTATTGTTTGACCGCTCTACGGACAGATAAAATACCGTAATTGCAGCAAAGGAAACAGGACATGACATCCAATATCCACGGCGACCTCATCCAAAGCCGCCCCGATACATTCGGC
>JAUXOC010000092.1 GCA_030682495.1 Alphaproteobacteria bacterium | reverse complement strand
AATCTGGGCGCCGATGACTATGTAACCAAGCCCTTTAACTCATCCGTCCTCGAAGCGCGTATCAATGCTTGCTTACGCAAAGGCGCGATACAGGAAACCGGAGAGCCATCTCTGGTCAATGGCCTGCTGCGTATGGATCTTGTACGGCATCAGGTTTATCTGGATGAAACGCTCATTGCGCTGACGCCGAAAGAATACAATCTTTTGCGCTATCTGATGATTCATCGTGGCAAGATGCTGACGCAAAAGCAAATCCTGACAGAAGTATGGGGGCCGGCGCATAGCGACGATTCCCAATATCTCAGAGTTTTTATCGGCCAGATAAGGGCGAAAATAGAAAAAGACCCCGCCAATCCGGTTGTGATTACGACAGAGCCCGGCGTGGGCTACCGTATGGAAGAGGCTGCGTAAGATTCGTAAAAACAAAAAACCCCGCCCGAAGATAATTCTTCAGGGCGGGGTTTCTTTTGGCTTTAGTTAAGCGGATTTTTTATCAACACTGCTGCAAGCGCTGCCACAGGTTTCCTTGATATTCTCCAGACGCTTCTCTGTTTGCTCGCGGCTGAAGCCATGCTTGTCTTTGACGCTGGCGAAAAACTGTTCCGGCTGGGTTTCGTACAGGCTGACATCTTCATCCGTCAGCTTGTTCCAGGCCTTTTTGATTTCCGTCTTGATCATGCCGGCTTTGTCCTGTGTGGACTTATCCGTTGCAGGGTTGTTTTGCTGCAGGCTACCGGCCGATGTTTTAACTTCGGGCGTCGCTGCTTTGTTTTGTTCTTTGTTGTTTGTCATGAGAGGGTTTCCTTTACGTGATGCCCCACTTGGGAGCGATGGGTTAACAGTAGCGCAGGCATAGATAAAAATGCGATGTGCCATGCGGTCTGTGGTGTAAGTAAACAGTAAACCTTCGCAGATTTATTTTTTCCGCGGCGGATTCGGCTGGTTCGGAGCGTTCGGACGATCATCCGGTTTGTTTTTTTGTGCGTACGTCATGTCAGTCTCCTTCTAGCAGTTAGAGCGTCCTTCGGAGAAGGGCTCTGAGTAGAAGATAATCGCCGCGACAGAAAAAAGTCGTATTGAAAAATCTTCGCAGCATAATTTCTGCGTAAGGATAACGGGAATAGTTTCTATCCTTCATCGAATCTCACAGAAACACGACATGAAAGACGCATTCAGGGAAACGAGAATCTATATGCGCCCAACCGTAGAGATTTAGACTGCAGGGGAAAACAGTCTTACGCGTCCTTTACGCCAAGGCCTACTCTTCCGTATCGTTTCCTGACATGCCTTAACGCAAAGTAGGTTGCACCAAAGTTGAATTTTAAGCGGAGAGATGAAATGAAAATCAAAGAAGTTATGAGCACAACCGTAGAGACCGTCGGTATGGATGCCACGCTGCAAGAAGTCGCAAAGAAAATGCTGAAAAGCGATTGCGGCTGCGTGATCGTTGTCAAAGATGACAGACTCGTCGGGATGATTACAGACCGCGATATTGCGATTCGCTGCATCGCGGAAGAACATGACCCGGTCAGCATGGAGATTGAAAAAATTATGACACGGGATATTCTTTATTGCCGCGATACAGATGATACCGATGATGTTGTGCGGAATATGGGCGAAAACAAGGTGCGCCGCCTGCCTGTGCTGAATGCGGAAAAAAGGCTGGTCGGTATCGTCTCGCTCGGTGATCTCGCCTCACATACAAATTATGATCTTTGCGGACGCGCTCTCGGCGATATTTGCCGCGCTGCATAAGGGGAGAGGCCGATGCAGATGGATCCGCCAGAGGTTGACGAGTCTCGCGCGGAGCATCTGGAAGCCACGCTTATTCGGTTTCTAACGCCGTTGGAAGTATTTATCCACAAGCAAACGACGGCTGCCGTTTTTTTGCTTGTGACAACAGTCGTTGCGCTCGTCATTGCAAATTCGCCGTGGTCAAACCTGTTCAATAGCTTTGCTTCTGCCGAGGCAGGAATTGCCTTTCGTGATTGGCAATTCATGCTTTCGCTGCGGGATTGGATTGGCAGCGGGCTTATGGCGCTGTTTTTCTTTCTGATCGGCCTTGAAATCAAGCGCGAAGTGCTGGCGGGAAAACTGCGCGATGCGCGTCAGATCACCCTTATTGTTATGGCGGCGCTGGGCGGGATGATTTTTCCGGCCGCGCTATACGCACTGATAAACCACGGCACAGATGGCGCGCATGGCTGGGCGATCCCCATGGCAACGGATACAGCCTTTGCGCTGGGGGTGTTGGCGCTGTTGATGCGGCGTGTCTCGCCGGGTGTTTCGGTCTTTGTTGCTGCAATGGCTATTTTCGACGACATCGGCGCAATTGCTGTTATCTCCATTTTTTATGGACACGGCATTCATATGACGCCTTTTTTGTTTGCTGCCCTCGTGATGGTTTTTTTGCTGTTTATAAACATTATCGGCGTGCGCAATGGCTGGGTTTATGCCTTTACGGGCATTATTTTATGGGCGCTTGTTTATCAGTCCGGCCTGCATGCCACACTGGCCGGATTGCTGATGGCGATTGCCGTGCCTGCACGCACACGCCTGGGAGAGACAGGTTTTGTGCAGGAGGTGCGCTCTTTGCTCTCTGTCTTCGAAAAAGAACAGCGCCAGCAACGCGGGGGGATTCTTTCCGCACCGCGCCAGCATTCGGCCGCAGAAAATATCAGCGAGATTGTGCGCGCGGCATCTACGCCGTTGCAGCGCTGGGAGGCCTCTTTGATCTGGCCGATCGGTATCGTTGTTTTACCGCTTTTTGCTCTTTTTAACGCCGGCGTTTCTCTTGCGTGGGATGATCTTGCGTCCGCACTATCGTCATCTGTGACGCAGGGCATCTTGCTGGGGCTTGTCGTGGGCAAGCCTTTGGGGATTGTGCTGATGGTGGCTATCGGACTTAAGCTGAAGGCCGGACGTCTGCCCGAAGGCATGCGCTTTACAGAGGTCGTCGGGGCAGGAATGCTTGCGGGCATTGGCTTTACCATGTCTCTGTTTATCACAATGCTAAGTTTTGACATGCAGCCGGACAGGTTGAGTCTGATCGATGATGCGAAGACGGGCATTCTGCTGTCCTCTCTGCTGTCGGCACTGGGGGCTGTCGTTTGGCTCTGTATGACGCAATTTCCCCATCATGCGGGGACGGACATCGAAAAGGAAAAACGGCTATGAAACCATCAAAATTCTCTCCATCACTAAAAGATAAAGAGAAAACTAAAAAAACAGAAAAGCGCGAAAGTATCGAAAGCTGGGAGTCCGAAGGCGGGCAGGTGCAAAGTAAAACGCCAGCACCCAAATCGGGTTACTGGCGTTTTCTTGATCTACCTTTGCAGCTCTTCAACAGCATTTTCGATTTTGTCGCCAAAGCTGCGGTCGCGCTTACGCATATCGACGGCAAGCATAATGATGATAACAAGAAGAAGTAGCGTGATAACCATCGTTATGCGGCCGCCGGGTATTTTAAATTTTACATCCATGGATTATTCTTTCTTTGTTTTGTCATAGAGGTAGCCAGCGCCAGCACCAGCCGCGCCGCCGATGAGAGCACCGCAGCTGATACAACCGCCGGTCACAGCCGTACCGACAACGCCGACACCGGCGCCAATGCCTGCGCCCGACAGCGTACGCTGCTGGGTTCGGCTCATATCGGAACAGCCCGCAAGCAAAAGCAGGCAGACGGTGGCAGACAATGTGGTGTTAGAAATTGAAAATTTATTTTTCATTGGTTTTTCTTTCTTTGCAGGTGGGGTTCAGCTTGAATTATTCAGCGGCGACCATGTATTGCCGCAAAACCGGCAATGGCCGCAATTAACATGGCCATTTTAGGATTGTCGCGAATAGGCTCGTTTATTTCCTGAAGAACGGGCTCGACCATGCCGCGCAGACTTTTTTCAATATCGCTGCCGGCATTTTTGACGGCGTGACGTCCGTAGGTATTTCTCACTTGTTTCACCAGTACCGCAAGCAAGGCGATGGAGAAAACAGCCGCCGCAGTCAGGATTGCCGCTATGTCCGGTCGGTAAAGCGTTGCAAGAAATCGTTCAAGTGCCAGAATGCACAAAACAATGCCCGCGCCGCAAAGCAGGATGGAAAGGACGGTCAAGACCTCATCCACCCTGCTTTTGCGCCGAGACAGCAGGCCTTTGCCAATCAATGCAACCGCAAGTATGCTTTCGGCTGCGCTTGGAATGCCTGCCATATTCAACCGCCTCTGCGACCGAACAGAAGGCTGGCAACCATACCGGCGGCAAAAGCGATTGCGATGCTTTGGCCAGGTTTATCCTGAATATGAGCTTCGGTCTTTTCCAACGTCCGGCGACCGGATTTTTTCAGGCTTTCGGTAAGTTCACGAATGTAATCAGCGGTGACATGGGCGCCATCGTTGATAATCGCTTTGCCGTCCCGGGTTAGATGTTTTGCATCCGTTTTCAAACGGCTGACTTCTGCAGACAGGCCGCTGTCGAAGTGGGAGACATCTTTTCCGATTTTATGATCGGCAGCGCGGATTTCGTCTTGTATGGACATGACTTTAATCTTTCTGTGTGTGTGGGAGGATAGGCCTGCCGGAAGAGCGCCCCGAAGGCCATATAAAGAATACAATTTGAGCGGTAAGGATGCGATGCGTGATACAGGTTTCGTTATAAAATCGGCGTAAGGAAAGGCGGGAATACCTGCCGCTTACTGTTTCCTTACGCCCTGTCGCTTGTCCCGTATCGCATTCTTATGACACACCCTGCATAGTGCTTCGGAGCCAGCCAATGGGCTGTCTTTTTGAAATCCAGGAGAGAAATAATGACATACAAATCTATCACGTTGGTATCTGCTTTGGCTCTTATGATCGCTGTTCCGGCCTATGCCGGAAGCATTAGCGTCCAGAAAGATAACACGACAATTGGCGAAGACGTTTCACGCGGACTGCGCGCGACAGACAAAGCCGTTTATGACGCGTCCAAAGACGTCAAAGCCTTTTTTGTTGGGAACGACGAGGGTGCAGTCATGTCCCCCGTCATGGTTCGTAGCAACCTGACAGCGCGCCATCTGATCGGAAAGACGATTGTTACCGATAGCGGCGATAAAGTTGCAACGATCAAAGACATCATTATCGGCAAAAATGGCCGGGCGGCATTGGTTGTTGTGTCTGATGACGGCTTGCTGGGCATTGGCAACAAACTGGCCGCCTTCGATTACAATAGCGTTGTGACGCAACGATATGATGGCAGTGTCGGCATGGCCTTGTCTTCTGGCATGATCGCCCGCGCAGCAGAGTTTTCCTATGACCAGAAAGACTGGGCGAACGCAAAAGTGATCCCGGCAGGCAGTGTCAGTGCAAACCTGCTGCTCAAAGGCGATGTTCTGGATAGCAAGGGCAACAAAACGGCCAGCGTTGAAAACGTTTACTTCCGCAATGCAGATGTTACGCAGATTATTGTCGGTTTCAACAAGACACTGGGTATGGGCGGCAACACGGCGGCGCTAGATTATGATGATATGCGCATGCTCCGCAACAAAGACGGCAGCTTGGATTTCAAGCTGACGGCAAATCAGTCGGCGCAGTTCAAAAACTTTAAATCAGCGACGGCAAACTGAGTATATTTTTTTAGGAGACATAAATGAAAAAGAACCTTTTCCTTCTTGCCGCCTGCGTGGGTATCGGTATGGGCGCAATCGCCCTTCCGGTTCAGCCTGCACACGCCCAAGAAGTCGGCACCATGTATTACTATGAACTTGATGAAGCAGAACTTCGTGACAATTATCAGGAATGGCGTAGATTTGTCGATTATCACGTCTATCGCGAAGCCTGCCAGAGCTACGTTGCGCCGCCGGAAGGCTATGTGGTGAAAGGCTGTCATGTTTATCGTGTCGACAGAAAATACGTCGCAGAATCAACGCCACAGCCGCAAGTAACGCAGGAATATCACACGATTTATTTCGATTTTGATAAATCAGATATCCGCGAGAACCAGCGTCAGAACCTGGCAAATATTGCCGAGGATTTGCGCCGGATGAATATCGAAGAAGTAACAGTGATGGCACATACCGACAGAGCAGGAGACGCAGCATATAACCAGCTGCTGTCCGAACGTCGTGGCAACACTGTTGCACGCGCACTGGCCGACTATGGCATCAGGGCATCGTTTATTGAAGAACAGGCTTTTGGCGAGACAAGCCCGGCCGTTCTTCTCGGCGATGGCGTGAAGTCGCAAGAGAACAGACGCGTTGTTATCAAGTATAAAAACTAAGGGAGGATACCTTCATGCTTAGATGGGCAGTAACTTTTTTAGTGATCGCACTTATCGCCGCCGTTTTCGGCTTTGGCGGGATTGCAGCGGTTTCCATGGATGCAGCACGTATACTCTTCTTCGTGTTCATCGTCTTGTTTGTGGTGGCTGCTTTGGTGCACATCCTGAAAGGCAAAAGCGTTAAGCTTTAACAAAACCGTCGCCTCTATCCAGAGACGACAATAAAAATCCCCGGAGCCGGCTTTATCACCGTTCCGGGGATTATTTTTGAATCATATTAAGTGATTATCCACTTGAAGCACGTGCCTCGTCAAACCGGCAGCATGCTTTGCAAGCGGGGCATGCTGCCGGTATCCAGTGCGCGAAGCGCTCTTTCATAGAGCAAGACTTTCCGGTCTTGGCTGGATACCGGCCTGCGCCGGTATGACGACAAAGGAAAATACGTGTTTCAGGCCTAATATTATTTTCTAGAACTTGGGGCTGGGCGCGGATAGTTTTGATGCCGCGCGGGGGGCTGATTTGAAATCGAGCCTGTCGAGCGCAGGGCCGATCTCCGGGCAGCTCATAAACAAGTCCCACAGCAGGCCGGAGCGGTGGTTTTCGATCATGACCACAATCGGCCCCTGATCTATCGCCAGATGGCTGTCGGCATACCAGTTTTCGGTTTCATTGAAGCCATCGACAAATCCGTGCTTGCCAAAAATTTTATCGCCCTTGTCTTCGTAGAAATGACGCAGCGCCTGCATTGACTCTTTCGGCGTATAGGGCATAGAGGACAAGGCGGCTGTTGGTGAAATCACACCGGTGTCATTGTCCGGCGCATGGGCGGCATAGCCATTGTGGTCGTCGCTGGCTGTCAGGCCCCAGCATTCTTCGCCATATCCTTTGTATCCATGCGGGTTTTTAATGCAATGCGCGCGGTTAATCAGGGCGTGGTGACGGTTTTGTTCGAAATAATCCGTATGGTCATCCGTCAGTTTTTTGGGGTCAAGCCCCATAAAAGAATAATGCGACAAAAACAGCGGGCCGCCATGCGCAGGGCCGAGCGGCAGGGTAATGCCGTCATACGATTGACCGTTTTTGAAGTCCTTGCCCTGCGTCCATGACTGTTTGTAGACATCTTCAGACACAGGATGCGTCGGCGAAGCCTGCGCCAGCACATGAGTTATCAGGCATTCGTTCCAGCCTTCGATGGGCAGGTTCATATCCCAGCCGTGATTGGGGCTCCAGTGCCAGTAAAGTTTGCCGGAGTCATTTTGCGTGTACCAATCCCACTCGACGTCTTCCCAGATCGCGTTGATCTTCGCGCAAAGTCCAGCGGCATCGGGCTGACCGGAAAAATACTGCCGCGCCGTTAAAAGACCCGCTATCAAAAAAGACGTTTCGACCAGATCGCCGCCATCGTCTTTGGGCGAAAAGGGAATGGTTTTTCCCGTATTACCATCAAGGAAATGCGGGAACGCGCCGTGATGTTTATCGGCGGTTTCAAGAAAGTCTACGATCTTGGTGATTTGTGCCAGCGTGTCTTCGCGGGATATCCATCCACGCGCGGTACCGGCGATCAACGCCATGATGCCAAAACCCGTGCCGCCAGTGGTGACGCAATCCAGATCATAGCCATAGCCGGAGACGACATTGCTGCGCTCGCGCGCCATGCCGCAGGCGGGGTGGGCGAAATCGGTAAAATAGGTCAATGTGCGCTGCTGCACGGTATCCAGCAGCGCGCTATCGGAAAGTCCTTTTTGGATGCCGCTATTTTTCTGCGCATCCTTGTTAAACTCTTTTTTTGACATAGCGAGAGTATAGCAGATTTTTCCCTGCGCGCCAAAGGCTGGCATTTTTTGAATAGAAATCAGCAGTCTAGTCGCGTATCCATTGCACCGCAGCAGATTTCAGCGCGGCCACATGCGGCCCTGTGTGGATGATAAATTCACCCGGTTCCCAGACATGCTGCAAATCGGCGTTGAAAAAGCGCAGCGCTGCCGATGTGATTGAAAACGTGACGTCGGCGGTTTCGCCGGGCGCCAGATGCACTTTCTGAAAGCCGCGCAGATCAAGAACGGCGCGCGCGACACTGGCAACAGGATCTGTCAAATAAAGCTGCACAGTTTCCGTCCCCGTCACAGGCCCCGTATTTGTGACGGCGATTGTCGCTTGCAGTCTGTCATCCTCTCCCTGCAAAGCCGTCTTGTCGAGACGCAGCGTGCCGTAATCGAAGGTCGTATAGCTGAGGCCGAAGCCGAAGGGCCAGAGCGGCTCGTTAGGGATATCCAGATAGCGCGACTTGAATTTATCCAGCATATCGCCGCCGTAAGGACGACCGGTATTTTTATGCGCGTAGTAAACGGGCACCTGACCAACATGATAAGGGAACGTAACCGCCAGCCTGCCAGAGGGATTGTGCTGTCCGAACAGGACATCGGCCGTGCCGTGACCTGCCTCGGTGCCGCCAAACCACATCAGCAAAATAGCATCGGCATGCGCCTGTTCCCAGGTCAGCACCAGCGGGCGTCCGGTGATAACAACCAGCACCAGCGGCTTGCCGGTGGCGGCCAAAGCTTCGAGAAGCGGGCGCTGATCTTCCGGTATGCCAATATCCGCACGGCAGGAAGCTTCGCCGGACATTTCCTGCGCTTCTCCGACCACAGCAACGATCACATCGGCTTTTTCGGCACAGGCCAGCGCTTCGGCAATCATATCGGCGGGCGGTCGGGGGTCGATGTCTACTTTTTCGCCTGCGAAGTTGAGCCGCTGCGCCAAAACCGGATCGTTGGTTATATTGGCGCCACGCGCATGCAGGATTTCGGTATTCTGTCCGCACTGCGCCTTTATGCCATCCAGCACAGAGGCGCAGAGCTGCCAGTCTCCGGCGATGCTCCATGTGCCTTGCATGTTTCGGCGGTCCGCCGCGAGGGGGCCGATGACGGCAATCGTGCCTGCCGTCTTGAGCGGCAAAACACCCGCCTTGTTTTGCAGCAAAACACAGGACTGTGCGGCCGTCTCGCGGGCAAAGGCGCGGCTGTCGGCGGTCAGAATATTCTCCGTCCGTTTTTCATCGATATAGCGGAAAGGATCGTCGAAGAGGCCAAGCTTTTGTTTCGCTTCCAGAACGCGGCGGCAGGCCTGATCGATCTCGCCGAGGGAGACGCGCCCGTCTTCCAGAGATTTTTCCAGCGTCGTCAGATACCCTTCGCCCACCATGTCCATATCCGTGCCGGCGCGCAGCGACAGTGCCGCGACCGCTGCGAGATCACCAAGACCATGCGCCGACATTTCGTTGATGCCGGTATAATCCGAAACCGCCAGCCCCTCAAAACCCCATTCACCGCGCAGCACATCCGTCATCAGCCATTTATTGCCTGTTGCAGGGATCCCATCTACTTCGTTAAAGGCGCACATAACGCTGCCCACACCGGCATCGACCGCGGCTTTATAGGGCGGGAAATAGGTTTCATACATCCTGATGCGGCTCATATCGACGGTGTTATAATCCCGCCCGCTTTCTGCCCCGCCATAAAGCGCGAAATGCTTCACGCAGGCCATCACGGTATCGGGCAGGGCAAGGTCATCGCCCTGATATCCCTGCACCATGGCGCGGGCAATGGCGGCACCGAGGAAAGGGTCTTCGCCGCTGCCCTCGGCAATCCGTCCCCAGCGCGGATCGCGCGCAATATCCACCATCGGCGAGAAAACCCAGTTGAGACCATCGGCGGCCGCTTCCACGGCAGCGATACGCGCGGTTTTCTCGATCAAAGCCATATCCCATGTGCAGGCGAGCGCAAGGGGCAGGGGGAAAACGGTTTTATGTCCGTGAATGACATCAAGACCGAACAGCAGCGGAATACCCAGACGCGTTTTTTCCACAGCCATCTGCTGCAACGGACGCAGGGCAGCGGCACCATAAATGCCGAACATGCCGCCGACAAGGCCGCCGCAGATTTTCTGCTCCACGCCCTCGGTGACCACGGGGCCGGTATTGGTAAAGCCGCCGGGCGTGACCAGATTTAGCTGGCCGATTTTTTCGGCCAAAGTCATGCGTTCAATAAGGTCATCGATAAACTGTGACATGCGGGTCATCCTAATCTTTACGTCGTCTTTTACAGACTAAATCATGACATAGATGCTTCTACGGCGAGAGCGAAAAATACCATTCTTTATCAAGGAGATGGACTACTTTCTCTGCCGCCGCCGTCTTCCTCTACGGCCTTTAAATTCTTTTCTCGCACGGTTTGGCAAGGCGTAATACAATTGGTCTGGATATTTTCACAACTTTTTTTGTGCTGGTTCCCATGCTCAAACTTATTACGCCGTTTCGGGTTTTGTTCAATCTCGACAGCTCTAAAATTGCGGCACAGCCGATGTTGTTTACCGAGTTCCTGAAAAAAACGCAGGAAGCACTCGACAATCCGGACAGCTCACTGGCGCGGAAGCTAAATCCGGCGCTGAAGGTGGAGGCCAAGCTGCCGCCCGCGGCCAAACCTGCCGCTGCATCCGCCACGGCATCGCAAGACAGTTCAAACGCCAAGGATCATGGCCGGTTTTTTCTCTCCCCGCATATGCTGACGTTATCGTTTCGTGATAGCTATCTGCCCGAGCTTGAAAACCTCTATGCCGCCGCCGCCGCAGAAGCGGACGAAACACTCGGTGTCTCCTATGCAGATATGTTTCGCCCCGATCTGCCGAATTTGAAAATAAAGATCAACGACAATACCGTCGCCGTTATGCTGCTGGATATGCATACCCCCAAAGGCGTGCCGGACGAAGCCGAGAGCTGGAATCGCCTCAACGACTGGGTTGCCGCGCTTGTGAAAAGCATGCTGACGGTGCTTTATCCGGAAATGATCTTTCCGCTGCTCAAAGGCATGAATGAATTTTCAAACGAGACGAAAGACCATTTCGTTTGCGATGTATCCGAATACAAAATTTTCTTTGTTCTGGTGGGCGACCCGCAAAACCCTTATCCGGATTTGCATAAACGATTCATCCCGATGAAAACAGTGATGACACTTTGCGCGGAAACCATTCCGGCGAAAAACGAATGGGTCGCGAATATTCTGAAGCATTGTACGTCTGTCCAGATGAAGAATGTCGATGTGCGTGTCAGCGATGAAAACAACTTCGCCCTGCTGGCGACGGGGGCGGATACGAAAGCGCTTGAGTCGCTTTGGGAACTGATTGCGGCGGCAAGTTACTATTACATCGCCATGAACGTTATCAACGTCAACCTGATACGGTATATCGGTATCACATCCGGCAGGTATAGCACGGCCATGCTGCGCATCATCAGTCAGGACATGGAAAACATCATCAATTCCGTGACGATCCTCAAAGTGCGCTATAACGACCTTGTCGCGGAACTGAGCGGTGCGAACCGTAAAGTCTTTCAGGCGATGCAGAAAGAATGGGAGTTCAAGAACATCTCCGACAATATCCAGTACAAGCTGGAGCTCTGCCGCGCGAATATCAAAATCATCAGTCTTGAAACCCAGCGCCGTAATCAGGGCCGTATCGAAACGGTTCTGACGGGCGTTGCCGGTGTAACGCTGGTCAGCATCACGGTTGATCTGGCGGCCTATGCCACGCAGCTGCCGGAAGAAAACATGCATATGGTCGGCAGCATTCCGGGGTTTATGGACCTCGGTTTTTTACTGTCTGGCAACGTCCTGAGCTGGTTCGGCTTTATTCTGGCCGCCGGCGTCCTTGCCTTTACCATCAAGCATCGCAGCGGCTGATTATTCTTCGGGTTTGTGTTTGTTTTTTATCTCTGCCGCGATATCTCCGGCAAGCAGATGGAAGATCGAGAAGGGGAAGATCACACGGCTGATGCCCGCCGACACCAGCGCAACCGCCAGCAGGGGCAGAAACCCGCTGCCATACCCTGTGACTTCAAGGGCGATGATGGCTGCGGTCAGCGGTGCCTGCGTGAAAGCGGAAAAGTATCCGGCAATCGCCAGCAAAATAACAGCTTCGGCAGGAATCTCTGTCAGGAAGGCCGATAGCGCGCCGCCCACCGTGGCGCCAATCGACAGGCTGGGCGCAATCGTGCCACCCGGAATGCCGCCGATGATCGATACCAGCGTGGCGGCCATTTTGGCGAAGGGGTGCCAGATTTGCGGTGCGACCTCTCCCTGCAAAAGTTGCTGGCCGATAACATGCCCGCTGCCAAAACTCATGCCGCCGCTGGCAATACCGATAACCGCAACGATGAGGCCGCAAAGCGCCGCAAAGAAAACCGGACGTCTGCGGCAAAACCCGCTGCGCAAACCGAGCAGATATTTTTTGCCGCGCGTGACAAGAATATTAAACAAACCGCCCGACAGACCGCACATCACGCCAATGCCGATCAGTGCCGGAATGTGGTCAAAAAGGGCGACATCTGTTTCAACCGAGCCGAAATAATTATATTGCCCTGTCACCAGCATAGCGGCGACGGCGGTGACAAGAACCACGGCCATCATCGGCAAGCGGTCGCGGATGGCCGTGCCTCTGGTCATTTCTTCCATCAAAAACGCCAGCGCGGCGATGGGCGCGTTAAAAGCGGCAGCAACGCCTGCCGCCGCACCACCGGCAATCGCGATTTGCTGGTGACGTTCACTCATGCCCGATGCAAAAAGCAGCATGATACCCGCCGCAATTTGAACGGCGGGTCCCTCGCGCCCCAGCGAGGCACCGCCCAGCAAGACCAGCGTCACCAAAAGCACCTTGCCGATGACGACATGCGTGCCCAGCAAATAACGGCGGTGTTCTTGATCCGCAAGCTGCTGCGCGGCCATGGTTTGCGGCACGCCGCTGCCAAAAGCGGCAGGGCAGTAACGCAGCATCAGCCACATGGCGAGCGCAAAAATCGTCGGCGTCACCAAAAGGGGAGCCATAACATACTGACCGAAAAAGGAGGCGGAGATTTCCTGTGCCTTGTCCGACATCAAAGAGAAAACACCAACGACCACGCCGGATACCAGCGCACCGGCCAGCAAAAGAATGGCGGGACGCATTTTTTGAGTAATCGTTGCGATGCTGTCCGGTTGTGAAGGGGTTTCCATGCCGCTCTGTTCTGGAATGAAGGTGGCGATGGTTTATTATATCTTATCCGTCTGGAATGTCAGGCAGTTTTTATAGATCCAGCACAGCAAAACACAGCGTACCGGCTTCGGCTTCATCGGTGCGGAAAGGCATGCTGATATCGTCAATCCGGCGTGCGATGAACTGCATCGGCGCAGGCTGCAAGGCAAGTAGAGGGTATTGCCCGCCTTGTTTATCGTAACTGTGTAATTGCCAGCCCATACGCTCGAAAAACGCGCGGCCATGACGTTGTGTAGTCAGATAGCCGGAAGCAATTGTCAAACGAACATCCTGCACAAAAAAAGCGCGCAAAGAGGATACGCAATGTTCGATAATCGCGCGGTCCATACCCTCGCTGCGGTACTTGGCGTTTTCTGCCCATTGGATGACCAGCGGGAAGAACTGCCATGACGATGCATCGCCATCAAAAAAGTAATTGAATTTATACGTCGCCGCCAGTTCGCCTGCGGCATTGCGCAGTTCGGTCACATAGGTCGGGGCGTCTTGCAAAGACATATCCGGCGGTAAAGCTTTGAAGCTGAAAGCGGTCTGTGGCACGCTACGCGCGTTCACGAAGGCCGCCAGCGCCGCCATAGCGTCATCTGCCTCTGCGGGGGCAGAGAGGGGGGCTTGCTTCTGTAATATGGCAGTCTGTGGCATGGAGGCTGTCGTGTTCCGATTCAGGGGCTTAAGTGTTATAGAGTAACATTTTGGATGGCCAAGGTCGATAGTTTTCATATCCTTGAAAAGACGTGTCAAAAGCGGTCAGTTCTATTGATATGCGCCTGTAAACCTTTACATTGTACCGCGTCCCGTTAACGAAAAATATCCAGCCTTATTTGGAGACCGCGATTGAAAAAGCTTGCAGAACTCACCGAACAGGAAGTCCTCGCCCTTGCGGTTTCGAACGAGGAAGAAGATTCCCGTATTTACCTGACCTTCGCCCTGCGCCTGCGCGCGGATTATCCGGCAACAGCGCAAATGTTTGAAGAAATGGCCGCCGAAGAGCAAGAGCATAAAAACATGCTGCTCGACGTCTACAGCCGCCGTTTCGGTCCGCAAATGCCCTATATCACGCGTCAGGACGTGCGCGGATTTTTGAAGCGCAGCCCGATGTGGCTGATGAAAGACCTGCGCATCGACAAAGTGCGCCGCCAGGCAGAATTGATGGAGCTAGAGGCGGGGCAGTTCTATGCCAAGGCCGCCGAACAAACCCGCGATGTCGAAGTGCGAAAACTTCTGGGCGATCTCGCGCTCATTGAAAAAGGCCATCAGGCCAAAGCAGTCGATATCGAAGCCAAAAATGTCCCCGCAGACATCAAGCACGAAGAAAAAGAAACATCCCGCCGTATCCTGCTGCTGCAAATCGTGCAGCCGGGGCTGTCGGGTCTGATTGACGGGTCGATTTCGACGTTGGCGCCTATTTTTGCGGCGGCCTTTGCGACGCAATCGACGCACGAAGCTTTTCTGGTCGGTCTTGCCGCCTCGGTCGGTGGCGGTATCAGCATGGGTCTGACCGAAGCCATGTCAGACGACGGTGAAATCACCGGTCGCGGCAACCCATGGATCCGCGGTATTGCCTGTGGCGGCATGACGATGATCGGCGGGCTTGGCCATACACTGCCTTATCTGATCCATGATTTCTGGACAGCCACAAGTATTGCGGCCTTTGTTGCCGTGCTGGAGCTGCTGGCGATTTCGTGGATACGCTGGAAATACATGGATACGCCGTTCCCGTCGGCGATGGTGCAGATTATCTTTGGCGGTTCACTGGTGCTGGCCGCCGGTATCCTGATCGGCGGGATGTAACACCTCATGGCAAAAAAACCGTCAAAACCCGCAGCGCGCGACATCGATTACAAAACCTATCTGCAATTGCCCGTTTTGCTGGATGCGCAAAAGCCGATCAGCACGGCACATGACGAAATGATGTTCGTTGTTGTGCACCAGACTTATGAACTCTGGTTCAAGCTGATATTGTTTGAACTTGACCGTGTGCAGCAGATTATGAACGGTAAAGTTGTCCGCGATGCCGATTTGCGTACTGTTTCGGCAAGCCTTGGCCGTATTGTGGCGACGCTGAAACTGCTGGTCGGGCAGCTGGATATCATGGAAACCATGACGCCGCTCGATTTCCTCGACTTCCGTCATGTCTTCCGCTCGGCGTCCGGATTTCAGAGCATGCAATTCCGTGAACTGGAAATCCGCCTCGGCCTGCGTCATGACGACCGTATCGGCTACGACGGAAAATCTTTTGAAAATTACCTTCCCGAAGACGACCGCAAGCGGCTGCACAAGATTATGGCCGCCCCCTCGCTGCTTGACCAGCTGGACAAATGGCTGGTACGCACGCCTTTTGTCGAAACGGGCAGTTTTAATTTCCGCGCTGCTTACCGCAAGGCTGTGATGGATATGATCGCGCAGGATTCTGCCGCCGTCAAAGCCAACCGCAAAATGCCCGCACAGGCAAAAGAAATGGAGCTGCGCAAGCTGCAAGGGATGGCCGCGCAGTTCGATACGCTTTTCGCACCGACTGCCGTGCCCGATTCAGCGTGGCGTCTGTCGCAGAGGGCTTTGCAGGCGGCGCTTTTTATCAAGCTTTACCGCGACCAGCCCGCGCTGCAAGCGCCGTTCCGGATCCTCAGCGACCTCATGGACATTGACGAGCTGATGGCACTCTGGCGTTATCGCCATGCCCTGATGGCACAACGCATGCTGGGCGCCAAAATGGGCAGTGGCGGGTCAACCGGCCATGATTATCTGGTTGCTACGGCGGCAAAGCACCGTATTTTCCGCGATCTTTTTGCGCTGTCAACTTTCTTGATTCCACGCTCGCGCCTGCCCAAGCTGCCGCGCGCGGTGGAAGAAAAAATGCACTTCCGCTACTGGGGGAAGAAGGGCGATGCGGCCTGACATCAAAAAGGATTTCAGCCGTTTTTTAAACGCCGTGCCGGGACGTTTGCATATGGCCGCGCATAGCCATCATTATTGGCCGGATGTTACATTCGATGCGCAGCAATCTGCATGGCTGGACGCGGCCCTGCATGCCGATCATAAATGGGATCATATCTTTGGCAACGTCATGCCCGATGCCCGCCGCGGTGTGGCGCAGATTTTGAATCTGCCTGATCCCTCCACAGTGGTTTTTGCGCAGAATACGCATGAATTCGTTTTGCGGCTGCTGTCCTGCCTGCCCGCAGACCGCGTACCGCGCGTGCTGTGCACCGATAGTGAATTTTACAGCTTTGACCGCCAAGTGCGCCGTCTTGAAGAAGATGGCCTGCTGGATGTTACGCGCATCACCACTGCGCCATTTGATAGCTTCGCTGCGCGTTTTGCCGAAGCCGCCAAGGGTGATTTTGATATGGTTTTTCTCAGCCATGTCTTTTTCAACAGCGGCTTTATGGTGACGCCGTTGGAAGATATTGTTGCTGCCGTTAAAAACGACGATGCGTTTGTCGTCATCGATGGCTATCACGGGTTTATGGCTGTGCCGACCGATTTTGCGCCAATGGCTGCGCGCGCGTTCTATCTGGGCGGCGGCTATAAATATGCCATGGCGGGTGAGGGGGCGTGTTTTATGCATTGCCCGCCCGGTTTTGGCGCGCGGCCACGCAATACAGGCTGGTTTGCCGGTTTCGGCGCACTGCAAGATACGCCAAAAGACACCGTCGGCTACGGCAAAGATGCCAGCCGCTTTGCCGGCGCGACAGCTGATATTTCAGGTCTTTACCGCTTGCGCGCCGTGTTTGAGTGGATGCAGGCGCGGGAGATGACGGTTACGGGTATTCACCAGCATGCGCATCATCTACAAAGTATGTTTGTGCGCGGACTTGCCGAAGATAAAAATACGGCTCTGTATCCGGCGCAGCTGTTGGTGGGAACAGATGACCCGCGCCGCGGTAATTTTCTGACCTTTCGCACGGCACAGGCGGCGGAGATTTGCCGCCTTCTTGAAGAAAATAATATTATCACAGATCACCGCGGGGATTGTCTGCGCTTTGGCTTCGGCCCATATCATGACGCAGAAGATATCTCTTACCTGACTGAGGCTGTGAAACAACATGTCCGCTAACAAAACGCAAAATGCCGCGCCTGTTATCGTCTGGCTGCGCAGTGATCTCAGGATTGCAGACAATCCGGCGCTTTTTGCCGCCGCGCAAAGCGGCCATCCGGTACTGCCTGTTTTTATTCTGGATGATGAAAGCCCGCAGCATTGGAAACGTGGCGCGGCGTCACGCTGGTGGCTGCACCAAAGCTTACTGAAGCTCGATGCCGCCTTGCAAAAAGCCGGTTTTCATTCGCTCATTTGCGTGGTGGGTGCGGCAGGTGCGGCGCTTGACAAGTTGATCGCCGAAAGTGGTGCGCGCGGCGTTTATTGGAACCGCTGCTATGAACCTTGGGCGATGACGCGCGACAAAACGATCAAGGAAAATCTGAAAGCTCGCGGTATTGACGCACAGGGTTTTAGCTCGTTTCTGATGTTCGAGCCGTGGGAAATCGTCAATAAAACCGGCGGTGATTACAAAGTTTTCACGCCATTCTCAAAGGCCTGCCTTGAACGCGGCGGTATTCGTCCGCCCATCGATACGGCAAAGCCCTCCATTCGTCACAGTGGCAATATTTTTGCCAAAGGGGTCGGTGTCGAGGGCCTTGGCCTGATGCCGAAAATAAACTGGTACGGCGGCATGGCGCAAAGTTTTCAGCCCGGTGAAGCGGGTGCCTGGGCACGCATGCAAGATTTTGTCCAAGATGGTGTTGGCGCATATAAGGCGCAGCGCGATTTTCCGGCCATAGACGGCGTGTCGCGCCTGTCGCCGCATCTGCATTTTGGCGAGATCAGCCCGCATCAAATCTGGCATGCCGTGCAACAAGCTCTGGCTGCGCAAGGGCCGGAAACGCAATTCGCCGTCCATGCGCAGGGGTTTTTGCGGCAGCTGATATGGCGTGAATTTTCCTATCATCTTTTGTACCATGCACCGGATTTTCCGGATCAACCGTGGAACAAGCAATTCGCAAAATTTCCGTGGCATCGTGACGATGACATGCTGCACAAATGGCAACGCGGCCAGACCGGATTTCCGATCATCGATGCCGGTATGCGCCAGCTGTGGCAAACAGGCTGGATGCACAACCGCGTGCGGATGATTGTCGGGTCATTTCTGGTCAAAAACCTTCTGCTGCATTGGCGCGCTGGCGAAGACTGGTTTTGGGACACGCTGGTCGATGCGGATCTTGGTAATAATGCGGCAGGCTGGCAATGGATTGCGGGCTGCGGTGCCGATGCCGCGCCGTATTTCCGCATCTTTAACCCGCTGCTGCAAAGCAAGAAATTTGACGCGGGTGGCGCCTATATTCGTGAATATGTGCCGGAACTGGCAAGCCTGCCCGACAGTTTGATTCATACGCCGTGGGAAGCACCGCCGATGCTGCGTCCTTCGGCCAAAGACTATCCGCCGCCAATCGTTGACCTTGCGCAATCCAGAGACAGGGCATTGAAAGCCTATGCAGAATCAAAATCAGCAGCCTGAGCTGCGCCATTCCATCCCCCTGACCGACCGGCGGCTGATGAGCATCGTCGGGCCGGATGCTATGGATTTTCTGCAGAACGTCATGACAGCCGATATGCGCCAGCTGAATGCGGATAATATGCTCTATGGGCTTTTGCTCACGCCGCAGGGGCAGTTTTTGCATGATTTTTTTGTTAGCCGTCAACCCGCGCTCGAAGACGGATTTCTGATTGATATTTTCGCTGCGCGTCTTGATGATTTTATGGCCAGATTAAAAGCCTTCAAACTGCGCGCCCGCGTTGATCTGCGTGTGCTGGACGAAGAGAGCGTCCGTGTCTATGCCCATCCGGCGCAGGGGCTGCGTGATCCGCGCGCCGCGGCGCTCGGCTTCAGGCTCTATAGCGCAGATGTTCCGCTGGAAATCGCAGCTACGCCGGATGATTACATCGCCCTTTGTACGCGTCATGGCGTGCCCGATACACCGGCCATCATGCCGCAAAAGGATTTTGTATCCGACATGAACCTTGATCTTCTGGG
>JAUXOC010000088.1 GCA_030682495.1 Alphaproteobacteria bacterium | reverse complement strand
CCGTAACTTCTCGATTATTGCCCATATCGACCATGGGAAGTCAACACTTGCCGACAGGTTGATCCAGACCTGCGGCGGTTTGACCGCGCGGGAAATGAAGGAACAGATCCTCGACAACATGGAGCTTGAGCGCGAGCGCGGCATCACCATCAAAGCGCAGACCGTGCGCCTGACCTACAAAGCCAAAGACGGCAAAGAATATATCCTGAACCTGATGGACACGCCCGGCCACGTGGATTTCGCCTATGAAGTCAGCCGTTCGCTTGCCGCCTGTGAGGGCGCGCTGCTGGTTGTGGACGCAAGTCAGGGTGTGGAGGCGCAGACACTCGCCAACGTTTATCAGGCCATCGACAACAACCTTGAAATCGTACCCGTCATCAACAAGATCGACCTGCCCGCCGCCGACGTGGACCGGGTGCGTTTGCAAATCGAAGACGTGATTGGTATTGATGCGTCGAATGCGGTGCTGACCTCCGCCAAAAGCGGTATCGGCATTGATGAACTGCTCGAAGCCATCATCACCCGCCTGCCTGCGCCGAAGGGTGATCCGGATGCGCCGCTGAAGGCACTGCTGGTAGATAGCTGGTACGATGCCTATCTGGGCGTGGTTATTCTGGTGCGCGTTGTCGAAGGCACGGTACGGATCAAGGACAAGCTGCGTTTTGTCAGCACAGGGGCCGCGTACGAAGCCGACCGCGTGGGGGTGTTTACGCCCAAGCACGTTATCACGGGCGAATTGAAGCCGGGGGAGATGGGTTTCATCACCTGCGGTATCAAGACCATTCACGAAACAAAAATTGGCGATACCATCACGTTTGACCGCAACCCTTGCACCGATAACTTGCCGGGCTTCAAGCCGTCGGTGCCGATGGTGTTTTGTTCCCTGTTTCCGCTGGATTCCAGTGACTTTGAAAAACTGCGCGACAGTCTCGGAAAACTGGCGCTGAACGATGCCAGTCTGCATTACGAAGCCGAAAGCTCTAATGCGCTCGGCATGGGCTTCCGCTGCGGCTTCCTCGGTCTGTTGCATCTTGAAATTATTCAGGAGCGGCTGGAGCGCGAATATAACCTCGACATGATCCCCACCGCGCCGTCGGTGGTCTACAAGATCTATCTGACCAATCGCGAAGTGATCGACCTTTATAACCCTGCCGATATGCCGGATGTGGTGCGCATCGAAAAAATCGAAGAGCCCTGGATCAAGGCCACAATCTTCGTGCCCGATGAATATCTGGGCGGTATTTTGCAGCTCTGTCAGGAACGCCGCGGCGTGCAGATAGAATTGACATGGGTCGGCAGCCGCGCCATGGCGATTTACCGTCTGCCGCTGAACGAGGTTGTCTTCGATTTCTATGACCGCCTGAAATCCATCTCCCGCGGCTATGCCAGCATGGACTATCAGCTGGACGGTTTCGAGGAAGGCGATCTGGTGCGCATGAATATCATGGTCAACGGCGAAATCCTCGATGCCCTATCGATGATCGTCCACCGCAGCCAAGCCGAACGCCGTGGCCGCCAATTGTGCGAGCGCCTCAAAGACCTGATCCCGCGCCAGCTGTTCAAGGTCGCCATTCAGGCCTCCATCGGCGGCAAGATCATCGCGCGCGAAGATGTTTCTGCCATGCGCAAAGACGTCACAGCAAAATGCTACGGCGGCGACATCAGCCGTAAACGCAAGCTGCTCGACAAGCAGAAAGAGGGCAAGAAAAAGATGCGCCAATACGGCAACATCGAAATCCCCCAATCCGCCTTCATCGCTGCACTACGGATGAATGACGATAAGTAGAGATTTTCGTCATTCCGGCGCAGGCCGGAATCCAGAAACCATCCATATAGAACTGGACACCGGCAGCATGCCCCGCATGCAAAGCATGGCGCCGGTGTGACGGCTTTGGTTTGTTGGGATGGTTGTAAAGAAACAGAACCGTGCCCCTGCGCAGGCAGGGGTCCAACTGTTTCGAGCCTTCATATTCTTATTTGATGCTTTAAAACGGCGCCAGCGCCCCGTGCTGCACCAGAAAGCGGTAGGCGGCGGCGATAGATCGCGCATCGTGCAGGGCGTTGTGTTCCTGTATGCTGTCCATCGGTGCGCCTAAGACGGCGGCCAGCTTGCCGGAATTGACGCCGGGACGAATGCCGAAATCGGCGCCTTTATCCATGAACCACGGGCCGATGTTAAAGCTGCTGAAATCTTCCTCGGTATCCGGCATGCCGACCCAGCCGAGGTTTTCGCGCACCACGCTGTCATCCTGCCCATAGGCCGATGTCGGGTCGCTTTGCACGAAGGCGATAAAGGCGTGATAGGCATCGGGGAAGGGCACGCCTTCGCGTGCCACATCGTCATTGCTGATGCCGGTGAGCTTGGTGAAGAAATCTGACAGCACGGGGTTTTTGACGGGTTTGACGAGGATCTGGAATTCGTCGACTTCTTGCAGCCTGTCAATGTCGAAACGGATGGCGCCGATCTGTACCAGCTCGCGGTACTGGCCGGGCTCTGACCAGCCGCCGTGCATCGCGCCTTCCCAGGTCGTGAATTCCGTATCGTAAAAAACAACCGTACGTGTCATACGCCTTATGCCCCCGGCTTGAATTTGCGCATGAACTGCACGATCTTGCCATCGGCTTTTTGTTCGGCGTCGATTTTGGCTTTATAGGCTTTCTGGTCAACGGGGCCGATGGCTTTTTCGATGAAACCGAAGGTTTCCGCCCAGCCCTGAATGTATTTCTGGATCGAACGTCCGGCACCATGGCCGGCGTCTTTCTCCACGCGCATCAGAGTCAGGTTGTCGGGCGCTGATTTCGCTTGCAGTGTCGCGGCCAGTTTGAACGAGTGCCACGGCACAACACGGTCGTCGTGATCGGCCGTTTTTATCAGGTGCTTGGGATAGGCCGCACCCGGCTTCACGTTATGCAGCGGCGAATAGCGCGCGGCGGTGTTGAAATCAGCCTTGACGTCCGGATCGCCGTAATCCGATTTCCACGCCGCGCCATAGGTGGCAAGGTGGAAACGGAACATGTCTGTCACGGCGACTTCAGTAATCACCGCGCCGAACAAATCTGGACGCTGCAGCATGGTGGCAGAGGTCAAAAGCCCGCCGTTGCTGCCGCCGTTGATGATAAGGCGGTCTTTGGATGTATAATTGTTTTTTTGCAGATGTTCGGCGCAAGCGATGAAATCGTCAAAGACGTTCTGCTTGTTTTCGCGCCTGCCGCCATTGTACCAGTCTTCGCCAAATTCGCCGCCACCGCGCAGGTTGGCCTGCACGTAAATGCCGCCGGATTTGACGAAGTGCATGATCGACGTGTCATAGCCCGGCGTCAGCGGGACATTGAACCCGCCATAGCCGTACAAGATCGTCGCCGCGCTGCCATCCAGCTGGGTATCGGGGTGGCGGATGACCGTCATCGGCACTTTGGTGCCGTCTTTGGAGGTGGCATGGATACGCTCGACCACACAGTCGGAAAGGTCATATTTGGCCGCGCCTTTGCGCACGAAATCGAGGTTGTTTCTCTCGATATCATAGCGGTAAACATCGCCCCGTGTTTGCCAGCCGGAGATTTCCATGGTGAAGAAATCATCGTCTTTCTGGATACGCGCATATCCGGCCGTGGATTGCACGGGCAGGGGCATATCATGCAGGTGCTCGCCTTCAGGCGTGAAGACGCGCACGGCTTCGGCGGTATCGACAGTATAGAAAGCAAAAAGCTTTCCTTTGTGGATCATCGCGCTGTCGAGGATGTCCACCGGCTGCTGGTCGATCACGGTCTGCCAGTTTTCAGGCGCAGCGTTATAGGGGTCAAGCTTGACCAGTTTGCCGCGCGGGGCGTCTTTGTTGGTGACGGCGAGGATCTTGCCGTCTTCCAGCTCCGCAATCGGGCTGACGGTATAGGTTTTCGGTGCGGTGATCTGGCGGAACTCTTCGCTGCTGCCAAAGGGACGGAAGGAAACACCGCTGTTTTTATCCGTGCCGATGCTGTGCCACATCCATTCATATTTTGCGGTCGACAGGCGCGACGGCCCCACGAAGGAATCCGGCTCGGCAACTTCATAAACCGTTTTATCGGACGCGACATCGGCACCGATGGTGTGGTGCTTCACCACGCTGCGGCGGGTGTCGTCATGCGTGGGATAGGTATACTGGAAACTTGCGTTGCTGCCCTTGTCCCACAGGACGCTGGTAAAACGGCAGTTGTCGATTGTATCGGCCAGATCCTCGCCGGTTTCGACGTCGCGGATATGCAGGGTTTGTGCATCGCTGCCGGCTTTGGAAACCAGATAAACCACGCGTTTGCCGTCGGGGCTGGGGGTCCAGCCGGAAAGGGCGACCGTGCCGTCCTTGCTCAGCGTATTGGGATCGATCAGCGGGCGCCACGGGCCTTCTTCGCTGTCGCCAACCTCGACAACGCTTTGGGCTGCCAGTGATTTGTGAAAAGTGCGGAAATATTTCTGGCCGTAACGGCTGGGCAGGCTGAAGCTGTCGTAATCGAGCGCATCGGTCATAAACTGCTCGGCGCGTTTCATGCCTTCTTCCTGACCTTTGATATAGTCTTCAAAGCGGGCGTTCTGCTTGCCGACCCATGTGGCCGTTGCGGGGGCATCGAGGTCTTCGAGCGGGCGGAAGGGGTCGGAAACCGGCGTACCGTGTTTGATCTCGACAAGGCTGTTATCGACCGGCGGCTCTGCGGCGCGGAACTGCTCCTCCGGCGATACCGTGAACTGCATATTGGGCAGGCGCGGGGCGCGGTTGTCGTTATCGGGGGCGGGCAGATCATGCTTGCCGAAGAGTTTGTTAGCAAGCTGGCGCAGGGAACGTCCGAAAGCCATTGCGGGCTCCTTTGTTAATTTACGAAATTTTTGAGATGAATCTGGGCAAATTTTGCAAAATTATTGCGTAAAATGCAAATGTTTTGTAATTTACATAATTTATATAAAAAACGTAAGCAATGTAGGGCGATTGCTCTCCTGTCGCAGGACTTGTTGCGGAAAGATTTTCGTGAAGGCTTACTTTCGGCGAAAGGCGCACAGGAGTTCTTGTGGCAGTGTAAAAAGCGAAATCAGGCGTTGGTGCCAGAAGCTGTTCAATCCGGCCCAGATCAGCCATGCGTAAATAATCGGCAATAATGCAAAAGGAAGAGGAAGGTGGATCTCCGCCGGAGTAGAGGTTTGAGGCTTCAGGATGTAATTTTCCTCAGTATAAAACTGCGCAAGGTACATTTCGACTATAAAAAATGGAGACGTGATGATCAACAGGTAGGCGAGGTGGTTTCTGTCCAGCCTACGTAGCTTGTCTCGAAAAGGAAAAAGGCCGAGGAAGACCAAGAGGAGGGGAAGCAGGAGCAAGATAACGCCCGTTTCGTGCCATGCGATCGCTTCGGAAAGGAGGATTTGGCGCCCCCGTCTGCCAGTGGAAATCAAAAAAAAGCCCAGCGCCAGAGCCGCAGAAATGTAAGCTGCTGAAGTATACCAAGGATGGAGCGGATGGCTTTGGGCATCGTTCTGACGATCTTCTTGTTGGTATTTTTCATTCATGCGTTCAGGCTTTTTTGCAGAGGATTAGGTGCTTTGGCTGCGGATATGCGCAACCAGTCCAGCGGTCGAGGCGTCGCGGGTGGTGTCGGGCGATGCTGTACCGGCGATTTCGGGCTCGAGGCCTTTGGCGAGGACTTTGCCAAGCTCGACGCCCCATTGGTCAAAGCTGTTCACGCACCACAAAACGCCCTGCACGAAAACCTTGTGTTCATACATCGACAGCAGCAGGCCAAGCGTATAGGGCGTCAGCGCGTCGAGCAGGAAGGTGGTCGAGGGGCGGTTACCCGTGAAATGGCGGTGCGGTTCGGCTGTGTTGTTTTGTCCGGTCATCAGCGCGGCGCTCTGGGCAAGGCAATTGGCGAGCAGCATGCTGTGCTGTGCGGCAGTGCCATCTGACGGCTTTGCGCAGACGATGAAATCGACCGGCACCACATCGGGGCTCTGGTGCAGCCACTGGAAGAAACTATGCTGCGCGTCCGTGCCCGGCTCGCCGAAGATAATCGGGCCGGTGGCGACAGGCACGGGCTTGCCGTCCTGCATCACGCGCTTGCCGTTGCTTTCCATGTCCAGCTGCTGCAAAAACGCAGGCAGGCGGCGTAGCGCCGCGTGGTAGGGGATGACAGCCAGCGCCGGATAATTGCACAGGTTGCGGTGCCACAGGCCGAGGAGCCCCAAAAGCACGGGTAGGTTTTTTTCAAACGGCGCGGTTTTGAAATGCGCATCCATATCGCGCGCACCGGACAGGAACTCTGCGAATTTATCCGCCCCGACCATCAGCATGACCGACAGGCCGATCGATGACCAGACGCTATACCGCCCGCCAACCCAGTCCTGGAACGGGAACATGTTTTCCGGCGCAATGCCAAAAGCAGCGACAGCAGAGGTATTGGTCGATGCCGCAACGAAATGCTTTGCCACAGACGCGCTATCGTCTTTGTAATGCGCCAGCAGCCAGTCGCGTGCGATATGGGAGTTCTGCATGGTTTCGGCAGTCGTGAAGGTTTTTGAGGCGACGATAAAAAGCGTGGTCTCGGGGTCGATCCGGCGCAGCGTACCGCCCAAATCGGAGGCTTCGACGTTCGCCACATAATGTGCGCGCAGGCGCGGGTGATGAAAAGCGCCCAGCGCTTCGCACACCAATTGCGGGCCAAGGCTGGAGCCGCCGATGCCGATATTGACGATATCCGTGATCTCTTTGCCGCTATGGCCTGTCCATGCGCCGCTGCGCAGGGCTTCGCTGAACTGCCCCATGCGCGCAAGGGTTTTCTGTACGGCGGGCACGACGTTTTCGCCGTCAACCATCATCTGTGCATCAGCTGCTGCACGCAGCGCGGTGTGCAGCACGGCGCGGTTTTCAGTCTGGTTAATGCGTTCGCCTGCGAACATGGCGTCGCGGCGTTTTTCCAGCCCCGCCGCACGCGCGAGGGAGACGAGGAGGGAGACGGTTTCTTCGGTGATATGGTTCTTGGAATAATCCGCCAAAAGCCCGGGCAGGCGCAGCGAAAGTTTGTCAAACCGTGCCGTATCCTGCGCAAAAAGACCCGATAGAGGCGTTGCGGCAAGCTTCTGGTGATGCGCCTTCAGAAGCGGCCAGGGGCTGAGCTGGTTGATGTCGGTCATGCATAATCCTGCGTCAATAAAATGAATGGTGCCGCCTTTCCTGCGCAAGAGGCGCAGGGCGAACGGCTTATTTCTTTTCCGGTTCCTTCATCCCCGGCGGCCGGTCGAGCAATATATCGGCTTTGATATCGGCGGGGCGTCCAACCATCACAACAGTCAGTTCCTCCGCTTTCAAAAGCCGCCGCGCCACACGGCGGACATCGGCGGCGGTGACTTTGGTAATCTCGCTATTGCGGCGGTTGATGTATTCGGCATCCAGACCGTCACGCTGAAGTCCGTTGAGCGTCGAAGCGATGTCGCCGGTCGATGTCAGCTCCAAAAGCAGTGATCCGGTCAGATAGGCTTTGGCATCGGTGATTTCCTGCTCGCTGGCGCCTTTGTCGGCCATCAACTGCCATTCCTGTTTCAAGACGCCGACGGCTTCTTTCGCTTTGTCGTTGCTGGTGGCAAATCCGGCGGTGACAAGCGCGGACTGCCGCATGCTTTGCAGGCTGGAATAGATGCCATAGGTCAGTCCGCGTTTTTCGCGGATTTCACGCATCAGCCGCGCATCGAAATTGCCGCTGCCGAGGATGTAATTCATGACAACCGCCGCATCCCAATCTTTGTCATCGCGCGCAATGCCCGCGCCGCCAACTGTAATTTGTGTTTGCGGTGTATCAAGCGGATAAAGCACGATCTTGCCCGCATATTTGGGCAGGATGAAAGCGATGGGCGCATTATCGCTTTTCTCCGGCAGTGCGCCGAAGGCCTTGTCGACCAGCTGTGCCGCCTGCGCTTCGGTAATGTCACCGGCAAGCGCGACTTTCAGGTTGTCACGCGCGAATTGCGCCTTGGTGTAATCAATCAGATCTTGGCGTGTGATCGTGGCCATCGATGCCAGGTGCCCCGCCCCCGGCAAGGCATAGGCATGGCCTTCAAAAACCATACCGTTAAAGCTGCGCGCGACAAGCCACGCCGGATCACCCATATCGTGTTTGATCTGTGCGACGTTGGCGTTTTTCATCCGCTCGATGGCATCGGTATCGAAACGCGGCTGGGTGAGTGCGAGTTGCAGCAAATCTGTGGCCAGATCGCGGTGCTGGGTCAATGTGCGCAGTTGCCCGTAAAAGGCGTCGCGCCCCGCCGTAAAGCCGAGCTGGATGGCGTTGTCGGAAAGTTTGGACTGGAATTCCTGACTTTTGATATTGCCCGCACCTTCGTCGAGCAGGATCGATACCAGACGCGCCACACCGGGCTTGCCTGCCGGGTCGCCGGCCAGCCCGCCTTCGAACGAAAAGTTCATCGAGATGACGGGGATGCTTTTATCACTCACCAGCCAGACTTCGATACCTGACGGTGTTTTGAAAGATTTGACGTCGAGGATTTTGGCGCGTTCCTTGGCGGCCACAGGCGGCGCGGTTATCAACCAGGCGCAGATCAGCGCGCTCGCGGCGATAAAGCCGCCGATCAAACGCAAGGAGGAAAGGGTGCGGATCATGGTGTGGCTCCTTTCGCGTCCTTGGCAGGTGGTGGTGCTTTGGGCAGCAAGATACCGGTCACGGGGAAGTCCTCGCCTTTGAAAACGGTTGCCGCTGCCTGTCCGATGTCATCAATGCCGAGTTTTTCAAGCCGCGTCACGATGTTCTCGACGTGATCGATGCCAAAGCCGCTGGTCAGCACGCGTCCGAACAAAAGCGCAGGGCCTTGCAGACTGTCGAGGTAATAGGTCAGGTTGGCGCGTTTGCGGCCTTTGGCGGCGTTGAGTTCTTCCAGTGTCACGCCCTTGTCGAGCAGCAGGGCAATTTCCTGCCCCAAGGCGGCTTCAAGGTCGGTGACGGTAACGCCCGGCGCGGGGGTGGCGTAGAGCGAAAAGGTGGTTTCGCTCAGACTTAGCGGTTCGTAATTCGCGCCGGCGGATACGGCAAGTTTACGCTCGACCACCAGACGTTTGTACAGCCGTGATGTGGATGTGCCGCCGAGAATCTCTGCGAGCATGTCAAGCGCGTCTTCGCCGCGCGGGGCGCGCCATGTTTTCATGATGACGGGCTGGCCGATGCGCGCGTCTTCCATGACCAGACGCGGTGCGGCAACGATGGGCGCGGCGCGGGTGCGCTTGCGCTCAGGCACGGTCTGCGCGGGGATCGGGCCGTAGTGTTTTTTCGCCATCGGCTCCAGCTCCTTGGCGGTCACATCGCCGGAGACGATCAGAATGGCGTTATTCGGCGCATACCATTCGTTGTACTGGTCAAAAGCATCTTCGCGCGTCAACTCGCGCATTTCGTGCAGCCAGCCGATAACAGGCACGCCATAGGGGTGATTGATGAACAGGGTGCTCATCATTTGTTCCTGAAACCGCGCTTGCGGGCGGCTGTCTACGCGCAGGCGGCGCTCTTCGATAATAACCTGACGTTCCGATGCGACTTCTTCTTCGCGCAGGACAAGGTTTTTCATCCGGTCGGCTTCCATCTCCATCACTTTTTCAAGATGGGCGAGGGGCACGTTTTGGTAATAGGCCGTGAAATCCTGTGACGTGAAGGCGTTGTCGTTGCCGCCGAGTTTTTTGACGGTACGCGAAAATTGCCCGTCCGGCACTTTGGGCGTGCCTTTGAACATCAGATGTTCGAGGAAATGGGCGATACCGGATTTGCCCGGCGTTTCGTCCGCGCCGCCGAATTTATACCAGACCATATGCGTCACCACCGGCGCGCGGTGATTGGGGATGACCACGACCTTGAGGCCGTTATCCAGCGTAAAGGTCTGGGCATTAAAAATCTTCTCCGCCGCTGCCGGTGCGGGCAGCAGCAAGACTAAAAACGCGAAAACGAACACAGAGCCAAGGAGACGCATCGGTAACCTTTATTATTGGACGTCAGCGAGATGCCAGACTATAAATTATGAAGCCCATTGTTTAACAGAGATTGAAGATGAAAAAAAGAACAGCTCCTGCCGCCGATAACCATAAACAAGACAAAGCGCTCCTTGCCGCCGCCGTCCTCAAAAAACACCGCCAGAAGATCGATAAAATCGATGCGCAGCTGCTCAAGCTGCTCGGTGACCGCTTTGATGTGGTGCGCGATGTCGCCAACGTCAAGATAAAGCACGATATTCCGGCTTTCCTCGGCGGCCGCGTGAACGAAGTGCGCAACAATGCCGTCAAGCTGGGTATTCTTTATGGAATTGATCCGGATTTCGTGCGTACGCTCTATACCATGCTGATTTACCAGTCCTGCGCCGAAGAAGAAGTGCTGAAGCATGAGGCGCAGCTGGAAAAGGCCGGTATTAAAAAAACACCCGCCGCGCGAAAGCCCCGTAAAAAGTGACCGGCGTGCCCGAAAAAGCGGCGGCAGTATCAGACGGCCTTGCGGCGCGGCAGGTTGCTTTTGCCGTGCTGAACGATATTTTTTTCCAGCGCCGCAGTCTTGATGAAGCCTATGCGCAGGCGGAGGGGGCTCTCGCCGCGCTCGAAAGCCGCGACCGCGGCTTTGTGCGTCTGCTGGTGGCAACTGTTTTAAAGCGCGCGCCGCAGATGGATGCCGCACTGGCCGCGCTGCTGCACGAGCCGCTGGAAAATCTCAAACCGCAGCAACTTATCAACGTGCTGCGCCTTGGCATGGCGCAGATTGTTTTTTTGCAGACGCCTGCGCATGCCGCGGTCAGCACGGCGGTTGATCTTGCGGCGGCGGCGGGGATTGAATGGCAAAAATCGCTGGTGAATGCCGTCATGCGCCGCATCGCACAGGAAGGCATCGCGCAGCCCGATGCGCGCGAAGCGGGACGCATCAATACACACGACGCGGGACGCATCAATACGCCCGACTGGCTGTGGCAGCAATGGGTGAATGATTACGGCGTGGAAACGGCGCTGGATATTGCGGCGGCCAATCTTGCCGATGCGCCGGTCGATTTCACGGTAAAAGAAAATCCCGACATATGGGCCGAGCGTCTGGGCGCGGCGCTGCTGCCCTCGGGTGCGCTGCGGTTGCCGACGGCCGGTTTTGTGCCGGGGCTGGCAGGTTTTGACGATGGGGCGTGGTGGGTGCAAAACGCCGCCGCCGCGCTGCCGGTCAAATTTCTCGCGGCCTATTTTGAGGGCGATTTGCGCGGCAAAAAAATCGTCGATCTCTGCGCTGCGCCGGGCGGCAAGACCGCGCAGCTGGCGGCGCTGGGGGCAGATGTGATCGCGCTCGACCGCTCTGCGCCGCGGCTTTTGCGTTTGCGCGAAAATATGACGCGGCTGAAACTGGATGTTGAAACCATCGCCGCCGACGGCGCGGTATGGCAACCTCTGCAGTCTGTCGATGCCGTGCTGCTCGATGCACCCTGCAGCGCGACGGGGACGATACGCCATCAGCCCGATGTGCTGCGGCTCAAAGACATGCGCGATCAGGATAAACTCGCAGGGCTGCAACGCCGCCTGATGGTAAATGCGATGCAGATGCTCAAGCCCGGCGGTGTGATGGTTTACTGCACCTGCTCAATACAAAAAGCAGAGGGCGAGGCACAAACCGACTGGCTGCTCGCACAAAATACGGGCGCGGCGCTCTCTCCCATTTATACGGGTGAGGTTGCGGGCATAGGCATCATGCTCACCACACGCGGCGAGCTTCGCGCCCTGCCGCAGCACTGGAGCGAGCACGGCGGTATCGACGGTTTTTATGCGGCAAGGTTTGTGAAGAACGGTTGAACATTTGCCGCTGGAGGCTGTATGTCTGGGGCTGAATGAAGCTTGCGTTTTGGAGAGAGGCGTTTATACGATGCGCGAAACCGCGCAACCTTCAATTAAATCTGGCTCATTTGAGGCTGATCGGGAGAAACGCAATGAAAAAGACTACGAAATCCCTACGTTTTAAAGGGGGCGTTTTTGGAGTGATGGCAGTATTTCTGCTGGCAACCGTTGTTTTTTCGCCAGAGGTGAAGGCGGAACATCCTGTCTCCCAAAATCCTGTCGTCTGCGATCAGAGCGTGGGGATAGGTGAGGTTTTTTACAACTTCGAGAAGCTCTACATCTACTATGCCTTCTTTCCAGACATGGGGCAGCAAAAGAGGCCAGAATTTCCCGAGCCTCTGCGATACGAGAATTTCAATGCACGCTTGATGGATACTATTAAAGCGAACTTTGGCGCATGCCTAAAAACGGCACAGGGGGGTGACAAGCCGATTATCGTCATTCCGCCAGCAGAGATTAGCGGCGTTGGTTGGGACAATCACAAGCAGCGCCGTGATCTTGTTCATCACGCTATTCACGATCCAAAGGATCTTACTATTTTTATCAATGTCTCCTCTTATCAGGTTTATCCGCCACGTTCCCCTGAAGTCGAAGATTACGGTCAGGCTATGTTTTACATTTACAGGCCCGAAGTTTCGCACAAGCTTGCTCGGCTTCCCTTGTTAAACAATAGCGGCATGCTGACATTTTTTCCTCGCCTTGGCGAAGATGAGCTTGAAGCCCAGCTAGCCGGATTCTTTAAGCGTATCCGGCCTGCGCGGACTGCCAACCCGCCTGAGAGCGATGTACGATTTTTGCGTAAAGCGCCGGGTGCGCCAAGGCCTTAATGAAGCCAAGTCCCTACATGGAGTTCAAAGAGGTCAGATTAATCAGATTAAATTGAAAATATCTTTTCCACCGCGGTTGAGTGAGAGGCTTTGGTGGGCACGTCGCGCACCTGATTCCATATTTCCCGACTTTTTTACCAGAGTCCGCATTTCCACGTTGTCCGATTCGAATCGGGCTGGTATAAAAGATTTATGAGTCAACGGGTTCGCATAGCTCCTTCCATCCTTTCCGCAGATTTCTCGAAGCTGGGCGCTGAAGTACAGGCCATAGACGAGGCGGGAGCGGATTACATACATCTGGATGTGATGGACGGCCATTTCGTGCCCAACATTACCTTTGGCCCCGTTGTCGTTGAATCTCTGCGCAAAGTCACCAAGAAGCCTTTCGACGTGCATCTGATGATTGCACCGGTGGATCCGTATATCGAAGGTTTCGCCAAGGCCGGCGCGGACATTATTACCTTTCATCCGGAAGCGGGCGCGCATCCGCACCGCACCATCCAGCTGATTAAATCTTATGGCAAAAAAGCGGGCATCTCGCTCAATCCGTCGACGCCGGTATCGGTGCTGGATCATCTGATCGATGACCTCGACCTTATTCTGGTCATGACGGTCAACCCCGGCTTCGGGGGACAAAAATTTATTCCGCTGCTCGATAAAATCGCCGAGATACGCAAACGTATCGACGCGACCGGATGTGACATCGATCTGGAAATCGACGGCGGCGTTAATGCCGAAACCGCAAAGCAAGTGATTGCCGCAGGCGCGAATGTGCTTGTGGCGGGGACGGCTGTTTTCAAAGAAAAAGACTACGGGGAGGCGATCTCGCGGCTTCGCGGATAAGCTTTTCGGGTGTAGACGGCAGAGATAGGGGAGTGTTCACCGAAGGGGTTCGGTGTTCATCGGGGTTTTTTCAATGTTGCTGACAGAGCAGAGTCTCATCTATCGCGGAATCCGCCCGCTGCAAAAGCTGGGCGATCTTGCGAAGCTCAATGCGCTTTTGCCGCTGGCGGGGCTTGCGATGCCGCAGCGCGTGCCGGAGCGTTTGCGCGTTGTGCCGCCCGACCCGTGGGCAGGCGATGCCGCGCGTGGCCGCGACATGATGGCGGGTATCTTCCGCTTTGCCGGACAGACGTTTGAAAAAGAAGAAGTCTCCTGGCGTCCTGCCACGGCCAAGGCCGAATGGATGGCGGAGCTGCACGGTTTTGAATGGCTGCGCGATTTGCGCAGCGTCGGCGGCGACCGTGCCCGCCGTATGGCGCGCGACATGGTCATCTATTGGTTGCGCCACAACGAAAAGCCGCAGCCGGGTCTGCCCGGCTGGGATGCCGAAAGCACCGGCATGCGTATCGCGGCGTGGATTTCTTTTCATGATTTCTTTTGCGCCAGCGCCGATGACGATTTCCGTCATGCGTGGTTTGCCAGCCTTGTGAAGCAAGCGCGTTACCTGTCGAAGGTTTTGCCGGGGAATCTTTACGGTATTCCGCTGATGCGCGCGCTCAAAGGTCTGGCCTATAGCGGCCTTGCGCTGGATGACGGCGAAGACCGTCTGGAGCAAGCCTTCCGCATGATCCTGCGCGAAATCAAAATGCAGATTTTGCCCGATGGCGGTCACGTCTCGCGCAGCCCGCAGGCCACGTTTGAATTTTTGCAATGCCTTGTCGATCTGCGCACGGCGGTGACGGCGGCGCGTCTTGATCTGCCTGCCGAATTGCAGCATGCCATCGACAAACTTGCGCCGGCGGTCAAATTCTTCCGCCACAGCGACGGCGCATTCTGCCAGTTCAATGGCGGGCAGGAAGGCAACCCGAATATCTGCGATGCGACCCTGATGCATTCCGGCGCGCGCGGCAAGGCGATGAAAAGTCTGCCGCATTGCGGATACGAAAAAATCCAGCTTGGCCGCGCCAGCGTGATCATGGATGTCGGCCTTGGCGGCTTGCCCAAATACAGCGCGCGCGCCCATGCGGGCTTGATGGGGTTTGAATACGGGTTCGGCAAAGACCGCGTGATTGTCAATTGCGGCACGACATCTGTAGATGGCAAGTGGCGCGATTTGCTGAAATCGACTGCGGCGCATTCCACGCTGGTCGTCGACAACCGCAACGCCTGCCATTTTGATGACAGCGGCCAGCTGACCACGCGCCCCGAAATGACATCGGAGCGCCGCGAGGATGACCATATGGCCGAAATCGTCGCCAGTCATAGCGGCTATATGCCGCGCTATGGCCTGATCCACCAGCGCAGCCTGCGCTTGCTCGATGCCGGAGAAACCCTGTCGGGAGAAGATATGCTGAGCGGCAAGGCCGGCGCACATTTCGCTGTGCGGTTTCATCTGCACCCCTGCATTCAGGCATCGTTGATACAGGAAGGCGGCGAAGTTCTGCTGCGTGCGCGCAGCGGCATCGGCTGGCGTTTTTCAGCCGAAAACGCGCAGCTGTCGATTGATGATAGCGTCTATGCGGGCGAGGGTGATACGCCGCGCCGCGCGCTGCAAATCGTGCTGTCAGGTGTGAGCGCTGCGCCCGATACGCGTGTGCTGTGGCAGCTCAAACGAGATAAAATCTGATTTTATCTATAAAAATCAATCAATTACTGCTTAACGCCCTTTTAAGGTGCGGTTTGTTATAATGCAGGCATGGCTTTGAGAGAATATGTGCTTGATATGTTCAACCTGCGCAAAGACCGCACGGGCTTCTTCCGTGTGGCGCCCGATGCTGTGCCTGTGATCTCGCAAGCGCGCGCGCTCGAGGTTTTCGATGTGCTCAAAAACATGGACAATATCGCCTATGGCTATACCGATGACGGCGGCTATGCGCGCACGCATCTGATGTGCCGCAACCTGTTCGGGGCGGGGCTGGTACCGGAAAAGGCATGGGCTTTTGAAACCGACAACCGCGAATTGATCGTGAAATTTCCGCATGGCGAGCAGACATGGTGGTTTCACGTCGCGCCCGTGTTGAATGTCGATGATGGCAAAGGCGGTTATGTGCAGATGGTCTTTGACCCGTCATTGTTTGATGGACCCGTGACGCTCAAGGAATGGGGCGACATCATGCAGGCCGCGCCAGACCAGATTTTTACCGCCCCTTGCGGCAAAGCGCCTGCGAAATATACCGGCGATTATACACCGTATCACCGTACAGGCTGGGCGACAGATACCGCCGCGATCAAAGTCATGGATGAATACGTGCAGCTGCAAAATGAACAAGGCTTTATGCCGAGCGTTTTTCCAAGCGACATGCGCAATGCCGCCAATGACGAAAGATGGAACGTCCAGCCCGCAGATGCCAAAAAGACAGGGGGGCAGCCATGCCGGAATCAAAAGGCGTGATCCGCAAGATCGTCGAGCGTGATGGCGGCTTCAAGGTATCCTTCCCCAATCACTCCGGCTATTTCTCGGTTGCCGAAGGGGAGAGTCGCGAGAATTTGATGGCACGCCTGCGCGATGCCGCGCAAACCGGTGCGACGATCACGTTTCGCTTTGATGCGCGGCTCAACATAACCGATATTTTTTAAAGGTCGCCGCCCATGCAATCCCCACCGTCTTCGGCAGCGGATAGTCTTTCAATGATCAAAACCGTCTTTGCGCGCCATGCCCGTGTGCAGGAAGACGTCTTGCCGGAGGCGCCGTTTTTGCGCCTGCTGCTAGCCGGTGCAAAAAACATATCGAACGTCCGCAACAGCTTTCGTGGCATCTGGCGGCTCAATGCCTTTATGGACGATTTGCAAGAAACGGCCTGTGTGTGCTTTGGCATCAACGACGGCGAAAAAGAATGGACGCCGCAGGCGCTGGCCGCGCATATCGATGAGAAAAAGGCCAACCCAGCCGCGCAAAAAACCTTGGTAAACAAGCGCCTGAAACAGGCGCGGCAGCATCTGCTCGATGGCATGGTCAAATCCGTGCTGTTTTTATCGCTGCCCCTGGGTATTTTTTTCTGTTATGCCTTTGCGGGTGGCATTTTGCGCACGGCGGGGCTTTTGATTGCCGCGGCGCCGTCGCTGGTGGTATTCTGGCTCTGCGTCAGGGACGTGCTGCTGTACCGGCGCTTGTCGGAAAAAATCGGAGCAGCCGGAGAGCGGAAACATGACGGATAAAAAAACAGGCGGAAAAGCGGGCGGCGGGGCCAGAGCAGGCGGCGGCGGCAAATCCGGCGGGCCGCGCGGGCTTCAGAAAAAAGTGCAGGTCAAAACGCGCGCCAAACGCAGCATTTCTTCCGCGCGCTGGCTGGAGCGTCAATTAAATGACCCCTATGTCGCGGCCGCGAAATCCGATGGATACCACAGCCGCGCCGCCTACAAACTGCTGCAAATGCAGGAAGATCTGGATATTTTCAAGCCCGGCATGCGCGTTGTCGATCTGGGCGCGGCGCCGGGTGGCTGGACGCAAGTGGTCTGCGAGATTGTCAAGCCGGGGAAAAACGGCGGCAAGGTCGTGGCCATTGACTATCTTGAAATGAAGCCGGTTGCCGAAGCCGATTTTTTTCTCATGGACTTCACCGACGACGAAGCGCCCGATGTGCTGAAAAACGCCATCGGCGGTAAGGCGCATGTCGTGATGAGCGATATGGCGCCGCCGACCATCGGCCACAAACAGACCGACCATTTACGTATTATGGCATTGGCGGATATGGCCTATGCCTTCGCGCTGGAGGTTTTATTGCCCGGTGGTACGTTTCTGGCAAAGGTCTTTCAGGGCGGGGCAGAGAAAGATTTACTTAACCAGATGAAAAAAGACTTCACCAAGGTCAAACACATCAAACCGCCCGCCAGCCGCGTCGATTCATCGGAAATGTATGTTGTCGCCATGGGGTTCCGCGGATAAAATGACGCCTTGGGCGTCTCTATAATACGGCGCATTTACAGGGGTAGTCATAATGAAAAGAAATTCCGTCATCCGCGAGGCGCTGGGCTTCGACGATGTGTTGTTGGTTCCGTCCGAAACGCAGATCAAGCCGGAGGATGTTATCACGCGCACGCGCCTGACGCGCGAGATCGAACTTTCCATTCCCATCATCGCCGCCGGTCTTGATTACGTGACCGAAAGCCAAATGGCGATCACCATCGCGCAGCTGGGTGGCATTGGCGTTATTCACGACAACATGCCGCTTGGCAAACAGGTGGAAGAAGTCCGCCGTGTGAAACGTGCCGAAGGCAACATGGTGGCAAACCCGATTACGGTTTCGCCGGAATCCAGCGTGGCCGAAGCTTTTGACCTGATGTCGACCTACCGCATTTCCGGCCTGCCGGTGATTGAACAGCCGTCGCAGAAAGTCGTTGGTATTATTACGCACCGCGATATCCGCTTCTTTGAAGACTACGCCAAGCCGGTCAGCGAGTTGATGAGCACAAACGTCATCACCGTCAGCCACGCCCTGCCGCAAGACGAAGCGAAAAAGCTTTTGCACCAGCACCGCATCGAAAAACTGGTTGTGGTCGATGAACAGGGACGCTGCGCTGGCTTGATTACCGTCAAAGATATCGAAAAACTGGCGCGTTTCCCCCATGCCGCGCGTGATATGTATGGCCGTCTGCGCGTGGGCGCGGCGGTCAGTCTTGGCAAAGATGCGCTCGACCGCGCGGGCGCTATGGCAGATGCCGGCCTTGACGTTGTTTTCGTCGATGTCGCGCATGGCCATAGCCGCGAAGCCGTGACCACGGTCAGCATGATCCGCCAGCAGCGCAGCAGCAACGTGCAGATTGTCGCAGGTAATGTCGTGACGGCGGATGCAGCGCGCAGCCTGATTGACGCGGGTGCAGATGCGATCAAAGTCGGTATCGGCGCAACAGCCTGTTCCGCCACGCGCAGCCAGGCGGGCATTGGTATGCCGCAGCTGACGGCGGTGCTGGATGTGGTCGAACAATGCGACATGCAGGGCGTGCCCGTGATCGTCGATGGTGCGATCCGCACACCGGCGCATCTGGCCAAGGCCATTGCCGCCGGTGCGGAAAGCGCGATGATTAGCGACATGTTCGCCGGCACCGATGAAGCGCCGGGCGTCGTCATGTATCAGGACGCGCAGGCCTACAAGGTCGTGAACCCTGCGGCCAAGGCGCAGCACCGCCCGACAACGACATCGCTGGTGCATGATCCTTTCCGTCTGGACGAAGATGCGGTAGATACGTCTGTGCCGTACCGTGGTTCAGTCAAGCATATGGTCGACCAGCTGGTCGGCGGATTGAAAACGGCGATGGCCTATACCGGCAGCCGCGACATCACCGCCATGCGCGAAAATGTCGAGCTGATAAAGGCGAAATAACTCTTGCAAGGAAACCACCGACAATGACGCCCGCCGCACGTATTCAGGCGGTGATCGAGCTTCTGGCCGAGGTTGTCGAAACCCCGCGCCCGGCCGACACCGTTGCCAGCCTTTATTTCCGCGCCCGCCGTTATATCGGCTCCAGCGACCGCGGCGCCATCAACACGCGGTTTTACCGCGCGATGCGTGAATATATCCGCCTGAGCTGGTGGGTGGAAAAATGCGGCGCGGAAACTACACCGCGCAACCTGATTGTCGCCGCGCTGATCTTTGACCGCGAACATACGGCGGAAAGCCTGCCGATGATGTTTTCGGGCGAAAGATACGCCCCCGATGAACTGACCGAAGATGAGTATAAACTGGCGCAGGCGCTGGAGGGCAAAAAGCTCGATGATGCCGAAATGCCGCTGCGCGAACGCTGTGAATGCCCCGATTGGGCTTTCGATGCGCTCCAGAGCGCACTCGGGCCGCGGTTTGAAACGGAATTGAAGGCGATGCTTTCGGCCGCGCCGCTCGACCTGCGCGTCAATACCATCAAGGCCAAGCGCGATGATGTGCTGAAACGCCTCAAGCAAGAGGGCTTTGATGCCGAAGCCGGAAAAATCTCGCCGCTGTCAATCCGCGTTCTGGGGCGGCCGCAGTTGTCGCAGCACGAATTATATCTGCAGGGACATTTTGAAATTCAGGACGAAGGCTCGCAGATGGTGGCGCTCGTCGCTGGTGCGCAGCCCGGTGAACAGGTAGCCGATTTTTGCGCAGGCGCGGGCGGCAAAACGCTGGCGCTGGGCGCATCCATGGACAACAAAGGTCGCATCGTCGCGATGGACGTGCTCGGCGGCAGGCTGGAGCGTGCAAAAGAACGCTTCCGCCGCGCGGGGCTGCATAATATCGAAACCCGCGCCCTGACCAGCGAGCGTGATAAATACGTCAAGCGCGCTGCCGGTAAATTCGACCTCGTGCTTGTCGATGCGCCGTGCAGCGGTGTGGGCACGTGGCGGCGCGATCCTGACAAACGCTGGCGCCAGCTTGGCCCCGGTCTGTCGTCGCTGGTGCCGCTGCAAAAAGATATCCTCGACAGCGCGCACCGTCTGGTGCGTCCGGGCGGGCGTTTGGTGTATGCGACCTGTTCGCTGCTGCCGGAAGAGAACGAACTTCAGATCGAATCCTTTCTTGCCGCACATCCTGATTTCAGCATCGATCCGGTCTCGGCGCGCATCAACGTGGAAGGCGCGGGCGATTTCCTGCACATGACACCGGCGCGCCACGACACCGACGGGTTCTTCGCCGCCGTCTTGCGGCGCAAAGAACAAGTCAATGATACGAAACAAGAGGCTGGCAGCGACAAGGAAGCAGAACAGGCTGCGACATGAAGAAAGACGACGACAAAAGAACCCATGACAATATGACGCAGGCCGCCCATCTGGCGGGCAACCTGCCGGGGCTTTTGTTGCAGGCCGAAAAAATCGCCCATACCGTTATGCGCGGCGTACACGGCCGTCGCCGCGTCGGGCAGGGCGAAACCTTTTGGCAATTCCGCGAATATCAGGTCGGCGATTCAAGTCGCGATATCGACTGGCGCCAGACCGCCAAGCGTGATGCCGTTTTTGTGCGTCAGCTGGAATGGGAAGCATCGCAGACCGTCTGGCTCTACCGCGATGCGTCGGAATCGATGCAGTACCGGTCTTCGCCCAAGCTGCCTTATAAAAAAGATTATGCCGAAGTGCTTTTGCTGGCGCTCGCCATGTTGATCCTTGATGGCGGGGAGCAGGTGAGCTTGCTCGGCACCACGCTCGCGCCGCAGGCGCATGCCGGTGCGGCGCAGCGCCTGCATGACTACCTGCCGGGGCAAAAGGAATTCGATACGCCGGGACGTGCTATTGCCGCGCGGTCAAACATGATTTTGCTCAGCGATTTTTATTTCCCGTTAGATCGCGTGCAGGCGTTTTGCGCGCCGCTGGCGGAAAAAGAAGTGCGCGGTCTGATGGTGCAAATCACTGACCCCGCCGAAGAAACACTGCCCTTTACAGGCCGCATCAAGTTTCACGACATTGAAAACGGCAAATCCTCCCCCGTCACGGTGGAGCAGGTGGACGCCGTGCGCGCCGAATATGTCGAAAAGTTTGCGGCGCACCGTGCGGCGCTCGGCGATATGGCGCGCAGTTTCGGCTGGCGTCTGCTGACAGCGTCGACGGCAGACAAGCCGGAGGCGCTGCTGGCGCGTATCTATGATCTTTTGGCGGCGAAAGGATAAGGGCAGATGCTGGCCGGTTTGACTTTCCTCTTCCCGATGTTGCTTGGTGCAGCGCTTCTTATTCCGGTGCTGTGGTGGCTGCTGCGCGTGATGCCGCCGCGTCCGCGCGCGATAAAATTCCCCGCGTTCTTTTTGCTGCAAGGTCTCAAGACCGATGTGCGCACGGCATCAAAAACGCCTTGGTGGCTGCTGCTTTTGCGCTCGCTGATCGTCCTCTTGTTTATTCTGGCACTGTCGGAGCCGGTGTTGCGTAAATCCGAAGGCCTGCCGGGTAAAGACGGCCCGGTGCTGATTGTTATCGACAACGGTTATAGCGCGGCTGTGAATTGGGGCGACCGCATCGCCCGCCTGCGCGAATACATGCCGCAAATCGGCCGCAGCGACCGCAGCGTGATTTTTTTGCCAACCGCCGCGCCGGCGTCCGATGGCAAGCTGCGCGCGCACGGGCCGATGAGCGCGGGCGAAGCTGAAAAATGGATCGAAGCGCTGAAGCCTCAATCCTGGCCCGCCGATCATGCCGCTGCTGCCGCAGCCGCAACCGAAGTCATCGCGGCGCATGACGTATCGCATGCGCTGATGCTGGCCGATGGTACTGCACCGGGCGAGGTCAATGACAGCCGTGCGCTGCTGGCCGCGCTGACCGAAGAATCCGGCCTGACGCTGCTGCGCGATGATCGTATCAATACGCCGCATATTTTGCGCCGCAACCCGACGCATCCGTCAGAGTTATCGCTGTCGGTTGAACGGCTGGTCAAGCTCTCGCGCGATGAAAAAGTCCTTATCACTGCTTACGGCGCAGAGGGCAACGTGATTGACGAAACGGCCTTTACCTTTCCGGCGGGCGCGGCAAAGACGGATGTAACCTGGGACATTCTGGGTGAAATCAAAAGTCGCGTCACGCGTATCGCCCTGCGCCAGATGTCGATGGCCTCCGCCGTGTATCTGACAGATTCGCAGTGGCAGCAGCATACGGCGGGCGTCCTCGCCGACCCCAAGGCCAAGGAAAGCGCCAGCGTACTGAACGAAGTCTATTACCTGCGCCGCGCGCTGGCCGTGGCGGGCAAGCCTGTTTTGGGCAGTGTCGAAGAGCTGACCGCGCAGCCGATGTCTGCCGTGATCTGGCCGGACAGCACGGCGCTGACCGCGGTCGAACGGGTGGATCTGCTCAACTGGGTACGCGCGGGCGGCTTTCTGATCCGCTTTGCCGGCCCCAATCTGGCGGGCAATCCGGAAGACCCGCTGTTGCCTGTCAGCCTGCGCTACGGCCAGCGCGCGATGCAGGGTGCGCTGACGTGGGATAAACCTGTGGGACTTGGTGCACCGCTGGAGCAGGGGCCGCTACAAGGATTGAACATTCCCAAGGACGTGACCATCACACGCCAGGTGCTGGCCAGCCCGACACCCGAAGTGTTTGAGCGCACGTGGCTGACTCTGTCCGATGGCACGCCGCTCATCACCGGTGGCCGCGTCGGCAACGGCTCTGTTGTGCTGGTGCATACGACGGCGGGGCCGGACTGGTCGAATTTCTGCTATTCCGGTCTTTATGTGGAAGCTTTGCAGCGGCTGGTCTCGCTGAGTGCGGGTGCGGCGGATTTTCGCGCCGAGACGATCCTCTCGCCCATGTTGCTGATGGACGGTTTCGGCCGTCTGGAAACACCCGATCCGCGCGCACTGTCGCGCGCTGTAGATCCGCGCCAGCCGTTTAAGCCATCCCCCGAAACACCGCCCGGCATTTACGGCGTCGAAAAACAATTCACCGTTTTTAATCTGGGCGATGCGCTGGAAGAGATCAAACCGCTCGGCGATGTGCCCTCCGGCGTTTCCGAAGATACCTATCAGCTGGCGGGGGAGCGCAGCCTGAAGCCTGATCTTTTGCGTCTGGCACTGTTGCTGCTGCTGGTCGATACGCTGGTGACACTGTTCCTTCGCGGCGTTATTGCGATGCCCGCGCGTTTTATCCGTACGGCGATGGTGGCGCTGCTGCTGGTGACGATGACGGCGCCGGCAAGCGCGCAAGCTGTACCGGCGGAGGCGGAGCTGATGACCGGCGTTTATCTCGCCTATGTCGAGACGGGTGATCAGGAAGCCGACCGCATCAGCCACAACGGGCTGGAAGGACTGCGCGCGGCGCTCAACCTGCGCACCAACGTTAAGGTCGCGGGTGTGCGCGGCGTGGATCCGTCGAGCGATACGCTTTATTTCTATCCGTTCCTTTATTGGCCGATGACGGAAAGCCAGACGGCGCTGCCCGCCAGCGCGGCGCGGAATATCCAGACGTATCTGGCACAAGGCGGCATGATTGTTTTCGATACGCGCGACCAGCAATTCGCCGCCGATGACGGGCGCGGTCCTGCGGGGTCGACCATCGGCCAGCGCCGCCTGCGCAAACTGACGGAAAATATCCAGATTTCCGAACTGGCGCCCGTGGACGGCAACCACATCATCACCAAAAGCTTTTACCTGCTCAACAATTATCCCGGGCTTTATACCGGCGGTACGCTCTGGGCGGAAAAAGAACCTAGCTCCGATCATGATGGCGTGACCTCGGTCTTTATCGGCGGCAACGACTGGGCTTCGGCCTGGTCGGAGGATGCGAGCGACCGCGGACGTTTTATGCGCACAGCGCGCAACGGTGCACGCCAGCGCGAAATCGCCCTGCGCTTCGGCGTCAATCTGACGATGGTGGCACTGTCGGGCAGTTATAAATCTGATCAGGTGCATGTCCCCTATATCCTGCAAAGGATCAGCCGATGAACACATCGTTTCAGTGGTTCCCGTTCCTGCCGGATATGTATTACAGTCTGCTGGCGCTGGCGGCGCTGGCAATTATGGTGCTGGCGCTGTGGCGCCGTATGCCCGATGCGGGCTGGCGCGGTATCTTTGCGCTAGTCCTGATGGCGCTTTTGATGAACCCCGTCCTGTCCAAGGAAGACCGCACCGGCCTGCCTGATAAGCTGTTGATTGTCGTTGATGAAAGCCCGAGCCAGAAAATCGGCGCGCGCGACAAGATAGCAGAAGAGGCGCTGCGGCAGGTGCTGGCCAAGGCCGATAGCATGCCGGGGATCGAGCCGATGGTTATGCGCGCGGGAAGCGATGCGCGCGGCCTGCGCGGTGATGGCACATATCTGTTCACGCAGCTGCGCGATAACCTGATGAGCATTCCGCTGTCGCAGATTGCGGGCACGGTGCTGATTACCGACGGGCAGGTGCATGACGTGCCGGAAACGCTCGGTGCACTTGAAAAAATTGCACCGGTGCATGCGGTGCTGACAGGGCGCAGGGGCGAATTTGACCGCAAAGTCACCATTATCAGCGCGCCCAAATACGGCGTGTTGGATGAGACCATCCGTGTCACGCTCCGCGTTGAAGAATTTGGTCGCGACCGGCGCGAGGTCATGCCGCTGGAGGTTTTGCAAGACGGCAAGCTTGTCAGCACCGTCAGCGTCCTGCCGGGCGAGCTGCGCGACGTCAGCTTTAAAATCAAACATCCGGGCCAGAATATTTTTGAATTCGCCGTACCGGTGGCCGAAGGGGAGCTGACTCCGCACAACAACCGCGCCCCCGTTATTGTCAACGGCATCCGCGATCGTTTGCGCGTGCTTTTGGTATCCGATGCGCCGCATATGGGCAAACGGGCTTGGCGTAACCTGCTCAAATCCGATCCGGCCATCGACCTTGTGCATTTCACCATTCTGCGCCCGATGACGGCGGTTGATTCGACGCCGCAGAATGAAATGTCGCTGATTGCCTTTCCGGTCGACGAGCTTTTTTCGCGCCGTATCCTTGATTTCGACTTGATTATCTTTGACCGCTACCAGCAATACGGATTTTTGCTGCCGCATTATTTCAGCAACATCGCCTCTTTCATCCAGAACGGCGGGGCTTTCCTGCTGGCGCTGGGGGCGCAGGATAGTGACCAGATGCTCTTTTCCAGCCCCGTGGGAAAGTTGTTGCCCGTGCAGCTGGGCAGTGGCGGCAAGCAAGATGTTCTTAAAAAGACCTTCCGTCCGGCGCTGAGCGAAGTCGGCAAGGCGCATCCGATTACCGCCGATCTTGACCGCAACAAGGATGCCGATAAATGGGGGCCGTGGCACACGTCCATCGATATGACGCAGCTGCGCGGTGATAACCTGATGCTCGGCCTCGACCGCCGCCCGCTGATGGTCATCGACAAGGTCGGTGAGGGCCGTGTGGGCGTACTGGCCAGCGATAACATCTGGCTCTGGTCAAAAGGAAACGACAATACGCGCGGGCCCTATACCGAGCTTCTGCGCAACCTGTCGCATTGGCTGATGAAAGAGCCGGAGCTGGAAGAAGATTACATCAAGGCGGAAGCGGACGGATACGTGATTACCATCAGCCAGCGCAACATCACGACCGGTGTCGCCAAGCCCGTACAGATGACCGCGCCTGATGGCAGCCAGAAAGAAATCAAGACCGAAAACCGTATTGACGGCGGCTGGATGGTTGCGCGCGAAACGGTGGAACAAAGCGGCATCTATAAATTCAGCAACGGCGCGCGCGAAGCCTATGTCGTTGTCGGCGCATCACAAAGCGTCGAGTTCAACGACGTGCATACAACCGAAGATGTGCTGGCGCCAATTGTCAAAAAATCGGGCGGTACGATTGTCTGGTTTCAGGATGCGCCGGATCTGGCGCTCCGGCTGCTCTCCGCGGATGCGGAAGAAGGCGGCGGGGTCGGTTGGCTCGGGCTGCGGCGCAATAATGCCTATACAGTTGATAGCATCACCACGGCGGCGCTGCTGCCCAATGGCTGGATGCTGCTGATTCTGCTGCTCGCGCTGGTGGCGGTATGGTGGCGCGAAGGTGGAAAAAATACTTAAATATCAATATCTTGATATGTGTACCCCAAAAGGTGTTTGACTTTATTCATGGCGGGTCTTTAAGATACATCAATCGACGATTTTCACGTATTTGGGCAGGTGCAAATATCATGAGCATGAAAGCGAAACTCGGTCAGTCACAACAGCAAAAGCCGTTCGCTCCTGCTGCGCCTGCCAAAGCGCCCTCCGCTCCGCGCCATGACGCGCCCGCCGCTCCGTCGAAATAATCTTTATCCGCGCCGGATAGACGCTCCCAGAATTCACCGCGCATTCATACTGCCCTGTTTTTTGCAAACAGGGCGTATGCGTCATTCAGCGTCGGGCAATAGCTGACCAGTCCGCCGTTGAACCCCACCATTTTCAAAACCGATGACGGCTGGCCTTTGGCGGCGGCGAAGGCGAGGCGGCCTTTGTTTTTATGCGCCTGTTTGAGCAGGCTGACAAAGAGCCCGATACCGTGGCTGTCCAAAAATCCGACTTCGCGCATATCGACAATCAGGTTCGATGAATGCTCTGGCAATTGCCGCTGTAGTGCGGGGCGTATCTGCTGAACGGTCGAGGCATCGATAAACCCGTAAAAGCGGATGAGGGTGTAATCGGCTGCGGGCTGGATTTCAAAAATATTGTTAATGTTCATGTCATCCTCCATAAGCGGCGATAATAAGCGTGGCGTCGTCGGGTGCGCGGGTGTCTTGCTGCAGGTATTTATCAAAGATGTGCCAGAGTTTTTCTGCCGCCGCCGCAGCATCAAGTGCGGCAAGCGGCGGCAGCAAGCGCAAGAGCGTGTCCGCGTCATACGTGCCGCCCTGCCGTCCGAAAACATCAAAAAAGCCGTCCGTGGCAAAAAAGATTTTATCGCCTGCGCAAAGCCTTATGCGGTATTCGCGGTATCCGGCATGCCCCGCCATGCCGGGGATCGGCCCTTCCGCAGGCAGAACAGCTGCGGTGCCATCGGCGCGCAGCAGCAGGGGCGGCGGGTGTCCGGCGCTGGCGATGCCCGCCTCTCCCGTAGGGCAGAGATGAAAGCTCTGGCAGGTCAGCAGTGTCCCGTCGAGGAAATCATCGTCCGTGACGGCATCCGACAGGTGCTGCAGAAAAACGGCGGTATTAATGCCTGTCGATTTTTCTGACGTCGCGCGAAACAGGCTGCGTAAATATCCGGCATAGGCATAGGCAAAAAATTTGGCTTCGGTGCCGTGCCCCATGACATCGGCGAGCACGGCCATCAGCCCTTCACGTGTTTCGTGGTGCAGCGTAAAATCGCCGCCGCCCGCATCTGCCATGCGGTTCAGCGTCGTGATCGACCATGGGCCGAATTGTGCGGGCAGGTGCGGGTGCAGGTATTTTTGCAGATCGCGGTGAAATCGTCCTTCGATGGCGCGGTGCAGCTGTTCGCGGCGACCCAGTACACGCTCCGCCACGCGTTCAAGCCCCTGCGGCGTGACAGGCTTGAGTAGATAGTCGTCGATGCCCAGCCGCAAAATGCCTTTATCGTTCATTCCCTCGGCGGAGGCAGTCAAAAAGACGAAGGGCACCAGATCGCCGTCGGGCAGCGCGGAAATCTGTCGCCGCAGCGCCGCGCCATCGGTCTGCGGCATGTGCAAATCGGAAATCACCAGATCCGGCCGCCGCGTCCGGAACAGCGCCAGCGCCGAGGCCGCATCAGCGAGCGGTACAACATCATAGCGCGCCGACAGCATGCGGTGATGCGCCTTCAGATCACCTGCATCGTCGTCGACCAGAAAAACCACGGGTTTGCGTTGCTGTCTTGAGGCGGAGTTTTTCTCGGGCGCGCTGCAGAGCCTGTCTTCGATGATGAAATGGTTCCATCCATCCGCACTGCGCGCGGCATCTATATAGGATACCTGCGTATGCTGCGAAAGGATGCAGCCAAGCCCATAGCCGCTTTCAAGCAGCGTTTCGGCACAGCGCAGACGGCTTTGTGCGGTCTTGCAAATTGCATCGAATGACGCAAAAGGCGTGCTGTCATCTGCAATATCCAGCCGCAGCGATTGCGGCAGCAAATCAAAGGTGATGTGTAGCGCCGTGGTCTTTTTCGGGGGGTGCTTTACAATATTTGAAATCACTTCGCACAGAGAGAGACAGAAAGCATCCGCGTATGCGGGCGGTGTCTCGGCAAGGTCAAGAAAATGCCGCATTTCGCGGCGCAGAACGGGCATGCAGGCATATGATGGCGCGCTTATACTGCGCTGCCAGCGCGGCGCAGACGCGGCGGCGGCGAGGACGGGTGGAAGCTGAATTTTCTGCATGCGGCGTATCCCCCTCACGGAATGTGAACGGGATAAAACACGCAAAAGACGTGCCAGCAGCAGAGCGGATTATTTTTTGACCATATCGGTGATGACAACGCCGTCTTCGCCAAAGCGCAGACGATACATATGGTATGACTCTGTCACCCGCTGGATATAGTTGCGGGTTTCATAGATGGGCAAAAGCTCGACCCAATCAATCACGTCGATCTCGCCTTTGCGCGGGTCGCCAAAAGCGCTGATCCACTGGTCAACGCGGCCCGGCCCAGCGTTATAGGCAGCCATGGCCATGGGGTAAAAGCCGCCGAAGCGTTTAATCATGTCCTGCAAATAGGTGGAGCCGAGAGTGACGTTATAGCGCGGGTCGCGCGTCAGCTTTTCAAGGCTATATCCTTGGCCGATTTTGCGTGAAACGTCTTTGGCTGTGCCGGGCATCAGCTGCATCAGCCCGCGTGCGCCAACAGGGCTCTGGGCATCTGTATTGAACATGCTTTCGCGGTAGATAATCGCATGCACCAGTGATTTTTCCGGCGTGGCCAGCGGCAGGCTGGGCAGTGCAGGGTATCCTTCGCCGGGCAGGAAGCGTCCGATTTTTTGCTGTATGTCCTTGTTGGCCTGCACGGCGTAATAATAACGGCCTGTTTCCCGCGCCAGTTTTGCGGTCAGCAGATAATCCGCTTCGTTCTGGGCATCGGCGATCAGGCGGGCGAGGAAGACGTCGATGAAATCTTTCAAATCCGCACGGTGCAAAAGCCGCACAACGCGCACGCGCTCGTCACGCTCGAAGCTTTGCAATTTTTCCGGCAAGATAACGGGATCGCGCAAATTGACCGGCTTGGCGGGGCCAAACAGGGCCGCATGGCTCAGCTGCCCGTAATAGGTCGAAAGATAGAGGGCGGATTTTTTATGCCATTCCTCCGCCAAAGCCTTGTCGTTCAGCGCCTGCGCCGCGCGGGCAGACCAATAGGCGGCGCGCGATTTGCTGATCGCTGCCTGTACCTTGTCGTAAAGACCGGAAAAATGACGGTAAGCCTCTGCGGGTTGGCTCAGGAACCTGAGCGAGAGCCAGCCCACCAGCCATTCCGCCTGCGCATAGCCGCTGCCGCTGCTCAGGCCGTGCCGGCTGAAAATCGCATGGGCGGCTTTGTAATCGCCCCGTTCGATCGCGCGGCGGCCGATAATATTGATCTCGGCCCACCATTGTTCGCCTTGCGCCGTATTTTTTGGACGCAGGGCAAGCATCTCGAGCGCGCCGCTGTCCATGCCGCGTTTGCGCCGCCAGCGCATCCGCTCAAAGGCGACGCCTTCGCTGTTCTGCAATGCGGGCGCTAGCGCTTCGATCAGCGTGCGGGCATTTTTATCGCCGCGTGCCAGCGCCAACCGCGCCGCGCCTGTTGCGCGTGCGGCTGGGCCCGCGAAAGCCATCATGATATCCGCTTCGGCATAGCGGCCTTCCCAGATCATCCGGTCGAGCCTTTGCGCGTGGTCGTGCGCGGTGAAATAACGGCCGTACATACCGATCAGAGATTGCATTTCCTTGCGCTGCAACCGCGCAGATGTCCAGAAATCAATGAGCGCGGCGCGCGCCTGTTCGGCCTGTCCGCGCGCGGCGAGGGTATTGACGTAGGTTTTGATGCCTTCGTAAGTGCGGGGCGGGTTGGCTTTGAACCAGACCAGAGTGTCTTCGGCCGATACTGTGCCTTGCATATTGCGCTCGATCTTTTCGCGCAGGACATGCATGCGCGGCCAGTTCGGATTGTTATGCGCGAAGGCGATCAGATCGGGCGCATGCATGGGCAGCTTGCTTTCGGCAGCGTAAAGCCAGACCAGCAATTTGCGCACCAGCGGATCCTGCCGCTGTGACAGCAGGTTGACGGTTTTTTGCAAATCACTGTCGGACATCTCCTCCACCGTCGTCTGCGCCTGTGCGGGCAGCGGTTGTGTGGCAGAAAACACGGTCAAAAACCCCAGAAAGAGGGCAAAAATAGCCCGAAAAGCCAGATTGCCTGCGCGGCGCGGCTTGCCTGCGCCGCCGTGGGCGGCTAGAGTGGGGGGCATTTGCCGAGGAGAAAAACAATGGCCCAGAAAAACAAAACCGCCGCGAAGATATTCACCGGTTCCTACGTTGCGCTCGTCACGCCGTTCAAAGGCGGGAAGGTTGACCTTGACGCTTTTCAAAAGCTTGTCGAGTGGCATATCTCCAGCGGCACGCATGGTCTGGTTCCTTGTGGCACAACGGGTGAAACGCCGACGCTGACGGAAAGCGAACACAAATCCCTGATCGTCGCCTGCGTTGAGGCCGCGGCGGGCCGGGTGCCGGTCTTGGCCGGTGCCGGATCAAACGCGACCGAAAAGGCCGTGGAGTTGGGACGCTTTGCCGAAAAATCTGGCGCAGACGGTATTCTAGTCGTAACCCCGTATTATAACAAGCCCACACAGGAAGGTCTGTACCGCCATTACAAGGCCGTCAACGATGCGCAGGGCCTACCGGTTATTTTGTATAACGTGCCGGGGCGTACGGGCGTTGAAATTTCGGTCGATACGGTTATCCGCCTTGCCGCGCTCAAGCGTATTGCGGGCATCAAGGATGCGTCGGTGGATCTGTCGCGCCCGTTGCAAATCCGCCATGCGCTGGGCGATGGTTTTATCCAGCTTTCCGGCGAAGACGGTACCGTTGCGGCCTATCTGGCGCAGGGTGGCCATGGCTGCATTTCGGTCACGGCAAACGTCGCGCCAAAGCTCTGCGCCGATCTGCACACCGCGTGGCAGAAAAAAGACTGGAAAAAATTCGAAAAAATTCGCGACCAGTTGTTGCCGCTGCATAAAAATCTTTTTGCCGAAACCAATCCGGCGCCGGCCAAATACTGCTTGCACCGCATGGGCAAAATCGGCGGCGATCTGCGGCTGCCGATGGTGCCGGTCAGCAAGGCGACCGAAAAGCTGCTTGAGGGCGCCATGGCCGCCGCCGGTATCAAGCCAAAGAAAAAATGAGCAGGAAGAAATTGAGAATGGGCGATGGCCGGAAAAAACAAAAATAGCGGAAAATCCGACCCCAATAACAAGACCGTGGCACAAAACCGCCGTGCGCGTTTCGATTATTTTATCGAAGATGTGGTGGAGGCGGGGATTATCCTGACCGGTACCGAAGTAAAATCACTGCGTGCCGGACAGGCCAGTGTGGGCGAAAGCTATGCCAGCGTGCAAGGCAGCGAGATTTTTTTGCTCAATGCCTATATCCCCGAATACAACAAGGCGCATTTGAAAATGCAGCACGAAGTGCGCCGCCCGCGCAAACTTCTTTTGCACAAAAACCAGATGAGCAAGCTGATCGGCGCGGTCAACCGCAAGGGCACGACGCTGATCCCGCTGTCGATTTATTTTAACGCCCGCGGCATCGCCAAAGTTGAACTGGGTATTGCCACAGGTAAAAAATTGCACGACAAGCGCGAGGCGACGAAGACGCGTGATTGGCAGCGTGAGAAGTCGCGACTGGTTCGCGAACGTGGCTAGGATCAAACCGGCTTCGCGCCGGTTTTTTTTATTATTTATTTATAAGGATGCTTGAATGTCATTCCTCTCTGTTGAAAAAATGCTTTCCCCCATGACCGGCGAGGCCGCAGACGTCATCCGCAAAAATGGCGGCGTCAGCGATATTAAAACTGGCGGGCATATCGGCGGATTTTTCAGTAATATGGGCGAGGTTTTCCGGCTGGTCCGTCAGGAGCCGGAAATTTTAATCTTTGCGGTTTTACAATGGGGCTGCATTACGCTGGCCTATATCGGCTGGGTACAAGCGCTTGACTGGATACCGGACAGTGTCTGGCAAGAAGTCGAGCGTGCAAATGATGAAGATCGCGATTCAAGTTTCGCGCTGCTGAACCTGTTTCTGATCGGCTGGAGTTTTGTCATTGTTGTTTGTGTGAGCTTTCCGCTTTCTATCCTGTCGGCGGGCATGGTTGCGGTCCATGCGCTGCGGCATGAAGGATATGAATCGACCTTTTTCTACGCGCTCTGGCGCGGTATGCGCAACGTGGGGCAGCAGTGGGTTTTCACCAGTGCCGATGCCTGGATTACCGTGAAGGCGATTTTCGACCGACTGCCCAAAAAGAACAACCGCCACCGGCGCAGTCTGGCCGACGAGGTTTTGTACTATGCCTGGAAGCTGGGTACGATGGGCATGGTGCCGGCCATGGTTTACGGACACGGCCTGATCGGCGCGGCAAAAGAGTCGCTGACGATGATTAAACGCGCGCCGGGCCGTGCGATAGTCATTCGTTTTGGATACAGCGGTGTTTGCTGGATTGTCGGGATTACAACCTATATCGGCGCGATGGTCTATGGCTGCACGATGGGGCTGCGCTCATCGGGCGAAAACGGCATCTATACGTTCTATTTTTATATGACAGTGCCGATTTTTATGTCGGTCGGGGTGATTTCTGTTCTGGTGCGCCCGTTCTTTTTGCTGATGGTCGCCAAGCTTTATACCGATGTCATGGTACCGAAAGGATTGCTGGACAGTGCGCCGGATACGTTGAGCGATACGGCGCCGGCATGGCCGGTTTTCTTTCTGGCGGGAGCTATGCTTTTTGCGGTGCTGACGGCGGTCTTTATGGCGGATGATATCGGCCTGACTGCATGGATCGAAAAACTGGCAGAGCAGGATTTTGCGCGCATCGCGGAAGCTCTCGAAGCTGCGCCCTAAAAGATCAGTAACGCAAGAGCCGCACGGGCGGCGGTATCGGTGGCGCGGGTATTGGCGCGGGTATTGGCGCGGGGGCGGGTTTTTGCGCCTGCTGTTTCAAGGCTTCTTCGGCGGCGCGGGTTTTCTGTTCTGTTTTTTCTGTCAGATCGATAACGCTGCGGGCAAAGTCAAAACGCATGCGCAGCCCCATCGCGGGCGTCATCCACAGGCTGTCAAGCGGCCCTTGCGAAGAAGGGCTTTCGGTTCGTTCGTGACGCTGTGGGGATAAACGGGCCATGCGCCTATCCTAAAACGATACGAATATTGCCAAGGCGCAGATCGCTATCTTGCTTTTTGTGCGCGGTCTTTTGCGCATGTTCTTCGCGTTTTTTAGTCTGTGCAATAAAATCCGCGAGAGTTTTGGCGGTGGTTTTGCGTGCCGCGCGTTCGGGGGTCCACAGCGGGTCGCTTTCAAACCGCGCGCTGTTTAATTGTATCTGCGGGCTCTGCTGCGCTTCGTCATAACCGCTCATCTGTATGCGCAGCCCTTGCCCGCCATGTTTGACGAAAACGACATGTGAAGAGGTATAGAACATCTGCGCCTCGTCATCGTGGTCGCGGATGTTTGCGGCGTAGGCGTTGAACTGTTGGCGCAGGTCTTTTTTGGTTTTCTTGCTGTACATGTCAGGGCTTACAGGGATTGAAGCTCATTTCGCCGCAACGTTTGCAGAGCGCTTTTTGAGGTTCTTTGGCTGCTTCTTCCAACAGACGTTTTTGCTCGGCGGCTTCTGCACGCGCGTTGTTTTCGCGCTGTGCGGCGGCGTTCATGGCGGCGCTGACGCCTTCGTGGCGTCGCTGCGGGCTTGTTCCGTCATTCCAGAAGGTGTCTTTGGTCATCGCTCGTTCAATCATCAGTCAGGGTATGAGGAGAGGGCGTTCGAGTTTACGTATTATGAGAATATTTGAAGCTTTGTCAAGAAAATACCCGCATTCTCGGCGGCGGGTAACCTTACAAAAATCATTTAATTACAGTGGGTTAAAAGTCAAACCGGATCGTGCCAGAACGCCCATCGGCATGGCGGTGATAGGAAATGCGGGATTTCACGGCGATATTGTCGCCGCGTTCTTTCATTTCGGCGACTTTGCTTTCCATGTCGCGCTGCGTGTGCAGATGCTGTTTGAGCAGGGCAGGCGTCATGACACGCGCACCGTCTTCGGCGGTGAGCCAGAGGGCATCCTGCGCACCGGCTTGCACCTTGGGCAGAGGTTGCCGGTCAAGGGCGGCCAGGTGATTGAAAAACATCATCATCATAACGAAGGCGCTGCTCCGAAGCGGAATATCAAAAAAAGGACGGGTTATGTATACGCCGCGCAGGACGCCGATGCAAGGCGCAAGCACAAGCCGGAAAGCAGGCATGAAAAAAGGCCGGTCAGGGAAGGAACCGGCCTTTTCTCAGGGTGCAAGAAGAAGGAAGTATGAAGCGGGGGTTTCCGGGGTTTATTCGGAAGCCTTCTCCTTGCGGGTTTTCGGTGCGGCGACGGGAGTGTCGTCTTCTGCGGAGATTTCTCCGGTTTCTTCGTCGCTTTCGGGGCCGGTCAACATGGCATTCGTGACCATGCCAGCGTTTTCGAATATTTTGCGTTCGATCTTGGCCATGATCTCCGGATTTTCTTTCAGGAATTTACGGGCGTTTTCGCGGCCCTGTCCGATACGCTCGCCGTCAAAGGCGAACCATGCACCGGATTTTTCCACGATATTGGCATTCACGCCAAGGTCGAGAATCTCGCCGGTGCGGGAAATACCCTCGCCGTACATGATGTCGAATTCGACCTGACGGAAAGGCGGCGCCATTTTGTTTTTAACGACCTTCACGCGCGTATGGTTGCCGACCACGACTTCCTTGTCTTTGAGTGCGCCGATGCGGCGGATGTCGAGGCGGACGGAAGCATAGAATTTAAGCGCATTACCGCCCGTTGTCGTTTCGGGGTTGCCGAACATGACGCCGATTTTCATACGGATCTGGTTGATGAAAATGACCACGGTGCGGGATTTGGAAATGGATCCGGTCAATTTGCGCAGTGCCTGGCTCATCAGGCGCGCTTGCAGACCCATATGGCTGTCGCCCATTTCGCCTTCCAGTTCGGCTCTGGGTACCAGTGCGGCGACGGAGTCGACGACCAGTACATCGAGCGCACCGGAGCGCACCAACGTATCGGCGATTTCAAGCGCCTGTTCGCCGGCATCGGGCTGGGCGATCAAAAGATTTTCGACGTCACAGCCGAGCTTGCCCGCATAGGAGGGGTCAAGCGCGTGTTCGGCATCGATGATGGCGCATTGGCCACCGGCTTTTTGCGCCGAGGCGATGACTTGCAGGGCAAGGGTGGTTTTGCCCGAGCTTTCCGGCCCGTAAATTTCGATGATGCGTCCGCGCGGCAGACCGCCGATGCCCAGCGCCATATCAAGGCCGAGCGAGCCGGTGGAGATAACCTCGACTTCCTGGCGGGTGTCGCTCCCCAGTTTCATGATAGAGCCCTTGCCGAAGGCTTTTTCGATCTGGCTCAGCGCGGCGTCCAGCGCTTTTTGTTTTTCAGCTGCGTTCATTTCTGTACCCTGACGGAGTGCGGTGACGGTCATGTTGTGATTTCCCCTTGTTGTCTCATGCGTCGGAATGAAGATCAATTCCGAATCTCTGTTCTCATTGTACGCAATTCGTTCCGCATAGCAAGAACAAAAGAGAACAATAAAAGAACAAATATAGTATTCATAATAAATTGAGATGATCGGCTGTTGCCATGGCAGGCAAAGCTGTCTAGCGTCTATCTATCCCATTCATGCATAACCGGAGGCCGTCATGCCCGCACCGCAATCGCCGCAAAAGCCGAACAAGCTCTGGTACGGATTTCAATACACAAAGGGCTTCTTCAAAGCCTGCTTCCAATACCCGAACAAGGAGCCGGCCAAACAGGGCGGCAAACATTCGGCCATCGCTCTGGGGACGCTTTATGTAGGGCATATGCTTGCGGCACCGCTGATTGGCGTGGTTGCGGGGCCTTTTGTCTCGCTGGTGGTCTCGCTGGCGGCATCGGTTGTGGGCATCCACTATGGTATCAAAGCCTTTCAGGATTTCCGCCATGTCGCCAAAAGCCCGAATGTCTATGGCGAAGTTTACAAGGCCGAAAACAAATGGCGCGACAACAAGGCCAAAGGCGGCCTGTTCAAACGCCTCGGCCTGTCACTGAAAAACGCGGTCACGCCGAAGAAGCCGGAGCCGGATACCCGCCCACGCACACAGGGGCCCATCAGCAAGGGCGTGGTTTTTGAAGGCCGCGACAGCACGATGGAATTCAACGACAGTGCCAGCCCGCAAAAGCCGCCGCAGCCCCCTGCAAACGGCAATACACCGCCCGTGGCCCCCAAAAAACAGGGCGGCGTCCCGAAGGGCCCCTAAATAGCCTAAATATATCGTTGCCGCGGGACGTTTATTGACATAATTATCGACGGCGATTACAATCATGAAGGTGCCGGAGAAGCTGCTTTTTCGGCAAAATTCCCCTTTGTGCGCCGCTGCGGCCGGAGCGTTGTGAGAAAATGGCAAAAGAACCCCCTGCGGCCCCTATAGAGCCAGCGCGCGAAAAAGATGCCGCCGCTGCGCCGCTGTGGAAGAAAGTTCTTAAAACCGCCCTCTATGTCAGTTCTGCCTTGATTGCGCCGGTCACCTTTGAGCGGGGCCGATTGCCCCGCCTGTCTTGGGGCAAGGCAGCGATTTTTCTGGGCGTGCCATTGTTGGCGATGCCGCTGGCGGCAAACCTGTTTCCGACCGCCGAAGAGGTACTGACGCAAAAAGGTTATCCCGCCGCGATGGTGCAGGATCTGGCACCCGACCGCGACAACATCCGCGTCCGCCCCGACAATACATGGGGCAAGGCGCATGCGTTCTTTTCTTCTCCGCCAATTCTCACACTGATCGGAAAAAAGACCACCTGGAGCATGATGCATGACCCGCAGGTGCTGGGGCTTGCGCGCGCGGGCGGCGGATCAACACCGGATATTATCTATGTGGCCGAAGGACGTATCCAGGCGCTTTATGCCGCCGGTCAACCTCCGCGCGCCATGACACAGCAGGACGAATGGCTGCATACCTATTTGCATGAAGTACGCCATGTATCCGAAGGCAATAAGAGTCTGATGGTAGAACTGGCGCGCGAGGCGGACAGCGATTACGAGGCGGCGCGGGTCATGATAAAGCATCTCGACCGGCCTGACTTTGCCGAGCATATCCTGTCATACAAAGGAAACAGATTTAGCGCGTCGCATGATACGGCGCTGTATCTGTCGGCAAGGTTTAACGGTGCGGTGGCGCCGGCCGTGCAGGACATGGCCGCAGCCAATGTACAGGCAGGGCAGGCTTATGGGGAACTGTCCGGCGGTGATATGACGAATTTTACCTCGGCAGTCGATTGCCATCTGAATGAGAAGTCCCGCTTGCCGTGCCAATTCACGGCGCAAGGTACGCCGCTGTCAGATTTGGCAAGGCAGCGTCTGGGGATGTATTTCAACAGCTATGTCGATAAAATGCGTATGATCTCGGCTGCCGATGTTCTGCCTCCTGCGGAAGAAGCTGCACCAAAGCCGCCGCAAAATTCAACCCCGCCAAAGCCCACATCCTGACGCGCCTTAGAGCGAACTGTCGATCACTTCTTTCACCTTGGTGGCCAGCTGCTTTAGCGTAAAAGGCTTGGGCAGGAACCAGACGTCGGCGCCCAGATGCTCTTTGAACTTGTCTTCGGCATAGCCCGAGATAAAAATAATTTTGATCTGCGGATATTTTTCTTTGACGTGTTTGGCCAGCGTGGTGCCGTCCATTTCCGGCATCATAACGTCGGTAATCAGGATTTCGGGGACGATATTGCTTTCTTCAAGCAGTCTCAGCGCCGCCGTGCCGCCCGGTGCGTCGAGCACCTGATAGCCCTTGTTCGACAGCGCGCGCGCGCTGAAGGTGCGCACGGCGTCTTCGTCTTCAACCAGCAAAATACGTGCCGATCCGGTCAGGTCACTCGCCGATTGTTTTTCTTCGATCACTTCGGCTTTATGCGTACCTGCGACATCGGTGAAGCGGGGCAGATAGATGGTAAAGCTTGTGCCCTTGCCAAGGTTGCTGTTGACCGAGATAAAGCCGCCGGTCTGGTGGATGATGCCGTGCACGGTGGCAAGGCCGAGCCCCGTGCCCGCGCCGACGTCTTTGGTCGAAAAGAACGGCTCGAAGATGCGCGGCAGAATATCGGGCGGAATGCCCGTGCCGGTATCTTCAACCGCAATCGTCACCCATTCGCCCGCAGGCAGGATGTCGTCATTGGACAGCCGCAGTTCCTGCTTGTTTGACAGGTTTTGCGTTTTGATTTTCACCTTGCCGCCCTGCGGCATGGCGTCGCGCGCATTGACCACAAGGTTGATCAGAACCTGATCCATCTGCCCCTGATCGGCCTTGATAAGGCCAAGGTCATTGCCGTGCGTCAGATCCAGTTCGATATTCGCGCCAATCAACCGGCGCAGCAGATGCGATAGTTCACTTAAAACGTCAGTCATATCCAAAACGCGCGGTTGCAACGTCTGCTGGCGCGAGAAGGCGAGCAACTGGCGCACAAGGTTTGCCGCGCGGTTGGCGTTTTGCTTGATCTGCATAATGTCGGCAAAAGACGGGTCGCCCGGTTTGTGCCGCAGCAGCAACAGATCGCAAAAGCCGATCATGGCGGTGAGCAGGTTGTTAAAGTCGTGCGCGATGCCGCCGGCCAGCTGGCCGACCGCCTGCATTTTTTGTGATTGGGTGAATTGTTTTTCAAGGTTCTTCTGGTCGGTCAGATCGATGAAGTGCAAAACGAAACTATCGCCCGATTTGAATTTACGCGCATAAACCTGCGCCACGATTTCAATCGATCCGCGCAGCGGAATTTCGATATAGGATTCCGCGCGAATGCCGCGCGAGAGATTTTTCAGCCATTCTTCCGCCCGCGCCTGCGCCTCGGCGTCAACGAAATACAAAAGCGGTTTGCCGTTCAGCGCGTTGACGGGCAGTTTCATCATCGCCGCCAGTGTCTGGTTGCAATCGCTGATAACGCCCGCCGCGTTCAAAAGACAGATGCCGACAGGGGCTTCTTCGAACAAGCGTTCGAAACGGTCTTCGGATTCGCGCAGCGCCTGCTGCATTTTTTGTTCGGTCGTCAGGTCATAGACGATGGAGCGGGAAATCACGCCGCCGTCTTCGCCGCGGGTGATGGAATGGGTGATCGCGGCCTTGAAGACGCGGCCGCCGGCGCCTTTCATCAAAAGCTCCCCGTGCTGGTGATAGCCGCCTTCGTCAAAACAGTCAAAAGGGCGCCCCTTGGCGGGCGGGGAGACAAGAAAGTCATGCAGTTTCAGTTTGCCAATCAGCGTTTTGTCGTCGGTGCCAAAAAGACGCAGCAGCGTATCGTTGGCAAAACGGAACTTGCCGTCTTCATCGACGGTAAAGAACCCCACGGGCGCGTTATCGGTGAAATCGCGCAGCTTCTCGCGCTCTTCGCGAATGGCGGATTCCATCTGGTGGCGGTGGGTAATGTCGTCAAAACGCCACTGCACATAGCCGTTCCAGCCGACGATGTGCTGGCAGGTGACCTGAAACCATGTCTGTTTGCCGCGGATGCGGGTATTGATTTCCGTGCTGGCCGATCCGGCGGGCGCGGCTTTTGTCTGTAAATCGTGCAGCTGTTTTTCGATCTTGCCGGAATGTTCGAACAGGCGGGTGAAAGCATGCAGGTCGCGCGTACCCAGACCTTCGACCAGTTTGTTAAACCTCTCGTTGGTATAGATGGTGTCGTCATCGGGGCTGGTGATGATGCGCGCTTCGGCGCTTTTTTCCAGCACCTCGGTCAAAATCTGGCGGCTGCGGTCGACTTTTGTATAAAGCTTGTTGAGCAAAACGATACAGACGCCGCCCAAAAGGCCGTAAAGATAAATGGCGAACATCGACATCTGGATGCCGCCATAGGCCTGAATGTAGAAAACCAGCAAGATGACAAAGCCGTAACCCGCGCTGGCGATGAAGAGCATCGCGTTCTTCCATTTGCGCGCGGCGGCTTCTTTCTGGCGTGACGGCGGTTCGGGCTTTTTTTCAAGAAAAAAACCGCTGTGTTCGGGCTGTGGCGCGCTGGTCACGTGGTCGTCTCTCCCTTGGGGTGGTCTTGTCGCGGGCAGGCAGCGGTTATTTTATCACCGCTTGCCCAAAAATCCACGCACTATGCAGGGCAAGGCGCGTCTTGCTTGTACATAATGCGTTCGAATGTCAGAGCTTGCGACCTTTGAGGCGGAAAACGTAGGAAATGACTTCTGCTACGGCCTTGAAATGCTCGGGCGGGATCATCTGGCCAAGATCCATGCCATCGAAGAGCGCGCGCGCCAGCGCCGGGTTTTCGACCAGCGGGATTTTATTGTCCTTGGCCAGCGCGCGGATACGCTCGGCCACCGCATCCGTGCCTTTGGCGACCAGCACCGGCGCATCCATATTCAGCGTGTCGTATTTAAGGGCGATGGCGTAGTGGGTCGGGTTGGTGATGACCACGTCGGCTTCCGGCACGGCCTGCATCATGCGCTGGCGCGCGCGCTGTTCACGCAGCTGGCGCAGCTTGCCTTTGATGTGCGGATCCCCTTCGGTCTGTTTGAATTCCTCTTTGATCTCCTGCTTGCTCATCATCATTTTTTTCATGAAATCGTAGCGCTGATACATGTAATCGAGAACGGCGACGACGAAGAGAATGCCCAGTGCCGCCGCCATCATGCGGATAAACAGCATGCGCAGGTCATAGAGCGCATCGGTCAATTCCTGCCCGACGAAATGCTCCACACCGCCAAAGTACGGATAAAGCACCATCAGGCAGGCGCCGAAGATAATGACAAGCTTGATGACGCCCTTGAGGAACTCGACGACGGAGCGCAGTGAAAACAGACGCTCGAACCCCTTGATGGGGGAGATTTTGGACAGGCTCGGCTTCATCGGCTCCGGCGTAAACAACGGCCCCACCTGCACAAATCCGGACATGAAGCCCGTAAACATCAGCGCCAGAAACGGCAGGGCGAGGATGGCGCCGATATCGAGCAAAAGATCACCGACGACACCGCGCAAGCCCACAGGGTCGGTCGGCAGGGCATGCGCCAATTCAAAAAATACTTGCAGCCGGTCTTTGATCGCGCCCATCAGTCCGGGGCCGGCCATGCCGACGATCAGCGTACCCGCAAACAGCATCAGCCAGTTGTTGACTTCGCGGCTTTGGATAACTTGCCCGCGCTTGTGCGCTTCTTCCAGTTTTCGGGCGGTGGGGTCTTCTGTCTTTTGACTCTTGTCTGTATTCTCGTCGCCTTCGGCCATGGCATTCCTCCCCTAAAGGCCGAGCAGGCGCGACAGTGCACCCGCATAATTGTTAAGCCAGAACAGCATACCCGCCGACAAAACCATGGTCAGCATGATAAGGCTCATCAGGATCTGCACCGGCAGGGCGAGGAAGAAAATCTGGATCTGCGGCATCAACCGCCCCAAAAGACCAAAGGTGACGTGAACAAGCAGGCCGACAACGATAAACGGCAGCGCAATCTGTATGCCGGTCGCAAAGGCAACCGAAACGCTGCGCGCGATGATGTTGGAGACGGATCCCGTGTCGGGAAACAGCCCCTGCGCGGGAAAGAGGATATAGCTGTCCGCCACCGTTTCCAGCAAAAAATGGTGCAGGTTGGTCACGAAAATCAGCGTCAGCCCCAGCATCGAATACAGGGCGCCGATCAGAGATCCCTGCGTCGCGGTTGCGGGGTTGAAAACCATGGCGTTGGCAAAGCCTGCCTGCAGCGAAATTGCTGCACCGGCCGTATCAAGTGCGGAGATCAGGATACGCATGACCGTGCCGATAAACAGGCCGATAAACGCTTCGGACAGTAATAGCAGGATCAGCGCGGGGGTAGCGGCGGGTATGGCGGGCAAGGCCGTTGCCAGCACGGGCGTCAGAATAAAACAAAAAGAAATGGCAAAGAGCAGCCGTATTTGCGGCGTCACGAAACTGTCGCCGATGCCGGGCATCAGCATCAGCGCCGTGCCAAAGCGCATAAAAATCAGCAAGAAGGCAAAAAGGTTGCCGACGACGATTTGTTGCAGCAGGGATTCCATTGCCCCGCGCCTAGCTGATGCCGACGATCTTGTCGGCGATTTTTTCGGTGAAGGCAATCAGCGCCTGCGCCATCATCGGCAGCAGCAGGAAAATAGCGAGGAAGATGGTGATGATCTTGGGCACGAAGGCGAGGGTCATTTCCTGAATTTGCGTCAGCGCCTGTACCAGTGCGATAATCAGACCCGTGACCAGCCCGACCATCATGATCGGCCCTGCGATCCGGATAACCAGCAGGATCGCTTCGCGGGTGATGTCGATGATTTCAGCTTCGTTCATCGGGCTGCGCCTTCGTTTTTGGCTGCGGCGGCCCTGGCTGTACGGAAAGCCCCGTCAGATGGGCGTGCGCATGATTTCCTGATAAGCTTGCACCACTCTGTCCCTGACCGCAAGGACTGTGTTCAGCGCGACTTCGGCGTCGTTGACGGCCTGTAGCACGTCCGTCATATCGGCCTGACCAAGCAGGGAGGCCGCGGCGGTTTTTTCGCTGCGGTGCTGTGCATCGATGGCGCTCTGGGCGGATTGTTTCAGAATTTCGCCAAAAGACGGCGCACCGGCGGGGAGGGCGCTGCCTTTTGCGATATCGGCGGCGAAGCCGCCCTTTGCAATATCTGCCGCAGCACCGCCGCCCTGCACCTGTTTCAGGGTGTTCAGATAAGCACCGGCTGCGTCATTAATGTTTACCATATCTGTATTCCTTCTGTCTTTATATTATATCAGCTGCGCAGCAAATCGACCATGCGCATCAGCATGGCGCGCGACATTTCAATCACGCCAAGGTTGGCTTCGTACGACCGCTGCGCCTCGCGCATGTCCATCATCTCGATCAGGCTATTGACGTTGGGGGTGCGGATATAGCCCAGTTCGTCGGCCGCAGGGTGGCTGGGGTCGTATTTGATCAGGAAATCGCTTTTGTCGTTTTCAATCCGGTCGACCGACACATGGCGCACGCCTTCGGTGCGGTCCATTTCGTTTTTAAAGGTAACGACCTGACGGCGGTACGGGTCTTGTCCGGCAGCGGAGGGGGTGGTGTCGGCATTGGCAAGGTTCTCTGAAATGACCTTCATGCGCACGCCCTGCGCCTTCATCCCCTGTGCGGCCAGTGCCATCGCTTTGACGAGATCCATACGATCCTCCCGTTACTTAACCTGTTGTCTTATTGCGACCTGATAGCTGTTTTCAGCATATCGATGTTTTTTTGGTACAAATTGGTAATGAAGCGATGGCTTGTATAGGTATCGTTCATTTTCAAAAGCTGCTCTTCCAGCACCACGGCATTTCCTGCCGGGGCGACTTCATAGGGCCTTTTTTGCTCTCTTTCCTGCGAGTTAACGGCGCCAGCTGAAGCGCCACCTACACTCATATGTGCCGCGTTGGTGACAGCAAGGCCAGAGGCCACCGGTGCGGCGCTGCCTGCGCCGATGCCGGCAATGCCGGCATTCAGTGAAAGTGAACTGGAGGTTTTCGACAGCATCGCCTTGAAATTAATAGGAGTTATTTCATTCGGACGATAGCCGGGTGTATCGGCATTGGCGATATTCTGCGCGATGACTTTCTGGCGTTCTTCCAGCCAGTCCATTTTTTGCACCATCGCCTTGAGCAGTGTCAGATTTTGAGTGGTCATTTTTTACCCCTTCGCACAGGTATCAACAGAAGCAATGCAAGCTCCGTGCCATAACTGTATAGACGTCTAAATCTCCCCAACCCGACTATAGCACAGCCGATTCGGGGCGGGAGAGTTTCTTTGCGCGCGGGTGCAATAAGGACGTTAAGCTTTGGTTCATTTTTGCTAGACTGGGCGCGCAGCTGAAGGGGAAGCGCCGCATGACAGCAGACAGCGAAAAAGAAACACCGGAAAAAAGCCGCCGCACTGCCGCCGTGGCGCTCAAGAAATATGGAATAGAAGAAAGCGCCCTGCCCAAAGTCGTGGCGGCGGGCTACGGCAAGCTGGCCGAGCAGATCATCGAAATCGCTTTCCAGAACGGCGTCAAGGTGCGGGAAGACAAAGACCTCGCCCAGATGCTCGCCGCCATCGAAATCGACAGCGAAATACCGAGCGAGGCACTGCTCGCCATTGCCGAAGTGCTGGCCTATGTTTACAAAGCGAACGGAACGTATCAATCTAGCAAAAGCGACAACAAGGACGGCACACCCGATGACCAACCCACAGGCGCCTGACACCGGCGACATTGCCCAGCAACTCAAATCGGTTCTCGACTACGTCAAGGACTGCGACCGCCGCGTCCATCTGGGCGAGATCATGGATCTCGACGGGCTGGACGACAAGGTGATGCAGATTTGCGATGTCGTTGCTTCTTTGTCGCAAGAAGACGCGCAGGTCTACGAAGCGCAAATGGGCGTGCTGATTACCGAGCTGGAAAAACTCGCCAAGTCGATGCAGGAACAGCAAATAAAAATCGACAGCGGGGAGCGTTAATTCATGGACGCGGCAGGGCTCGACAGCGGCGAGATGTATCTGAAGGTGATTTTCGCCTTCGCCTTTGTCGTGGCGCTGATGTTCGGTTTTTCGTGGCTGATGAAAAAGCTCGGCCTTGCCACGCCCGGTATGACGGCGGGCGGCAAACGGCGTTTGAAAATTGTCGAACATCTGCCGCTCGATACGCGCCGCCGCCTCGTGCTGGTGCGCCGCGATGACCGCGAACATCTGATTGTCATCGGCGGGCCGGGTGGCGATTTGCTGGTGGAGGGGGATATTCCCGTCGCTGCTGAAAATGCCGCCGAAAATACTGTCGAAACCGCCGCGATGCCCCAGCAAAAGGATGCCCAGAATGCCGGCTAAAAAAACGCGGTTATGGCTGTTGATGCTGGGGCTTATGGCGGGTGCTTTGGCCTTTCTGCTGCCGCAGGATGCGTTTGCCCAGAGCCTGACCCTCAACCTCGGCGGCCCTACGGCTACGGCAGATGGTGGTGCAGAGGGTGGCGGTTCGGTTGCAACACGCATCGTGCAGATGGTGATGCTGCTGACGATCTTGTCGCTGGCGCCGAGTATTCTGATGATGATGACATCGTTCACGCGTATCGTTGTCGTTCTGTCTTTTTTGCGCACCGCCATCGGCGCGCAGCAAACGCCGCCGAATACGGTCTTGGTCAGTCTTGCCATGTTCCTGACGCTGTTCATTATGATGCCGACATTTCAGGCGGCCTATGATCAGGGCATTCGCCCGATGATGGCCGAGGAAATCAGCGAGATCGAAGGCATCGAAAAAGCCGCCGTGCCGTTCAAGGAATTCATGCTCAAGCATACGCGCGAAAAAGATCTTGCGCTCTTTATGGGGCTCAGCAAAACCGAACCCGTCGAAGACGCCATGGCCGTGCCGATGCAGGTCGTCATTCCGTCCTTTATGATCTCGGAGCTGCGCCGTGCCTTTGAAATCGGCTTTTTGCTGTTTCTGCCCTTCCTTGTCATCGACATGGTGACGGCGTCTATTTTGATGTCGATGGGTATGATGATGCTCCCCCCCGTCATGATCGCCCTGCCGTTCAAGATTATCTTTTTCGTGCTGGTCGACGGCTGGTACCTGATCGCGGGGTCGCTCGTTAAAAGCTATGGCGGGTAGGGGGCGTGGATATGGACGCCCGTCCGGAGGACAGCCTGCATGCGGTGCAGAAAGAAGAAATCCGTAAGCTGATGCGAAAAGAGTTTCCCGCGCTGGATATGCGCCGGAAGCTTTTCGAAAGAGAATTCCTCAAGCGCCGCAATATTATGATCCTGTCGATGCCGGTTCTTCTGTGGCTTGTGACGCTCCCTTCATTTGAAGGAGAGGGCGGAAAAGTAGGATGGTTTTTGGCGTCCGCGATTTTAATCATCAATGCTTTTTATATCCTTTCCCTTTGGATCAGAGAGCCGAAAATCGCTTATGCAGAGCAGTATCAGGTGACGGTGCTTCCCGCTATTGCGCGGATTTTTGGCATGAGCTACAGCGCCCGTATGGAGATAGCTCCTGCGGATATACAGTACTTTGGCATTCTTTCCGAATATCACGACTATCAGTCTCACGGCGCTTTTTACGGAGAGTACAAAGGGGCGGAAATTTCCTTTTCTGAAATAGAGTTTGTGTGCGAGGAGGGAAATCGCAGCCACCGTTGGAAAATGATGGCGGTCATGGTGGAGCTGCCGAATCCTGTTTTTGGCCATACAATTATGGTGCCGCAGGGTTATCGTATTATGGAGTTTTTCAATAGCCGTGTCGCGGGTTTGGAACGTGCGGATATGGTCGATCCGTCTTTCGAAAAAAAATATAACGTGTATACGAATGACCAGGTTGAAGCGCGCTATCTGATGCATCCGGCGATGGTACAGCGGATTGATGATCTGGAAAGGGCGTTCTTCCGCCGCCCTCTTTCCCTTGGTCTCAGAGAGAACCGCCTGCTGTTACTGGTCAATATCGATGAATTCAGTTTTGTTCCGGCTGAAGTTTGGCGTCTGGATAAAAGCAGTCGCGGCCGCGGCGATGGGATTTGGTTTCTGTACAACCTCCTGTTTAGAGGCATGCTCGGCGAGAGCCTGCGCGATTCGGAAATTCCAGAGGAGATACGCGGTGAAATCGCATCGGTGCTGAGACTGATCGATTATCTTGATTTGCACGGCGGCGGCGGTACGCGCAAAAAAAACATTTTCGAGTGATCTCTTATTCTCGCGTCAGGTTGCCGACAATCAGGCGCTGGACGGGCTAAAGGGTAGGGCGGATTATCCTGTCATTTACTTGGGCAGGTTTTTTGGCGCGACAGATTTAAGCGGCCAGTATTTTTTCAGCAAAAGATGCATGGGCAAGATAACGCA
>JAUXOC010000079.1 GCA_030682495.1 Alphaproteobacteria bacterium | reverse complement strand
CGGCGCCTTCCATGCCGGGCAGTTCGAACATGGTGTCCATCAGAGCGATTTCGATGATGGAGCGCAGGCCGCGGGCACCGGTATTGCGTTCAATCGCGCGTTTGGCGATTTCGTGCAGCGCTTCTTTCTGGAAGGTCAGCTTCACGCCTTCGATGTCGAAAAGGCGGGCGTATTGCTTGGTCAAGGCGTTTTTCGGCTCGGTCAGGATCGAGACCAGTGTCTCTTCATCCAGATCGTCCAGCGTCGCCAGAACCGGCAGACGGCCGACGAATTCGGGAATCAGGCCGAATTTCAACAAATCTTCGGTCTGTACTTCGCGCAGGATTTCGCCGGGGCGGCGTTCATCCGGCCCGCGCACTTCTGCGCCGAAGCCGATCGAGGTCTTGCGGCCACGGTTGGCAATAATTTTGTCGAGGCCTGCGAAAGCGCCACCGCAGATGAAGAGAATGTCCGTCGTGTCCACTTGCAGGAATTCCTGCTGCGGGTGTTTGCGCCCACCTTGCGGCGGGACGCTGGCCATGGTGCCTTCCATCAGCTTCAGCAGTGCTTGCTGGACGCCTTCGCCCGATACGTCACGGGTGATGGAGGGGTTGTCGGATTTGCGGCTGATCTTATCAACTTCGTCGATGTAGACGATGCCGCGCTGTGCACGCTCGATGTTGTAATCGCAAGCCTGCAGCAATTTCAACACGATGTTCTCGACGTCTTCACCGACATAACCGGCTTCGGTCAGCGTCGTTGCGTCTGTCATGGTGAAAGGGACGTCGATGATACGTGCGAGCGTTTGTGCCAGCAGCGTCTTACCCGAACCGGTCGGGCCGATCAGCAGAATGTTCGACTTCGACAGTTCGATATCGCTGCCTTTCATCAGGCCTTCGTCGATACGTTTGTAATGGTTGTGGACGGCAACCGACAGGACACGCTTGGCGCGATCCTGGCCGATGGCGTAATCATCCAGCACCTTTTTGATTTCTTTGGGCGTGGGAATGCCCTTGCCGGATTTGACAAGCTGGGTTTTGTCTTCTTCCTGGATAATGTCCATGCACAACTCGACGCATTCATTGCAGATGAACACGTTGGGGCCGGCGATCAGCTTCCTGACTTCATGCTGGCTCTTTCCGCAGAAAGAGCAGTACAGCGTGTTTTTGGAATCTCCGGAAGCGGTCTTGCTCATTATCTTTTCCCTTCATTATTGCCGGCTTGTCTTTGTGCCGCCGACTTGTCTTATAGTTCAAGAATAGAACAGCTTACGTCCGTTGCCAACTATAGCTTTTACCTGCGATTACGATTATTTTGTTGCAAGACGTTGCATCTCAAGATAGGCCATGAATATGAATATAGAAGAGCTTGTGGATAACTTCGGCTTTCTGGAAGACTGGGAAGACCGATATGCCTATCTAATCGACCTTGGCGCACAATTACCGCCGATGGATGACAGCCTGAAGACAGAGCAGAGCAAGGTGCGCGGCTGCATGAGCCAGGTCTGGATGATTCTCGGCTGGGATGATACCGGCCGCCTGACCTTTACCGCCGATAGTGATGCGCAGATCGTGCGCGGCCTGATCGCGGTTTTGCGGACAGTTTATGAGGGGCAGACGGCTGCGCAGATAGTGGACATCGACGTCGAAAAAACCTTTGCCCGCCTCGGGCTTGACCAGCATCTCAGCCCCAACCGCCGCAACGGATTTTTTTCCATGGTGGAGCGGGTGAAGGGGTTTACTTCGTCCCCACAAATTTGATCGAGTCTTTGATCTTCTGGTAGCTGTCGCCGAATTTTTCGTTTTCGGCATTGAAGGCAATTTTTATCATGGTCACGGTTTCAAAGCCGGTCAGAATATGACAGCTGTGGAACATCAGGTTATTATTGCGGTCAACCGAAAAACCCGTAAATGTGCCCCATTTCAGCGTACCGGTGCCGGGAGAGTAGCTGATTTTTTTGTTTTCAATTGTCTGGTTTGCGTATTCTTTTTCCAGCAGCGCGCTCAGGTCTTTTTCATCTAATCCCAACAGGTAATCGCGGCCTGACTTGATAAAAGTGATATCGATATTGAAGCTGTCGCCTGTTACGGCATCTGTGCGGCGCATGCTGGCGATTTCGCCAAGCGATCCAAATTTTGGACGCTCTTCGATAAAGGGGATGTCCCCAACGTGATCATACCAGATCGTCTCGCCACTGGGTGCATCGGGCAGGGTGACGGAATATTCGCCGTCGTTGTGAATATAAGAGTAATCCGCGCGGGCAGACGGTACGGATAAAAACAGGCCGATACCGGCGGCGGCAAGAACGGTAAAAAATTTCTGGGCAGGCAGCATGGGTATCCCCGTTTTTCTGGTCTTCACGTTACCATTTTAGCACGGCGGCGCGGTGATGGGCAAATGCCGCTGTCATGCCAGCGTCAGGCGGGCTGCCAGCTGAGGGCTTCGGCCTGCGCCTGCTCCCCGGTTGTCATATTCTTTACTTCATGCGACTGGCCGTCCTTGAAGGAAGGGAACCAGACATGCGGGATGCCTTTTTTCTCGGCATAGGCTATCTGGTTTTTGATCTTGGCATCGCGGTGGTACATCTCGACTTTGAAGCCGCGGGCGCGCAGTACGCGGGCGGTTTCCGCGGCCTCGGCACGGCGCGCTTCGTCTGGCAGCACGACCAGCACATCGGCGGGGGATTTACTGCCCGCTGTGATTTTTCCCTGATCCATCAGCAGACCAAACAAACGCGTCAGACCAATCGACACACCAATTCCGGGCAGTTTCTGGTTGATAAAAGACCCCGCAAGGTCGTCATACCGCCCGCCACCGCCGATAGACAGAGAGGGTGCGCCCTTCGGCCAATGTTCCGCGCTGTCTTTGAAACGCGCTTCCAGTACCGTACCAGTATAGTAGTCGAGGCCGCGAATGATGCCGAGGTCGGCAACCATGCCGTTGCCATGCAGGTGCTTGAGGTTGTCGGTGACGAACTGCAGTTCTTGGATTCCCTGCTCCATCAAATCATTGCTGACGCCCAGCGCGCGCACCTGTTCGGCAAAGCTGCTATCGGGCGTTTTGATTTGTACAAAGGCGAGTGCCTTTTGCGCCACATCGGCAGGAATGCCATCATCGGCAAGGGTTTTGAGCACGCCATCCGCGCCGATTTTATCCAGCTTGTCGAGTGCGCGGGTGACCACGGCGGTATCGTTGACGCCGAGCGCCTGCAAATAACCCACCAGCATTTTACGGTTACTGATGCGCAGTTCGACTGGCGGGATGCCGAGCGCCTGGTAGGCCTCGAACAAAACAGCGGGCAGTTCGGCGTCGAAATGCAGCGGCAGATCGTCGATATTCACGACGTCGATATCGCATTGATAAAATTCGCGGTAGCGGCCTTTTTGCGGACGCTCCCCGCGCCATGATTTCTGCATCTGGTAGCGTTTGAACGGAAAGACCAGCTGCCCGAAATGCTGCGCCACATAACGCGCCATCGGCACGGTCAGGTCGAAATGCAGGGCGAGGCGGGGGTCTTTAGTGTTTAGAGAGACTTCAACTTCTTGAAGTGCTTTTTGAAGTGCCTCTTCTTGAGATAGCCCTGTTTTCTTTCTGTAAAAGACATCGTTCAATATTTCTGCAGTCTGTTGTTTCGCCGCGTCCGCCGTGAAACCGGCTTGCAAAACAGCTTCATAAAGGCTTTTAACGATTACCCCATCTTCCTGCAGGCGGGTGAGGGTATAGATTTCCTTTTCCGTCTCGCCAGCCTTGGCGGAGAGGGCTTCGATTTCCTCGACCGAAGGCGTCTCGATATTGCAAAACCCGTAGCTTTCAAACACGGCGCGGATTTTATCCAGCCACGCAAGCTCTACCGCACGATACTCCGGCAGCCATTCGGGAAAGCCGCTGATCGGTTTGGGTTTATAGACTTTGTGCTGTTCAGACATATCAGGCGCCCTCTGGGTTGAGCGCGATTTTAGCGCAGGCAGCGGGGGGAATAAACAGGAAAATCAGCCCGTCTACCCCCGCCGCCGTTTCGCAGGCTTCTCGTCAAACAGTTCCGCCAGTTTTTCAGTGATGGCGCCGCCAAGTTCTTCGGCGTCGACCAGCGTGACGGCGCGTTCGTAATAGCGGGTGACGTCGTGGCCGATGCCGATGGCCAGCAGCTGCACGGGTGATTTATTTTCGATGTAATGGATCACGCGGCGCAAGTGTTCTTCCAGATAATTGCCCTGATTGGCCGAGAGGGTGGAATCGTCCACCGGCGCGCCGTCGGAAATCACCATCAAGATCTTGCGCTGTTCGGGGCGGTACATCAGACGTTCATAGGCCCAGAGCAGCGCCTCGCCATCGATGTTTTCTTTGAGCAGTCCCTCGCGCAGCATCAGGCCGAGGTTGGCGCGGCAATGCCGCCACGGACTATCGGCGCCTTTGTAGACGATATGGCGCAGGTCGTTCAGGCGTCCGGGGTGCTGCGGTTTGCCATCGGCCAGCCAGCGTTCGCGCGACGATCCGCCCTTCCATGCGCGGGTGGTGAAGCCGAGGATTTCGACCTTGACCCCGCAGCGCTCCAGCGTGCGCGCCAGAATGTCGGTGGACATGGCGGCAATCGTGATCGGCCGCCCGCGCATCGATCCTGAATTATCGATCAGCAGCGTCACCACGGTATCGCGGAAATCAATCTCGCTTTCCTGCTTATAACTGACGGGCACAAGCGGGTTGGTGACAACACGGGCAAGGCGCGCGCTGTCGAGGATACCTTCGTCGAGGTCGAATTGCCATGCGCGGGTCTGCTGCGCCATCAGTTTGCGTTGCAAACGGTTGGCGAGGCGCGTGATAACGCCGTGCAGCTGCGTCAGTTGTTTATCGAGCATTTTGCGCAGTTTTTGCAGCTCTTCGTTATCGCAGAGGTCTTTGGCCTGTACCACTTCGTCGAACTGGGTGCAGTAAATTTTGTAATCCCCCTGCAGCGTATCGAAACTGTCGCCCTTCGGGTCGTTGCGGCGCGGCTGCTCGTCTTCGGACGTTGCGCTCGGGTCGTCCATTTCGTCAAGGTCGTTGCCGACTTGCGCGTCGATCTGCTGTTCGGCGCTATCGCCGGTGTCGCTGTCTTCGGCGCTGCCCATCGGGGGCGGGGTTTGGCTGCTCTCATCGTTCGGCGTATCGGCGCCTTGCGCATCATCGTCTTCGTCGCTGTCGCCGTCTTCGGGGTTGCGCGGCGGCTCGGCGGGGGTGGAGACCATCTCCATCCGCTCGATCATCTGTTGCGTCAGACGCGCGAATTTTTCCTGATCCTGCAGCGCGGTACGCAACGCCTCCAGCCCGTCATCGCCCAGATGCTCGCGTATCCATTGCCGCCAGATTTTTGCGGTCTTGACGGCCTCTGTCGGGATCGGGCGGCCGGTAAAGGCTTCGCGCGACAAATGCCGCAGGGCTTCGGACAGCGGGGCATCATCCATGTTTTTGGCCAGATGCAGCCGCAGCCGCTTGGCTTCGCGTTTCAACGTGGTTTCGATATTGGCGGCGGCGCCGGGGTAATCGGCAGTGCCAATGGCTTCGATCCGTGCGTCTTCCAGCGCTTCGTAAACCGCGCGCGCCTGCGCGTCGGCAGGGAGCAGGCGGTGATGCAATGCAGCGTCGTGGTACCGCAGGCGCAGGGCAAAAGCATCCGACAGGCCGCGCACAAAACGCGTGTCTTCCTCGGTCATCTCGCGCGGCAAGGCGGGCAGCCGGATGCTGGCATCGTGCACCTCGGCGATATGCCCGCTAAAGCTGACATCCAGATCATCACGCCCCGACAGCGCGCGCGCCGTCGACTGCGTCGCATTCTTGAAATTTTCTATCGGGTCGTTCTGGTCGGTCAAAACAGCTGCCCTGCCGTTTGTATCAGTGCGCGGTCGAAGCAGCGTTGGTAGTATTCGGAGACGATGGCGCGTTCCAGCTCGTCGCATTTATTGAGGAAGGTGAGCGTAAAGGCAAAGTCGAGGTCTTCCACAATTTGCGTGTTTTCCGCCCAGTTGATGACGGTGCGCGGGGACATGACGGTCGAAAGATCGCCCGCCATAAAGCCTTTGCGCGTCAGTCCTGCCATGCGCACCATGGCGGCAACGGTTTTTTTGCCTTCGTCGGTTTTATACGCGGGCACACGGGCGAGGACGATATCTATTTCCTGTTCCGGCGGCAGATAGTTCAGCGCGGCGACGATGTTCCAGCGGTCCATCTGGCCCTGGTTGATCTGCTGCGTGCCGTGGTAAAGGCCGGTGGTATCGCCAAGGCCGATCGTATTGGCGGTCGAAAAAATGCGGAAGGCGGGGTGGGGGTGCAGAACCTCGTTCTGGTCGAGCAGCGTCAGCTTGCCCGAGGATTCCAGCACCCGCTGGATGACAAACATCACATCGGGACGCCCCGCATCATATTCGTCAAAAACCAGCGCCACGGGGTTGCGCAGCGCCCAGGGCAAAATGCCCTCTTTGAACTCGGTTACCTGTTTTCCATCGCGCAGGGCGATGACGTCTTTGCCGATCAGGTCGATGCGGCTGACGTGGCTGTCAAGGTTGATGCGCACGCAAGGCCAGTTCAGCCGCGCCGCGACTTGTTCGATATGCGTCGATTTGCCGGTGCCGTGATAGCCCTGAATCATCACACGCTTGTTATGTGCGAAGCCCGCAAGGATTGCGAGGGTGGTGTTCTTGTCGAAGATATAGGCTTCGTCAATTTCCGGCACCTTGTCGTCGCGGTTTGAAAAGGCTGGCACCTGAATATCTGAATCGACGCCGAAAACCTGACGGACGGACACCATGATATCGGGGACGTTTTTATGAGCGGCAGCAGTCATCTGTTTTATCTTTCATCCAGTTGGCTGTAGGTTTGGAAGGAGAGTTTGAGAATGGTATAGGCCATGTTTATTTTCTTGAGCTGTTCTTCGGCGCCCGTTTCGCGGTTGGTATCCGGATGATACTTCTTGGCCAGCGATTTGTAACGCGATTTTACCTCGTCCCAGCCGACCGGCGGGGCAAGACCGAGCACGCCGAGCGCCTCGATAGTCGGGTGCGGCAGGCTGCCGATATCGATGCGGGCGTCACGCTCGCGCGTCTCGCCTTCTTCGCTCTCGCCGTTCATCGTGAACTCGCCAAAGACCGCTTCGCCGCGTGCGAAATGGGCGTAGATTTTTTCGCGCGTGCGCTCTTCGACCAATCCGGCCTCGGTCATGCGCCATGTCGGGCGATCCCAGACGGCGGTTTTGTGCAAGTGATGTTCGATCTCGCCGGGGCTCATGCCTTTGAAAAAATCCCAGTTCGCGTTGTATTCGCGCACATGGTCGAGACAGAACCAGAAATAGTCGCGCAGGTCATACCGCGACTTGGGCGCACGGTATTCCCCCGTGTGCTGGCAGCCCGGCACATCGCACCCCTTGCGCGGCGTCGGCACGTTGTCTTTGTGGTCGCGCAGCCCGTGCAGAAACGATTTTCCCTTAAAATCCCACATCTTAAAATTATGAACGTCCTCTGGCGTGAATACAAGGCGGGGGCGCGCAAAAATCCTCTCTATGCTTTGAAAACAAAAAGGAAATTTTTCTACCTGCCGCCGATTCCCAGTGCGCTGCGGGAATCGGCGCGTTTGGGCGGCAAGATTTTACCAATCGATAAAAATAGTCTGCATATCCGCGCAGGCCAGACCGCCTTTGCCAAATATCCGCAGCGGCTGCATATTTTCCAGATGCTGCCATACAATCGCAGGATAGGGGCGTCCGGTCGTGCACTAATACACTTAATTGTTGTAAAATTTTAATAAATTCAATTTATAGTTGTAATTAGACGGGGTGCATCCTAGAGTATAGCCAACCGCCGGCCAGCAGTGCCGAGAGAAAAGCGGACAAAGGCAGGCGCGCGGCAGGCGATAGGGTGCAATTTGTACGGAAATTGATTTTCAAGGCACGCATTCCAAGGGGGACAGACATGGCCGAGGGATTCCAGCATACGCATACAGAAAACAATCCACACCAAAACACGGGCAACAAGAAAACGCCCCTGCAAGGCGCGCTTATCAGTAAAAACGTTCGCATTCACGACCGCCGCACCAGCGTCAGGCTGGAGCCAGAAATGTGGCAGGCGCTGCGCGAAGTGTCAGAGATCGAGGGATGCAGTATCCACGACCTTTGCGGCGCGGTGCATGATCTCAAAGAAGCCGGCGCGTCTTTCACCGCCGCGCTCAGGGTCTTTCTCATGGAGTATTACCGTACGGCAGCGCGCACCAGCCAGCAGGTCACATCCGTGCAGCGTCAATTGAAAGCGGCGCTGCGACCGGTGGAGAATGCGATTCCCCATAAAATCACAGCCTGAAATAATGCGGCGGAACAAGGCGTTAGGCTGAAAAACGGATTGGCAGAGCTGTTTCTTCCCGTGCTAAACTGGAGGAATGGACGAACCAAAGCCAGACAAGCCGCCAGAGGATGCGAATATCACGAAGACTGCCGCACCGCAGGATGGCGACGTTGTGTCTGTCTCTGCTGCGGCTGCCGCTGCCGCAGCGCCAGATGAAATAAAGCCGGATGCGGCGCAAGCGCTGCCATCGGCTGCCCAGCCGTCTGCCGCGCATCTGATGGACGAAGATCAGGATGCCGTGCCCGCACCGCGACCACGCAAAGCAGGCAAGCGCAAACCCGCTGCGGCAAAACCGGCCTCTTCCGGACGCTGGCGGCTGTGGACACCGGCCTTGCTGCTTTTTTTAAGCCTGTGTTATCTGGTTGCCGAAATCGAATTCAACATGTCGCTGCTGGATGTTGCGGGCAGTGTGCGATCCGACCCTGTTAAAATGGAAGATCTTCAGGTCTTCGGCCGCGCCGTTTCGGCCAGCGGGTGTTTTTTGCTGGTGCTGGGGTTTTTCGCGTCTTCGGGGTTTCACGTCACGCCGGGGCGATTGCGCTGGTTTTATTATATCGTCGCGTTGATCGCCCTCGTGCCGCTGCTGTTGATTTTTTCAGCGACAGTCGTGGGGCCGGACAGCGTGCCGATTGATCCGACCGCCAGCGACGTCATGCTCGCGCTGCTGCCTGCGCTGGGGGTTGCCTATGGCTCCGCCATCGGTCGGGGACGCAATGCTTTTGTGAATACCGCCAGTCTGCTGCTGATCGTCTGGCCGGCAGTGTTTCTGGGGCAAAAACTGCTCATCGAACAGGCGCTGATCGAACGCACGGACTGGCAGCAGCGCGTGAATGCGCGTTATGTGCTGATGCTGCGCTCGATCCTTGAAGATTGCACCATCAACCTGGACGATCTCGCGCTGTGCGATGTGGAGGACGAGCAAGATAGTGTCAAGTCGGCGCGGATTATTCTGGGCAGTATGTGGATGCTCAGCCCCGAACGTATCCGCAGCGATATGGAAGAAAACAAAGACAAGATGGTGCAAAGCGTGGCCGCGCGCGGTATGTGGTTTTCACCGCGCGAACAATACGACCGCTATATAGATAAAGTGGCCGATGAACGGCGCAAGGCGCAGCACCAGATTATCGACACTTATTTCGTGCCTTATAAAAAAGCCTCGGATGATTATGCACAGGCTGTGGCGGCGGAAACGCTGCGCGCCGAAAGCGATAAGGCTGCATTGGAAATTGAAAAAGAGATCGACCGCGGCTGGCGCCAATACCAGCAGGGCGTGCGGGAGTACAAGCAGCAGTTAAGCGCCAGCGGCGTTAATATGTTGAAACAACTGGCACCGTACAAAGACCGCCTGCGCGATTTCTGCGCCACGCGAAACTGTCCGCCGGCTTTGCGCGGAAAAGAACGGGGGCTGGTCGCCGATGCGGCGTCGGATGCGGAACGTGAATTTTCCCGCCGCTCGGGCGGCTATACGCCGGACATCCAGACGCGCGCCGAATTTGTCGCGGCCTATCCGACGCAGATAAATCTGCGCAACCGCGTGCAGGAATATATTTCAAACCGTCTGCCGCATTCGGGCTTCGTGCTGCCCGCCAACTGGTTCTACGAAAAAGAATCCTTCCAGAAAGCGGTGGAAGCCTTACAGCGACAGGAAATCGACCGGCGCTGGAAAGAAAAAGCGCCCAAGGACATGCCGCCCGGTTTGTCGATGCAGGCCTTTTTCGAAGCCTCCGGCATGCCGCCACTGCCGGAGATGGAAGAGCTGATCATGACGCCTGACGCGTTTTTCAAAAAAATGATTATGCCGCGTTACCGCGAAATTCTCGACCGCATGCTGGGTGACATTGAAAACGAAAAGCAGCTCTACGCGAACGGCGAGACACTGGCCGAAAAAGGGCGCGATTATGCGCGTGCGGTGCTGATTCCCGCGATTGCGCTGATTATTTCCCTTCTGGTCGTGATCCTGACCATGCTGCGTTGGTGGAATATCATGGTGCGGGCGATTATGGCGGCGCTGATGCGGCGGCATATGATGCCTGCGGCCTTGCGTGTGCCGGTACAGATTGTCATGGTCGGGGTTTTTGTCGGCATTATTGTTTTTGTGCCGCGCTTTATGCCGAACCCCTATGCCGGTGCGACCTATGAACGCTACCGCGACGAAGCCATCGCGCGCGCGCCGGTGACCGCGCAGGTGCTGGATTGGGCTATTCATACGCAGCCTGCGGTTTACCGCCTCGGCTCCCCAATCCGCGATCTTCTCGACCGCCTGCATGAAAAACCGGCGGCCAAGACTGTTCCGGCAGAGGGCTGAATACGCGCGTCTATGGGGGGGCCGGAATAGAGACGATCAGGCGTTATGCCCCCATATCGAGGAATTTCTGGCGGCGGCGGGTTTTGAGTGTTGCGGCATCGAGCGGTTGCAGATCAGCCAGCGCGCGTTCGATATAATCGCCGACGACGTCGATGGTGCGTTCCGGCTCACGGTGCGCGCCACCCATCGGCTCTTCGATGATCGTATCGATGATGCCGAGCTGTTTGAGATCCTGCGCGGTCAGTTTCAGCGCGCGCGCGGCGTCTTTGGCAAATTCAGCCGAGCGCCAGAGAATGGAGGCGCAGCCTTCGGGTGAAATAACCGAATAGATTGAATGTTCCAGCATCATCACACAGTCTGCGGTGGCGATGGCAATCGCGCCGCCCGATCCGCCTTCGCCGATGATGGTTGAGACAACGGGCACTTCGGCGCGCAGGCAGGATTCGATGGACTTTGCGATGGCTTCGGACTGGCCGCGCTCTTCCGCTTCGATACCGGGAAAGGCGCCGGCGGTATCGACCAGCGTGATGACCGGCAGCTTAAACTGGCTGGCCAGCGCCAGCAGACGCTGCGCCTTGCGATAGCCTTCGGGTTTTGTCATGCCGAAATTGTGATGGATACGGGTTTGCGTGTCGTGGCCTTTTTCTTGCCCCATAATAACAACGCTCTGGCCGCGGAAACGGCCAAGGCCGCCCAGCAGTGCAGCGTCTTCGCCGAAATAGCGGTCACCCGCCAGCGGCGTGAAATCGGCAATCAGGCGCTTGGCGTAATCCAGAAAATGCGGGCGGTTCGGATGCCGCGCAACCTGCACCTTTTGTTCCGGCGCCAGTTTGGAATAGGTCTGGATCAGGATGCGTTCGGCCTTTTCCTGCATGCGGGTGATTTCTTCCTGCATGTCGCCGCTGTTTTGCATCTGCCCGAACTCGGCGATTTTTGCTTCCAGCTCGACGATCGGTTTTTCAAATTCCAGATGATAGACCATGTGTTCTTTCCGTTTGTGTCATACGGCGCGGCTGCCCCGCACCAAGAAGGCCGCAGTATAGCGGAATATGTCCAAGGTTCAAGAAAGCAGGGAAAAGCCTATTGTTTTTTCATATTGCTTCTTGGGGGGTTATCCGACGATTTTGAGGGAATAGCATCGC
>JAUXOC010000066.1 GCA_030682495.1 Alphaproteobacteria bacterium | reverse complement strand
TGGCGCTGCGCGCACTGGATACCGGCCTGCGCCGGTATGACGCGGTACGTACTTCAACGGGATAATCGCCAAACTTTGTTTTCAGGCTATTTTGGCGCGTTTCCCTCTGTGGCCAAATCTGGTATAAAAAGACGAATCCTTTTCACCCTTTTGCGGAGATCCTCCATGTCACAGGCCACCCTCGTTTCGCTGCAACTGCTGCCCCATGCCGAAGGCTTGAACCTGCCGCAATACGCAACCGCACTTTCTGCCGGTGTTGACCTCGAAGCCGCTATTGATACGCCGATGACACTGAAACCCGGTGAACGTGCGCTGGTGCCGACCGGCCTTGCGATGGCGCTGCCCGCAGGCTTTGAGGCGCAGATCCGTCCACGCAGCGGCCTTGCTTTCAAAAACGGCGTCACCGTTCTGAACAGCCCCGGCACGATCGATGCCGATTACCGCGGTGAAGTTAAAGTGCTGCTGGTCAACCTTGGTCAGGTCGATTTTGTGATCGAGCGCGGCATGCGCATCGCACAGATGATTATCGCGCCCTTTACGCAGGTATCCTGGAGCGTTGTCGATACGCTGGATGAGACCGCGCGCGGCGCGGGTGGTTTTGGTTCAACCGGCGTAGACCAAGCCCTCAAGAAAGCCGTTTAAGCCGATGCGCATTCACGACCATATCTGGCAGACCGTCGGCAATACGCCGCTGGTGCGCATGCCGCGGCTTTCGGCGCAATACGGCGTTAAAGCCGATATCGTGCTCAAGCTGGAATTTTTCAATCCGCTGTCCAGCGTCAAAGATCGCCTTGCCCTCGCCCTGATTGAATCTGCGGAAAAAGACGGCAAGATCGGCAAAGATACCGTGATCGTCGAGCCGACATCCGGCAATACCGGCATCGGCCTTGCCTTTATCTGCGCGGCCAAGGGATACCATCTGCAACTGGTCATGCCCGAAAGCATGTCGTTTGAGCGGCGCAAGATGCTGCGCCTGATGGGGGCAGAACTTGTCCTGACCCCTGCCGAACAAGGGATGAAAGGTGCGGTCGCCAAAGCGCAGGAAATTGTAGCGTCCAATCCAAACGCCTTTATGCCGCAGCAATTCGACAACCCCGCCAATGCCGATATCCACCGCCGCACAACGGCAGAAGAAATCTGGAACGATACAGACGGCAAAGCCGATGTACTCATCGCGGGCGTCGGCACGGGCGGCACGCTGACAGGCGTCTCACAGGTCTTAAAACAACGCAAACCAAGCTTTAAAACCATCGCCATCGAACCTGCCGACAGCCCCGTGCTTTCCGGCGGTGCGCCCGGCCCGCATAAAATTCAGGGGATCGGCGCGGGCTTTATCCCCTCCGTCCTCGATACGACACAGATCGACGAGATCATCACCGTCAGCAATGACGAAGCCTATGCGATGATGCGTACCGTCGCCAGCAGCGAGGGGATACCCGTCGGCGTTTCTTCCGGCGCGGCCATCCACGCCGCCCTGAACATCGCCTGCCGCGATGACATGGCCGGAAAGATGATTGTCGTGATCGTGCCGAGCATGGCGGAAAGATACCTCTCCCTGCCGCCGTTCAAAGACCTCGAGGGTTAAAATGACGCCATAAAAAAAGCCGCAGTTTCCTGCGGCTTTTTTACGTTCTTGTTGCAAAGATCAGCCCAGCGTATTCGGCTTGGCCGCCGGTGCGGGCGTTTGGACGGGTGCGGGTTTTTGCTCGGCGGTCTGGCCGTCGGGTTTCACGCTCTGGCCGAAATCTTTTTTGGCCGTTGCAGCAGGATCAAAGCCCGAAGGCGCTTCGGTCGGCTGCGGCGCGCGCGGTGCTTCAGCTTGCGCTTTTTGGGTGCGGGCATTCCACCAGCTGCGCAGACCATTGAAGTCTTTCGTCGCGTGGGTGGACAGGTCGCTCCAGAATTCTTTCACATCATTTTTGACGCGATCCAGAAATTCGGCGCGGTCTTTACGCACGGCAACCGTCACCACGGCGGCGGCAACCAGCGGGATAGAAACAAAGGGCGCAGCGGTCAGCAGGAAAGCACCAGTCGCAAAAGCGCCTGTAGCGGCCAGATAGGCGGTGGTTTTGTTGATTTTCGGTTCGTTGGACATGGTTATGTACCCCTCTTTTTTTGATGTTCTTTTGTTCAAAATGGCTCAATCGATTGTATGGAGATGAGCCCCATATTAACGCCGCATTATGTCATGTCAAGGCGGATAAAACCGGTTGTTTTGACGGCTAAAAACCCCTAAAAATGACATTATGAAAGCACAAACGGTCGAATCCCCCGCTGGTTCCGAAGAGGAACCCCAAAGCGGCAGCCTGCCCGCCGCCAATCTGACGCCGATGATGGCGCAGTATACGGCCGTGAAGCAGCAATATCCCGACTGCCTGCTGTTTTACCGCATGGGCGATTTCTTTGAATTGTTTTTCGAGGATGCGGTCAAGGCCAGTGCAGCGCTCGACATCACCCTCACCAAACGCGGCAGCAAGGGCGAAGACGTCCCTATGTGCGGCGTGCCGTGGCACAGCCACGAAGCCTATCTGGCGCGTCTGATCCGCATGGGATACAAAGTCGCGCTGTGCGAACAGATCGAAACGCCGGAAGAAGCCAAACAGCGCGGCGGGTACAAGGCACTGGTGCGCCGCGACGTCGTGCGCGTTGTAACGCAAGGCACACTGACCGAAGACACATTGCTGGAAAGCGGCACAAACAATTACCTCTCCGCCCTTGCCGATGTGGCGGGCGCCATCGGTTTCGCGTGGCTTGACCTGTCGACGGGCGATTTCACGCTGCAGCCTGTGGCATCGAAAGACCTTGGCGCGACGCTCGGCCGTGTTGACCCCGGCGAGATTTTGCTGCCCGAAAAAATGACGCAGAACACGCAGCATTTCGACGTGCTCGGCGATTTCAAGCAAAAGCTGACCGTGCAGCCGAACAGCCGTTTTGACAGCGAAAATGCGCGCAAACGGCTGGAAAAGCATTTCGGTGTTGCGACTCTCGAAAGCTACGGCGGTTTTTCCCGTGCAGAAATCGCCGCCGCCGGCGCGCTTTTGGATTACGTCGTACTGACACAAAAAGGCAAGATGCCCCGCTTGTCTGCGCCAAGGCAGCTTGCGCTCGGCTCCGTCATGGAAATTGACGCTGCGACCCGCCGCAATCTTGAACTGACCCATACAATGACCGGCGAGCGTGCGGGCAGTTTGCTGTCCGTCATGGACATGACCGTGACCGGCGCAGGGGCGCGTTTGCTCGCACGTCATATTGCCATGCCGCTGACGGGCGCAGAAGCCATCGGCGCGCGACTTGATACCGTTTCGTTTTTCGCCGATCAGGAAAAAATTCGCAGAGAAACACGCGAATTTTTGCGCGGCTGCGCTGATATCGAACGCGCCCTCGCTCGCCTGAGCCTTGACCGCGGCGGCCCGCGTGACCTTGCCGCCATTCGCGATACGCTCGGCCAGACAGTACGGCTGCACCGTTTGATTTCTTCTGCCGTGGATGCATTCCACATGTTGCCTGCGCTTTTGCAAGAAGCCTTGTCTTCGCTCGCGCGCTGGGGGTCACATCATCCGCTGGTCGATCAGCTGGAGCGTGCCCTTGCCGCCGACCTGCCCGTGCTGACGCGCGATGGCGGATTTATCGCATCCGGCTATGCACCAAAGCTGGACGAGCTGAAAATGCTGCGCGACAACAGCCGCCAGCACATCGCTCGCCTGCAAGCCGATTACGTACGCAAAACCGGTGTGAACACGCTCAAGATCAAACACAACAACGTCATCGGCTATTACATCGAAGTCTCATCGAACAATGCCGATAAACTTTTCGGCATGACCGAAACCTTTATCCACCGCCAGACCATGGCCAGCGCGGCACGCTTTACGACTGTCGAGCTATCGGAACTCGAGAGCAAAATATCCGAAGCCGCCGCCAAATCGCTGGCGCTGGAGCTGGAATTGTTTAAACAGCTGGCAGACGAAGTGCTGGCCGTCGGCGAGACGATTGCCGATACCGCCGCCGCCATCGCCGCGATTGATGTTGCCAGCGCACTGGCCGAGCTTGCCGTACGCAATAATTATTGCCGCCCGCTGGTGGATAGCGGTCTTGCCTTCGACATTCAGGGCGGGCGGCATCCGGTTGTCGAACACGCGCTGAAAAAACAGCACAATCAGGAATTCATCGCCAACGATTGCCGTTTGGCCGATCACGCGCGGCTCTGGCTGCTGACCGGCCCGAACATGGCGGGTAAATCGACGTTTTTGCGGCAAAATGCGCTGATTGCGCTGATGGCACAGATGGGGTCTTTCGTACCGGCACAATCGGCACATATCGGCGCGGTTGACCGTTTGTTCAGCCGCGTTGGCGCGGCGGATGATCTGGCGCGCGGCCGCTCGACTTTTATGGTTGAAATGGTCGAAACGGCAACCATTTTGCATCAGGCCACGGCACGTTCGCTCGTCATCCTTGATGAAATCGGGCGCGGCACGGCGACATACGACGGCCTGTCGATTGCCTGGGCCTGCCTTGAACATCTGCACGATGCCAATACCTGCCGCGCGCTTTTTGCCACGCATTATCACGAATTGACGTCGCTGACAGAGCGCCTCAAGCATCTGTCGTGCTACACCATGCGCGTACGTGAATGGCAGGACAATATCGTCTTTTTGCACGAAGTCGCCCCGGGTACTGCCGACAGGTCATATGGCGTGCATGTCGCCAAGCTGGCCGGCTTGCCGCCTGCCGTCATCACCCGCGCCGAACAAGTGCTGGAAATCCTCGAGAGCGCCAAAAACCCGCTCGATACCGGCAAAACCATGGGCGATCTGCCGCTCTTTAGTGCTGCGCCCAAAGATGCCGCCAAGCCCAAGACGTCAGCTGTCGAAGAAGCGCTCAAAACCATCGACCCCGATGGCATGACGCCCAAAGAGGCACTGGACGCGCTCTATGCCTTGAAATCCAAGGCCAATTCCATAACTTGACTGCTTGTGCGGATTTTGCTATTCATATGCCCCGTATCCCCCGAGAGAATTCAGCCATGACCAGCGCAAAAACGATACTGCAGCTCAGCACCTATGACCTCGACAATATCTCGCATCTGGCAACAGAAACGGGATGCAGCAAGGCAAGCGCCTTTCACACGGCGATGGATTTTTGCGATAAGGCCATCGATTACATGCAGCGCGGCTATTACGTATCGGCACTTTACGAAGGCTCTTACGCGCGCAGCACAACGGCCACTTTCTCCCCCGTAGCCGTTGCGGGCAGTATCAACAACCGCCGTCAGGATGTCGAAATCACCGCGACGGAGTTGCCGCTGCACCGCGTCACCGCCGACCGTCTGGAAAATATCAAACGCTATTTGAAGGTTACATCCGATACGCTGGCGGTTTCATTCGCGCTGGAATTTTCACGCACGGCAATGGATCGCACCCACAATGCCCACAACGGCAAGAAGGCAACGATTTTTTTCAGCCTGAGCAACGACCCCAGTGCGCGCGGCTATCTGATGAACAAGAAGCACCCGTATAACGCCAATCTGGGCAATTCATTTCGCCGCGCCGCGCGCCGTGCCAAAATGCAGATGGCCAAGATGAACCCGTTTGCACGTAAAGCACCGCTCCCCGCCCTGCCCGCACCTGCCTCGACACCTGCGCCTGCGCAAACAGAACAGCCCGTACAGGAAATTCGCCTGCTCAACCCGCCGACCATCAACAAACGCGCACCCAACAGTGGCGGAGCTGACAAACGCGGCGGTTTTGATCTTTAAAAAATTCAGGGCTTGCGCGGCGGTGTGCGGCGAATAGTTGCGGGTTTCAGCACAGAAATATCCCGCTGCAAAATATGCGCCAGCCGTCCGGGCTGCGCATCGGGCTTTACCGGATACATCGTTTCGGCATTGAAAGCACGCCGTAGATACGTCGATTTACTGCCGTCGCGTTTGGCGAGGGATAATTCCACCTTGGTATGCGGATCGCCCTTGATCGGGTCTTTGCCGACTTCGTAAGATTCGACTGTCCACACGCCGTTATACTTCGTCATATCCGATCTGGTTTCACGCCAGAATATTTCTGCGCCAACACGGATAAAATCCGGCGCGCGGCCATGCACTTCCTGCACGCGCATGGGGTCGTATTCAACGATATCGCCGGATTTGGTCTGGATGACCAGAATTTCTTCGGAAAGCGGATGGCGGTCTTTGCGCGCCAGACAAAAATCACGCACGGTTTGTTCTTGTCCGTCCACGTCAATGATCGCGCCGCGATAAATAAATTTGGGAATGTCTTCGGGTTTCATGGCCGCCGCCCGCCTCTACGCTTCACAGGGTCCACCGCTTTGCCAACGCGCAAATCACGCGCCAGCATATGCGGCGGCGCACCGCTTTTGACAGTCATCGTGGCCGGATCGTAAACTGTCTTAAAATTCATCGACGCCCCGCGGTTCAGCACCATTTCAATGCGGGCATCTTCGGGGTTGGCGCTGGCATAACGCGCGGCAGCCACCCGCCATATCCCCGAGATTGCGCCCGCCCTGCGGATGGTGACCTGATCGCCCTTGGCGATGAAAGGCTCTTCCTCGCGGCGGGGCATCACGCTTTACGGCCTGAAACGGTTATTCGCGCTGCGGCGCGGCGACATACCGCTTTGCGGCGGCATGTAGCTGTCGTCGTTCGACGGCGGTTTGTCACCGCCATACGGCAACGGTGGTTTGTCACCGCCATGCTGTGGCGGCACGTCAGCTTTCGGCGCGTTATGATAGGGCGCGTATTCTTTTTCGATCGATGTGTAATAAAGCTTGAGCGAGCGGATTTGCGTATCCGTCACCTCTTGCCACTTCGCCTTGCCGGAGCCGCGCTCCTGCTCGATCTGCTCCAGCTCTTTGCGCGCCTTTGCCACTGTCATATAAGGCGCGTTCAAATCGGGGTTGAGCACGCGTGAAGCCACATGCCGGCGCATCAAATCCTGCTTTTCCGCGCTCAATTCTTCGGGCGCGGCTTCAAAGACGATGCGCCCTGCGAATTTGGCAAAGCGGCGGATATGCGGCTCTGTTTTCAGCTCTTCTTCAAACCGCTGCGGGAAATCGACAACCATCTTGGCGGCATCGGCCCAGCTTTGGGTATTGTTGAATTCTTTGAGCCATTGCGTCAGCTTTACTTTGACCGGCGCGGAAGCTTCGACGTCGATCAGCGTTTCCGGCAGATGCGGCTGCACCGGCTTGACCGCCGCATCGCGTACGCGCGCGGCAGCTTCGGATACGCGTTTGGCAAAATCAGCATCGGCCTTGAGCAGATCGGCGCGGGCTTCGGCTGTTTTATCGTCGAATTTTGCAGGGATCACGCGGTCGGACATATCCATCGGCATCAAGATCGGCTGGCCGTCCTTGGGCGTGTGGCGGAAGGGGTGATATTTGGCGTTCTGCGGTTTCATGCAATCGGCCAATTCATCGACCGACATTTTCAGATATTTCGCAGGATCGACCGAAAGGTCGAACATGATCTCGCTCGCATCGCCGTCGCGCGTGGCAATATTGGTGACAACGGCAGAGCGTGCCTTGCCATAGGCCATAAAGGAATGTGTAAAGACTTTGTTCTGCGCCATAAATTCATCAACGCCCGCGACTGTCGCCAGCTTGGTCATCTGGTCCCAGATTTGCGGCGCGGCCTTGCGGATGACTTTTGCAACGCCGATGGTCGCCTTGACGTCATTCATGGCGTCATGCGCATCGTCTGCCCCGAGCACAACACCGTTTTGCTGGGCAACGTTGATGAGCGAGAGGCTGGCGCTGCCGAAATCGTTCTGTTTGTCGAGTTTCAGCGCCTCCGGCATATACATGGCAACAGCCTTGACCAGCACCATAATGTCGGAGCGGCCATTGGCTTCGCCCGTCGCCGGCGATTTCATCGTGGTCAGACCGGGATCGAGAAGATTCTGATGCAGGTTCTGCGCCAGTACAGGCTCGTCATACCCAAGGGTATTATAGCCGGAGAAAATGACCGGCATGTACTGGGAGCGGATCCATTCGTCCACTTCCTGCATCATCTCGTAATGTGAATTCTTGCTTTTTTTGAGATCGTCCGGCGTGAAGCCCGTGGTCAGCAGCGCGCCCGGTGACGGCACCACCCAGGGCGAACGGCGGCATTCGACTTTCTTGCTGGACAGAACGTTCAGGTTATCGTCCGTGAACACAAGGGCGATCTGCAGGACCTGACTATAGTCCTTGTTGAGTCCCGAGGTCTCGGTATCGTAAAAAATGAACACGTGGCCGGCTCCTTCGCTTGCGAGTGGTCGTGCGTTTCACAATTTTCTTTTTTGTTGGTGAGATATTGAATATCATCTTTTGTAATCAAACGCATCAAAAAAGATGGTTTAGGGAAATATTATTACCGTATTTACGGTTGACCATAAGGTCAGGCATAGGTTCACATGGCGCTGCTGGGTAAAAAAACGACATCGGCACAAGGCCTTGAAAACAAAAAAACTGTTTTTGAAAAGGAATTAAACAAGTTAATTAAAAACTTGAAACTTAATTATCAGAAAATCGCACAGGAAATTGCTGCGCCGCAAACAAGCTCAGAAATAACTTTTAATTTTCCTGTTAAATGTTCTGAATTAATAGATAAAAACATCAAAAAAATTGCTGCACTCTGTGCCGGATTACAGGGCCTGCGCAGCCTTCCCGCCCTCATTGCCACCGGCGGCTATGGGCGCAGTGAATTGGCGCCTTTTTCCGATATCGACGTCCTGATCGTGACCGAAGAAACCCTGACCTCCGCCACACGCAAGTGGATTGAAAGCCTTCACGCGGCTTGCTGGCAGGCCGGAATCCGGCTCAGCTATGCCGTGCGCAACCTGTCCGATTGCCGCGCGGCGATGCAGGATGACTTGCATTTCATGACCAGCCTTTTGGAAAAAAGATTTGTCTGCGGCGACAAAAAATTGTCACGGCAGCTTGATAGAATTTATGACCAATATCTGCGCGAAGCCGGCACCGGTACGCTGATCGCCGCCAAACTGGCTGAACGCGATGCCCGCCACCGCAAACAGGGCGACAGCCGCGCCTTGCTCCAGCCCAATATCAAGGAAAGCAAAGGCGGGCTGCGTGACCTGCAAAACCTGTTCTGGCTCGCCACGCTGACAGATGGCGCGCGCCGCGCCCGCGATATGGTACGCAAAAAGATGCTGACGGCGGAGGAAGCCCGCCTGCTCGGCCGCGCGCATGTCTTTTTCTGGCGTATCCGCTGCCACCTGCACAGCTTGGCCGGCCGCGCCGATGACCGTCTGTCTTTTGACGCGCAGCCGGAAATTGCCCTGCGCATGGGCTATAACGACACTGCCCCCAACCTGCGGGCAGAAAATTTTATGCGCGATTATTTCCGCATGGCGAATGACACGGGGTATCTGACGCGCATCCTCTGTACGCTGCTTGAATCGCGCGCGGCCAGCGGTGGCGCCACAGCGGGGTCAAGGAAACTCGCGCTCAGCGCGACAGCTGACGGATTTTTATTGCCGCAAAACCGCTTGCTGCCGCCTGCGCCGGATATCTTTGTTAAAACCCCGACCGACATGGTGCGTATTTTTCGCGTCAGCCAGACCAGTGGCTTTGATATTCATCCGGATGCCCTGCGCCAGATTCGCGGTATTCTGGAGCGCACACCCAAAATCGTGCAAAACGATCCCGCTGCGCTGGCCATCCTGCGCGAAATTATTCTGGATCGCAAAAAATCCGCACAAACCCTGCGCCGCATGAACGAAGCGGGGCTGATGACCGCGCTGATCCCCGATTTCGCCAATATTTTTGCGCATATGCAATACGACATGTATCACGTCTTTACGGCGGATGAGCACACCATCAACGCCATCGACATGCTGCATAAAATCGAAAACGGCGAACTTCAGGCCGAAGCGCCGGTATCCACGCAGCTGTTCGGCCAAATCCATTCGCGCCGCGCGCTTTATTTTGCCATGCTGTTTCATGACATGGCCAAAGGCACGGGCGGCGAACATGCGATTAAAGGCGCGGCGATTGCGCGGCGCATGTGCCCCAAATTCGGCCTCGACCCCGCCGAAACGGAAACGGCGGCATGGCTGGTTGAATACCATTTGCTGATGACCATGACAGCCTTCAAGCGCGACTTGACCGATCCGAAAACCGTCGCCGATTTTGCCGCCGCCGTACAGTCACCGGAGCGGCTGAAGCTGCTGACAATTTTAACCGCCGCCGATGTGCTGGCCGTGGGGCCGGGCCGCTGGAACAACTGGAAAGCCGGGCTTTTGCGCGACCTTTACAGCCGTACCCAGCATATCCTGACCGGTGCGCCAGACATGTTCGATGATGCGCAGGCGACGATGATGAAACAGAAATCGGTGCGGCGGCTGATCGGCGATAAAACCGCCGCCCTGCGCTATCTGGCCGACCGCGCACCGGCGGATTTTTGGCACAGCTTTGCGCCTGAAACGCTGGCGGGGTTTATCACCGCGCTCGACAAAAACGCGGGCATGAAAGAACAAGCAACCGTGGTGCGCGTCCTGCCTGCCCCCACGCAGGATTTTACCGAGGTTTTTGTCTTCACGCCCGACCGCAAGGGGCTTTTTGCAACGCTGGCCGGTGCGCTATCGGCAGCGGGTGCCAGCATTGCGGCTGCGCGGATTTTCACGCTGCCGGATGGTATGGCGCTTGACGTGTTTCAGGTGCAGGATTTACAGGGCCACGCCTACGACAACGCCCCCTTTATGCAGCGCACCGTCAAGGCCGCGCTGGCCGGTACGCTCGATATCGAAGCCGAAATCGCGCAGCGGCAGAAAAACCTGCCCCGCCGCGGCCAGAACTTCCGCGTCCAGCCGCAGGTCATCCTCGATAATAACGCCAGCGGCAGCCATACCGTGATCGAAGTCACGGGCAAGGACAGGCCAGGCTTTCTCTACGGTATCACGGCCACCCTGACCGAACTGGGTCTGCAAATCAGCGCCGCGAAGATTACCACCTTTGGCAGCCGTGCCATGGATGTGTTTTATGTCAAAGACAGTTTCGGCCTGAAGATCGTCCATGCGGAGAAATTGGCGCGCATTGAACGCGGCCTCAAAAATATACTTGATAAAACGCAGTAATCGGCCTCATACTCTTGTAGTTAAAGAAAAAAAGCGGAGAACGGGTGTGCCTCTCAGCGCCATCGAGTCAAAACAATCCACAGGTTGGTCACCAGACAGCTGGCGCGGCAAAAAAGCCGAGCAGATGCCTGTCTATGAAGACCCTGCTGCACTGACCAAAGTCGAGCAGACCCTTGCCAATTATCCGCCGCTTGTTTTCGCGGGCGAAGCGCGCCGTCTAAAAGCGCAGCTCGCGCGTGTTGCAGCAGGCGAAGCCTTTGCCCTGCAGGGCGGTGATTGCGCCGAAAGCTTTTTGGAATTTCATCCTAAAAATATCCGCGATACCTTCCGCGTGATTTTGCAGATGGCGATTGTCATGACTTTTGCAGCTGGTCTGCCTGTCGTCAAAATCGGCCGCCTTGCCGGACAATTCGCCAAGCCGCGCAGCGCCGCATCCGAAACCAAAGACGGTGTCACCCTGCCCAGCTATAAGGGCGATATCATCAACGGCCCCGAATTCACACCCGAAGCGCGCCGCCACGACCCGCAGCGCATTGTGCAGGCCTATAACCAATCCGCCGCCACGCTGAACCTTGTGCGTGCCTTCGCATCGGGCGGTTATGCCGATTTGCACCGCGTGCATCAATGGACGCTGGATTTCCTCAAAGGCCACCCGCTGGAAAGCCGGTATCAGGATCTCGCCTCCCGCCTCGATCAGGCCTTGGCGTTTATGTCGGCTGCCGGCATCACGGTTGAAAATTCACCGCCGATCCGCGAAGTGGATTTTTACACCTCGCACGAAGCGCTGCTGCTGCCTTACGAACAATCCATGACCCGCACAGATTCCACCACCGGCGAATGGTATGACGTCTCCGCACATATGCTGTGGATTGGCGACCGCACACGCCAGCCCGACGGCGCACACGTCGAATTTCTGCGCGGCGTGAAAAATCCGATTGCCTTTAAATGCGGCCCCAGCCTGCCCGTTGACGATATGCTGCGCCTGATCGATATTCTGAACCCCGATAACGAACCGGGACGCCTGACGCTCATCAGCCGCATGGGGCACGACAAAGTGGCGGCGCATCTGCCCGCCCTTATCCGCGCTGTGGCGCGCGAAGGCAAAAGCGTGGTCTGGTCTTGCGACCCCATGCACGGCAACACGCATACCTCGACGACCGGATATAAAACCCGCGCCTTTGACAGCGTGTATAGCGAAGTCGAACAATTCTTCCAGATTCACCGCGCCGAGGGGTCGCACCCCGGCGGCGTGCATTTCGAGCTGACCGGACAAGACGTCACCGAATGCACCGGCGGCGCCTACAAGATTACCGATGAAAACCTCGGCGACAGATACCATACCCATTGCGACCCGCGGCTGAACGCCTCGCAAGCTTTGGAGCTGGCCTTTATGATCGCCGACGAACTGCAAAAACACGTCAAGAGTACCAGAGGATAAAAAAACAACAGGGATGCAACGGGGGAAGCAGCCAGATGTTTGAAGATCAGGGAAACGAAGGCCACGAGAAAATCGTCAAAGCGCAGGCGCTGTTCCGCCTGCTGCTGGAATGCGATGACGGCGTGGAATTCAAAAAATCTTTCGGCGAAGCGATACAGCGTCACACTTTGGATGAATTTTATCCCGTTGTCGTGCGGGCAGAATTATCCGCTGCGCTGATTCTCTGCCATATCGCCGCCGCACAAATGCCGGGCTTTTTGTTCCGCGATTATTTGCAGCAGTGCTGTGGCCTGCGCCCCGCACAGCTGGTCAATCTGCCCGTGCAGGACGTCGCCGATATCAGCGAAATGCCCGCAAGCGAGATTGATGCCATCCTGCGTGCCTTTGGCTATCAGATCAAAGACGGTATCGTCGCCGACCATCCGGATGCCCATCGCAAGGATGGCAAGGAAAAATCCGTCGTCGACCTTGCCGACAAACGCACATCGCGCCATGCTGGATGATGTCCCGCAAAATAGGCACGACGATGCCGGCTGGTTCCGGCATTTTCGCATGACCAAATACCTGCCCGCCGTCACCACAAAATTCGACGCCGCCATGGCGCAAACCATAGACGATGCCACAGCCAGCAAAGCCGTGATGACCGCCTATGCCGCCGCCGCGCTGGATATTCTTTTGCACATGGGTACACCGCCCAAAAATATCGCCGCCGATCTGGCCGAGACGTTCAAACTGACGCCGCAGCATTTCCTGCTGCTGGAGCTAGACGATTTCGCCCGCCTGAGCAGCCGCAGCCGCCTGACACTGGGCGAAGCACTGCATGATGCGGGCTTCCTTGTTCATGACGGCACAGTTGCAGGTTTCCGCCTGCCCGCCGATGCCCGCCGCCCGCCACGTATCCCCCAGCCCAAACCCTGATTTTCAGGCTATTTTTGCCCAAAAAACCGCGTTTTTTGCCCCCAAAGCCCCCTTGGGTTTTGCATAGGCGTGGTGTAATATGGCCATCTTGAAAACAAAGGATACAAAGACCATGACCGTCGCCGTCAGATTTGCCCCCAGCCCGACCGGAACGCTGCATGTCGGCAGCGTCCGCACCGCGCTGATCGTGTGGCTCTGCGCCCGCAAGAACAAGGGCAATTTCATGCTGCGCATCGACGATACCGACCTTGTGCGATCCAAGGAAGAAAACGTCGATGACATCATGGCCGGTCTGAAATGGCTCGGCCTCGAGTGGGACAGTTTCGCCCGCCAGCGCGACCGCAATGCCGACTACGACAAGGCGATCCAGAAACTGAAAGACAACGGTCGTCTTTACCCGTGCTATGAAACCGAAGACGAGCTTGGGCTCAAGCGCAAGGCGCTGCTCTCGCAAGGCAAGCCGCCGATTTACGACCGCGGCGCGCTCGACCTGACAGACGAACAAAAGAAACAATACGAAGCCGAAGGCCGCCGCCCGCATTGGCGTTTCAAGCTGGAACACAAGCCGATCATCTGGGAAGACCTTGTGCGCGGCCACGTCGAGTTTCACGGCAAGGACATGACTGACCCCGTGCTGATCCGCGAGGATGGCCGCCCGCTCTATCATATCTGCTCTGTGATTGATGATATCGATTTCGGCATCACCCATATCGTGCGCGGCGAAGACCACGTCAGCAATACCGCCAGCCACGTGCAGATGTTCGAAGCGCTGGGCGCAACCCCGCCGCACTTCGCACACGTCACGCTGCTGGGCGATATGGAAGGCAAGAAACTTTCAAAACGTAAAGGCTCTTTCAGCCTTGCGTCCCTACGCGACGAAGTCGGTATCGAACCGATGGCGATTATCAGTCTGATGTCGCGCATCGGCACGTCTGATCCGATTGAACCGCTCGGCAGCTTGCAAGATGCCGTTGACAGTTTCGACTTCGCCAAATTTTCGCGCAACCTGCCGAAATTTGACGAGGATGAACTTTATCGCCTCAACGCGAAAATTCTGCACAAATTGGAATTCGCGCAGGTCAAAGACCGCCTCGCCGCGCTCGGCATGACCGATGTTGACGAAGCCTTCTGGCTGGCTGTGCGTCCAAACCTTGAACTGCTCGCCGATATCAAAGACTGGTGGCAGGTCGCCAAAGGCCCCGTCACGCCGGTCATTGAAGACGCCGAATTCACCCAAATCGCCGCAGATCTGCTGCCCGAAGGCCCGTGGGACAACAAGACATGGGAACAATGGGTCGCCGCGATCAAGGCCAAAACCGACCGCAAAGGCAAGGCGCTGTTTATGCCGCTGCGCCTGTCGATCACGGGTCAGGAGCACGGCCCCGAACTCGCCGCCCTCCTCCCCCTCATCGGTCGCCAGCGCGTGCTGGAGCGGCTGAAAACGGCTGCCTAACCCGCGAATGGCCGGAACAGATACATCGCAACCTCTCGTCCCCGCCGATATGCCGCTGGCGCCTGTGGTTATTCTGGTGCGGCCGCAGCTGGGGGAGAATATCGGCATGTGCGCGCGCGCGATGCTGAATTGCGGCGTGACCGAACTGCGTATCGTCCAGCCGCGCGACGGCTGGCCGAATGACGATGCCATCGCCGCCGCATCGGGCGCGATTGATGTGCTGAACAGCGCCAAGCTTTACGAGACAACGGCGGAGGCCGTGGCCGACCTTGAATACGTGCTGGCCACCACCGCGCGCATGCGCGACATGGTGAAACCCGTGCTGAAGGCCGACGAAGCCGCGCGCGAAGTGCATCACCGCCACGATGATCGAGCAACGCCGAATTGCGGCATCCTCTTCGGGCCGGAGCGCTCAGGGCTTGAAAACGAAGACGTGGCGCTGGCCAATGCTATTTTGAATATCCCGCTCAACCCCGGGTTTTCATCCCTCAACCTTGCGCAGGCGGTTTTGCTGGCCTGTTATAGCTGGCTGTGCTGCGACAACCGCTTCCCGCCTGCCGCAGCAGCCGCCCCCGAAGAAGGCGATAACGCCGCCCTCGCCCCGCGCGGCGAGATTGAAACATTCTTGCAGTTTCTGGAGAACGATCTGGAGCAGGCCGGTTTTTTCCGCAGCCCGCCGCAAAAACCGACCATCTTGCGCAATATCCGCAATTTCTTCTTCCGCAGCAGCCCCACAATGCAGGAAGTCCGGACATTACAAGGCATTCTGGTCGCCCTGCGCGGTAAAAAACGTGGCAGCAAGGCTGAAAATCAGAGCTAAACCTTTCATTTACCATATGTTAAGCGGCGGCTGATATAATGCAGTTAGGCTTATCATAGGGTATTGCGCATGTTCGAAAGCAAACGTCTTAAAGCGGCTTTCACGCTCGTCACCGGCATCTTGCTCGGCAGTGCCGGTACGGCTCTGTATAACGATGCGCAAAAAGACCAGAATATCCGCGACGATCTGCGCACAGAACTGGTGGAGCGGCATATCCTGAGCCTTGGCAC
>JAUXOC010000062.1 GCA_030682495.1 Alphaproteobacteria bacterium | reverse complement strand
ATCACTGCCCAGGCGCGTTGTTTCCTGTGCACCAATCCACAGCCTGCCCTCGGTCGGGCGGTCGAGCAGCCCCATCAGGTACATCAGGGATGATTTCCCCGATCCGGACGGGCCGGTGATGGCGATGAATTCCCCGGCGAAAATTTCGACATCCGCGCCCTTGACAAGAATCACGGGTACTTCGCCTTCCAGACGCCGCATCAGCTTTTCACTGCGGATGGCGGTCTCGCGCGCTGTCATGCGGTGCCACGCAGAATGTCAACTGGCTCCACATGTGCGGCTTTGCGCGCGGGCAGCAGGGCGGCAAAGATCGATGCGAGCAAAGCAAAAGCCGCCGCCAGCGCGAATTGCGGCCATGACCAGTCCAGCGGCATGGCAATCGGCTCCAGACTGCCGGGCGGCTGAATACGTACTTGCATCAAAGCGGCCATCATCGCCATGCCCAGCGGCAGTCCGGCCATATTTCCGGCAATGCCCAGTAAAATACCTTGTATCAAGAAAATCCGCTTCACATCTGCAGCGTGAAAACCCATCGATTTCAAAATGGCGATATCGCGCTGCTTTTCCATCACCACGGTTGAAATCACGTTATAAATGCCAAAAGCCGCGACGACCAGCACGGCGCTGACGACGGTGTACATGATGATATTGCGCACGGCGAGCGTGCTCATCAGGTCTTCCGACGATTCCTGCCATGACATCGATTTATAACCAATGCGCGATTCAAGTTCGGCCGCAAAACGTCGTGCATCATAGGGGTCATCCAGTTTGATGATGATGCCATTGGCGCGGTCAGCGCGGTCCAAAAGCGCCTGTGCGCGCTTGAGCGAAACAAAGGTCTGCGTTTCGTCATATCCGGCGCGGCCTGTGCGGAAAATGCCGACAATCTTAAAAGCGCGCACCTGTCCGTTCGGCGCGGCCAGCGTGATGGCGCGGCCACGGCGCAGCGACATCTTGCGCGCGAGTTCGCCGCCGATAATAATCCCGTTCGGGTTGGTATCCAGATCTTCGATGCGTCCTTCGGTCATGTGATCGGCGATGGTGGTCACGGAAATGATGTCGGCGGGGATCATTCCGTTCAGCGTCACCGCCACATCGCGGCCGGCAAAGCTGACCAGCACTTGCCCTGTCAGGGCGGGCGATGCCGCCACGCCGGACATGCCGCGCAGACTGTCCAGAATCCTTTCAAACCCGCGAATACCGCGCGTCTCGGTTTGCGGGCGGCTGCCGCGCAGCTCGATCACCGCATCCGGATAGGCGGCGATGACCGGCTGCAAACGCGGATTACGAAAATCGTCCGAAACCGTGATATGCGGTGCGTTGTCGATCAGGCGCCGGATAAAATCACGCTCCGACCCCTGCATCAGCGATGAAATGGTCAGGAAAAACCCGACGCCGAGGATGATGCCAAGCAAAGACACAAGACTTTGCCGTTTGCGGGCGAGCAGATGGCGCAGCGCCATGGAAATCAAAAGGTGCATGGCCTAGTTGTCCCCGCGGCGCAGGCGGATGCGCGCGCCGTCGGTCAGGTCGGGCGGCGGGTTGAGCACCAGACGCGCGTCTGCAGGCAGGCCTTCGGTGATTTCTACTTCCTCCAGTCCGCGGATGCCGGTTTTAACAGGAGTGCGCCGCACCGTTTCGCCCGACAGCACAAAAACATCATTGCCGCGCAGCGTGTTCGCGGGGATCAGCAGCGTATCCGGTTTTTCCGCGATCAGAATATTGGTTTCTGCCGTCATGCCGATCTGCATCGGGGTATCGGCGGGCAGGGAAATACGCACGCGGTAGCTGCGCGCGATGGGGTCGCCCTTGGGCGTGATTGACAGGACTTTACCCTCAAACCGCGCATCGGGAAAAGCATCGGCGCGGATAAAGACCTGCTGCTCCGGCTTGACACGTGCGATATCTTCTTCGTCAACTTCGGCGCTAATGCGCAAAGGCGCACAGCAACTGAGCCAGAAAACCGGCTGATTGGCAGGAATCATCTGGCCGATCTCGCCGTCGCGCTGGATGACACGGCCATCGGCAGGCGCGATCAGGCGGGTGAAGGAGGCTTCGGCCTCTACCCGTGCAATACTGGCGCGGATCGCGTCCAGCTCTGCCCGTGCCTGATCGAGCGAGGCGCGGGTTTCATAGCCGCTTTTGGCCAGTGCGGCCTTGCGGTCGTAATCTTTTTTCAAAAAAGTCTCGCGTGCGTGCAGCTCGTCCAGTGTTTTTTGCAGATCTGAATCTTCAAGCTGCGCCAGAACGTCGCCTTCTTTCACATCGTGGCCTTCGTCGGTGTTCAGCTTCATCAGCCGTGCGGTCATGCGCGCGGAAATCGGCAGCATCACGGTGGCCTCGACCGTGCCGGTCGCGTAAACGGCATCGACCGCCATGCCGCGGCGCGGTGATGCTGTATCGACAGCAGGTACGCCTGCGGGGCCAAGCGTGAAATACCAGGCCGCTGCCAGTCCAAGGCCAAGCAGCATACCGAATATCGTGAAAAACGTTTTAATGGCTGCACCTTTTGGTTATGTCAGGCCATTCTAGGCGCTTTGCGGCGCATTTCAAGCGGCGGCGAGCAATTCTTTCACCTGTGCCGCCAATGCGGCGGGGGCGTCCGCGGCTTTTTCGCCGATGGTTTTAACAAGCGCGCTGCCAACGACGATGGCGTCTGCCTTGCCGGTCAAGGCTGCTACATGCGCTGGGGTTGAAATGCCAAAACCGACCGCCAGCGGTGCTGTAAGGTGGGCGCGAAGGTCGGCCAGTTTTTCCGACAGTGCGGTGGGCAGGGCGGTTTGCGCGCCGGTGACGCCTTCGCGCGACACGTAATAAACAAAACCGGTAGACGCTGCATCGATCAAAGCCAGCCGCACGGGGTCAGTGGTGGGGGAGCAGAGAAAGACCGTCTCCATCCCTGCGGCCTTCATCGTGGCCAGATAATCCGCTGCGGCTTCGGGCGGTAGGTCGACGATCAAAGCGCCTTGCGCCCCTGCATCGCGGGCGGTGCGGGCAAAAACGTCATATCCCATGTAAAAAATGGGGTTGAGGTAGGAAAACAGACAGACGGGTATGGCCAGTCCCTGCGCCCGCGCCTGTTTCAACATGTCAAACACTCCGGCCAGCGTTGCACCGGCGGCCAGCGCGCGTTCAGCCGCCTGCTGCACCGTCACGCCATCGGCCACGGGGTCAGAAAAAGGCACGCCAAGTTCAATCGCCGCCGCACCGCTTTTTTCCAGCGACAGCAAAATACCGGTGCTTGTTGTCATGTCAGGGTCGCCAGCCATGACAAAGGGTACAAAGGCAGATGTTTTTGCAGCGCGTGCATCCAGCAATGTCTGGCGCAGGGTTTTTGTGGTCATGATTTTTTATTCTCCTCATAACTGCGCAGAATACCGATGTCTTTATCGCCGCGGCCGGACAAGTTGACGATCATAAGATGATCTTTGGACAATGCAGGCGCGGTTTTGATTGCATAGGCAACGGCATGCGCGCTTTCAAGCGCGCAGATAATCCCTTCTGTCCGCGCGAGCCTGTGCAGGGCGGCCACGGCATCGTCATCAAGCGCATAGGTATATTCGGCGCGGCCAAGGGCCTGCAAATAGGCATGCTCCGGCCCGACGCCGGTGTAATCAAGGCCGGCCGAAACGCTATGCGTCAGTTCTGCCTGACCGTCCGTATCTTGCAGAATAATTGTTTTCATGCCCTGAAAAATACCCATAGATCCGCCGGAGAACCGCGCAGCATGCTGACCCTTGGCAATGGCCGTGCCGCCTGCCTCGACGCCGATCAGCTTGACCTGCGCGTCATCGACAAAGCCCGAAAAAATACCAATCGCATTGCTGCCGCCGCCGACGCAGGCGACGATGCTATCGGGCAGGCGCCCCTCTGCGGCCAGAATTTGCGCGCGTGCTTCGCGGCCGATCACAGATTGAAAATCACGCACCATGCGCGGATAAGGATGCGGGCCCAGGGCGGAGCCGAGCAGATAATACGTATCATGCACATGGCTGACCCAATCGCGCATCGCTTCGCTGACGGCGTCTTTCAAGGTGCGTGATCCGGATGTCACAGGCACAACCTCCGCACCCAAAAGACGCATACGGTAAACGTTCGGCTCCTGCCGTGCCATATCGTCTGCGCCCATGTAAACGATGCATTCAAGCCCGAAAGCGGCGGCAGCTGTTGCTGTGGCCACGCCATGCTGCCCCGCGCCGGTTTCGGCAATGATGCGCTTTTTGCCCATGCGCTGCGCCAGTAAAATCTGGCCGATCGCGTTGTTGATTTTATGCGCGCCGGTATGGGCAAGGTCTTCGCGCTTGAGATAAATCTTTGCACCGCCGAGCTGCGCGGTCAAACGGTGCATCGGTTGCAGCGGCGTTTCACGCCCGACAAATTCGTCGAGCAATCTTTCGTAATCCGCCCAGAACGCGGGGTCGGCATGGGCTTTGTTATAGGCATCCTCAAGCTCGGCCAGTGGCGCCATCAGTGTGTCGGGCACAAATCTGCCGCCGAAATCACCGTAAAATCCGGCACTATCGGGCAAGGTGTTCGGCAGGGGGCTTTTGAGCGCGGTCATGGGTTTATTCTCCGGCTGGTCTCGAAAAGGGTTTTTATTTTCTGCGTGTCTTTGATACCGGCAGCGGCTTCAACGCCGCCCGCAAGATCAAAGGCAAAAGGAGAGACAGCATCTTGCGCTGCGAGGATGTTGGCGGCATCAATCCCGCCCGACAGAATTAACGGTATGCCGCATTCTTTGGCGCGGGCGGCCAGCGCCCAGTCGGCAGTTTGTCCGGTGCCGCCGTATTGTCCGGCAACGGCGGCATCGATCAGAATATAATCGGCGATGCCCTGCCATGCGGCAATCTGGGGCAAATCGGCATCGCTTTGCAGGCGGAAGGCTTTGATGATCTTGCCCGCAAAAATATCCCGCAGCGCGCGCACCTCATCCGGTGTTTCATTGCCATGCAGCTGTATGGCGGCTAGCGGAAAGACCTCAAGCGCGGCAGAAATTTCAGACATCTGGTTCACGAAAACGCCTGTTGTTTGTGCATCTTTTGGGGCAATGGCGGCCGCGGCCTCGGGCGTGATAAACCGCTTTGATTGAGGATAAAAAATAAAGCCCAGCGCCCATGCACCGGCGTCTTGTGCCAGCCGGGCATCTTCGGCGCGGGTCAGGCCGCATATCTTAATGCGCGCGCTCATGCGGCGCATTCGCTCAGCAGCGCTGCGAGTGCCACGCCGGGGGCGGGTTTGCGCATAAAATGCGTGCCCATCAGAAAACCGTCATGACCAAGGCTGCGCATTTCTTGCAGCTGCGCGGCGGACGAAAGCCCGCTTTCGCAAATCAGCACGTCTCCGGCGCGTTTCATCGGCGCAAGACGGCGGCTGGTGTCCAGCGATGTCTTGAGCGTTTTGAGGTTGCGGTTATTGACGCCGATCATGCCCGCGCCCATATCCTGCGCGCGCGTCATTTCATGCGCATCATGCACTTCGACAAGCGCGGTCAGCCCAAGTGACTGCGCGGTTTGCAAGAGGTCTTTGGTCAGGACGTCTTCGGTCATGGCGACAATCAGCAAAACGGCATCTGCGCCATGCGCGCGTGCTTCGTGCAGCTGATAGGCGTCACAGATAAAATCCTTGCGCAGCAATAGCGCATCGGGCGCAGCGGCGCGAATGGCGGATAGATATTCAAGGCTGCCCTTGAAATACCGGGGCTCCGTCAGCACGGACAGCATGCGCGCGCCCGCTGCCAGATAGCCCTGCGCAACCTCGACCGGTACGGCAGGCATGCGGATATCACCCTCGGAAGGACTGGCAAACTTCACCTCGGCAATCACATGCCAGCCGTCTTGCGCAAAAGCCGGCATAACCGGCGCAGGCGTGCGTGTGTAAAGCGGCATGTCTTTGAGCGCAGCCAGCGGTTTGGTGCGGCGTGCGGCAGCGGCGCGGTCTTTGGTCATGTCGTGTATTTTTTGTAAAAAGCTGCTCATGCCGCCTGCTCCCGCCCGTCCATGCGGCGCAGCAGCGCAGCAGGCTTGCCGTTTTGCAGGGCTTGCAGAGCCAAGGTGTACCCGCCGCGTAAATCCGCCGCCGCGCCGCAAATCCACAGCGCCGCGCCCGCATTCAGCGCGACCATATCGGCAGCAGCGCCAGACGGATCATTAAAAAGCGCGCGGATGATGGCCGCATTTTGCGCGGCATCGCCGCCAGCAAGGCTGTCCAGCGGCTGTGGGGCAATGCCTGCGTCTTCGGGCGTCAGCACGAGCGTTTCGATGCGCCCGTCCTGCACGCGCCGCGCCTGCGTCGGGGCGGCGAGGCTGATTTCATCCAAGCCATCGTCACTGTGCAGCACCAGCATATCTGTTTTTCCCAGAGCTGCCGCAGCTTCGGCGACAGGGGTTAAATATTCCGCGCCGTAAACGCCCATCACTTGCCGCGTGACGCGCGCGGGGTTGCAAAGGGGGCCGAGCAGGTTAAAAAATGACGGCTTGCCATAGGCGCGCCGCGCGGCGGCGGCATGTTTCAAAACAGGATGAAAAGCGGGCGCGGCAACAAAGCAGAGGCCGTAGGCAGAAAGAGCGCGCTGCGCGTCCACCGCATCTGTGCAGATAGGTACGCCGAGCGCAGCCAGCACATCGCTGCTGCCGGCCTGACTGGAAACGGCGCGGTTGCCGTGCTTGATGACATTTTGCCCGCAGGCGGCAACGACAAAGGCGGCGGCGGTTGAAATATTAAACGTCTTGATACCGCTGCGGCTTTTGTCGCCGCCGGTGCCGCAGACATCGACCGCACCTGTATCAAGCGGCAGCGGCACGGCCTGCGAGAGGATATAATTTGCGCAGGCGGCCAGCATACCGCCATCAACCGTGCGCTCGGCAAGCGTTTCAAGCGCTGCGGCTTTATCCGCATCGGGTGCTTTCTCATCGCAAAACGCCTGCATCAGCGCGGCCCAGTCTTCGGGTGCGGGGTTTTGCGTATGCAATAAATGCTGTGCAAGGGTAGCGAGCGGCGCGGTCATGCCGGCCTCGCCAGATATTGCATGACGTTTTCGATCATCTTGTGCCCTGCATAACCGTGCATGGACAGAACGGATTCGGGGTGGAACTGCACCGCCCAGGCGGGCAATGTCTTATGCGCAATCGCCATGATGATATCGTTTTCATTGACGGCAATCACCTCAAGGCAATCTGGCAGCGTCTCGCGCTTGCCGTAGATCGAATGGTAAGCGCCGACCGTACAGGGCGTGGGCATATCGCCAAAAAGCGCATGCTGCGCGGGCGCAATCGTCCATGTCTTGCCATGGCGCGGCGTCTCCAGATAATCCAGCGTGCCGCCGAAAGCTTCGAACATGCCCTGCAGTCCAAGGCAGACGCCGAATTGCGGTACGCCGGCATCGGCAACCGCGCGCACCGTCTCGGGTACGCGGAATTGCGATGGCAGGCCGGGGCCGGGCGAGTGCAAAACCAGATGCGGATGGTGCGCAAGGATTGTTTCAAGCGGCGTACCATGGCGATACGTGATGGCTGCCGCGCCGGTCTGGCGAATATAGTCGGCAAGCGTATGGACGAAAGAATCTTCGTTATCGATCAAAACCACCGTCTTGCCCTCGCCGGTGCGGGCGGCGGGGCGCAGGCTGGGCTTTGGAATGTCGCCGCTCAGGATGCGGCGGAAAGACTGCGCCTTGGTATGGGTTTCGGCAGCTTCTTCTTCGGGCACGGAATCATAGACAATGCTCGCGCCGGATTGGTATTGCGCGACGCCGTTTTTGATATGCAGGGTGCGGATGGTGATGCCGGTATTCACATCGCCGTTTAGATGCAGCGCGCCAACGGCGGCGCCGTAAAATCGCCGCGCGGCGGGCTCTTGCTGTTCGACAATCTTTGCGGCTTCAGCTTTGGGCGCGCCGGTCAGCGTCACCGCCCACATGTGAGAGAGGAAGGCATCGACACCGTCAAACCCCTCTCGCAGATAGCCTTCGACGTGATCGACGGTATGAAACAGGCCTGCGTAAGTTTCGATCTGGCGGCGGGCGAGCAGACGGATGGAGCCGGCTTCGCATATCCGCGCCTTGTCGTTGCGGTCAACGTCGGTGCACATGGTCAGCTCTGCCGCGTCTTTGGCGGAATTGAGAAGCCCGCGCAAAATCTCCGCATCTTCGATCACGGCGGCATCGCCGGGGGTGCGGCTGCGGCGGGCAGTGCCCGAAATGGGGCAGCTTTCAACGCGTTTCCCCTCGACGCGCACGAACATCTCGGGCGAAGCGCCGACCAGCTGTTCGCCCCCCATCTGCATCAGGAATTCGTAAGGCGAGGGGTTGATACGGCGGATATTGCGAAACAGTTGCGAGGGCGGCTGTGCGCAGGGGGCTGTAAAGATACGGCTGAGGACGACCTCGAAGACGTCGCCCTTGCGGATATGTTCTTTGGCGCGCAGAACCATGGCGGCATAGGCGTCATCGTCCATATTGCTGGCAATTTGCGGCGCGGCTGGGGGCGTGACATCACCGCGCCCTGCGGGCAGGTCATGCTGGGCGGGGAAGTCTGTTTGATGTGTGCCGAATGAAAAAGCATAGTCGCGCCGCACCAGCGTTTCCTTGCGGCGATCAAGCAGATAGATGCTATCCGGCAGATAGAGATGAAACAGCAGGCTGTCTGCTGCGCGTGTATGTTTCAGCGGCACAGGGTTAAAGCAAAACAGAAGATCATAGGCAAAGGCGCCGTAGAAACCGGCAAAGCTTTCGCCCGCGCCGCTCGCCTGAATAATTTTACGCAAGGGGGAGAGCGGGGAGGGCTGCTGCGAGCGTTCTTCTTCACTGAAGATTTTGGCGGCGGGGTTGATTGTGCAGATCAGCGTATCGGCATCGGGGGCAGATACTGTAAAAGCGTCATCAGGATGCGCAGCAAAGAAAGCGCCGAGCAGCAAGACAAGCGCGCGCCCGTTTGCGTTCAAGGCCGTGAAAACGGTGAGGTCTGCATAGCCACGTACCTCGAGCGGCGGCGCGGCAAAGCCGATGTCCCAGCGCGAATAACGTCCCGGATAATCCGTATCCGAAGCCATATAAAGCCCGCGCGCCGTATCCAGCGCGCCGATCAGGAAATCGAGACCTTCCGCATAGGGAAGGGGTGTGTCTTGCGAAATAATTTTCATGTACCGTTACCGCAGGGGCGCACCGGAGGAAGCAATCCGGTGCAGGGGTCAAGAATAGGACGTTCAGGGGGAAAAAGACAGAAAAATGGCGGTTAGATCCGCCACCAGATGCGGGCCGTACGGGCAAAGGGCGCACGGGGCGCAAGCTGTGGAATCATTCTTGTCATGTCACATCGAAACACGGCGGGAGTGTTCTTGTCAAGCCGCGCCGCCCAGTATCGCCAGCGCCGCCGTATAGGCGGCATAAATCGCCAGCGCGGCAAAACCGTGCCAGCGCGCCAGCCCGCCGCCACGACCACGCATGGCAAGCCAGAGCAGAATCACGCTGCCCGCAAAGGCTGCGGTATTCAGCGCGCCAAGCGGCGTATCGAGCGGGTCGAGATCCGCCGGAATATCCACGGCGGTAAAGCACAAAAATCCGCCGATCATCAAAATGTTGAAAGCGTTGGAGCCGAGGATATTGCCAATCGCCATATCGGTTTGCCCCTTGAGTGCCGCGCGCACGTTGACGGTCAGCTCCGGCAGGGAGGTGCCGATGGCAACCGCCAGCACGCCGATCACAACCGGGCTGATGCCGGCCTTGATGCCAAAAGCCGTCGCGCTGGCAACCAGAAAAGATGCCGCGCCGACAAGTCCGGCCAGTCCGGCCAGCCCCAGTGCGGCGTTCATCCAGACGGGCATGCACATTTCGGGCGTATCGCAGACGGCAATGTCTTCGCGGGGGGCGCTGTTGGTCTGGCAGCTGCGCCAGCAATAATACCCAAGCCCGCCCAGGAGCAATACGCCAAAGGCCGGATGCAGGGCGCCAATAAATAGCTGCGCGGCAAAAAGCACGGTAGCGGCGGCGATGACAGCCAGGTTGAAACGCCAGCTGTCGTCCGCTTTGGGGATGGCGCGCAGTGCTGCGGTCACGCCGAGGATGAGAAGAATATTGGCGATGTTCGACCCCACGACATTGCCGATGCCCAGCCCCGCGTTTTTTTGCAAGATGGCACCAACCGAAACCAGCAGCTCCGGCAACGAGGTCAGCATCCCGAGTCCGATGCCCAGCGTCATCGGCGAAATGCCGAGTTTGCGGCCGATGGCGGCAATGTGGTTGATGAGGACGTCGCTGGTTTTCATCAGCAGGTACATGCCCAGCGCCATCGACAGTCCGGCCAGTAGCGTGGTTTGCAGCAGCGGCGTGCCAAGACCCGACGTCCCCAGCGCAATGCCCAGCGCAATGCAAATCATGCCAAGGCCGCGATCGCCGCCGAGGCCGGATTTCAACGTCCTGAGGGGGCCGTTCTTGCGCGGCGTGCTTTCAGAAGCAGAAGAGAAATCACCCTGTGACATGGTTCTAACGCCTTTTTTTGAGCATTATTCACAGGTTTGGCGCTTGTGTCAATTTATGGCCAAAATCCCTTTAGCGCGCGGGTTTCCTCAAGATGCCGGATGCGGCCTGTGGCTGGTTTCTTAAGCCGAGCGCCTGCGCCGCGGCAATCAGTCCGGCACCGGCGGGCAGGATATCGACCCGCGCGCCCAGTGCAGGGTCTTTCTGCGCAAGGGCGGCGGCTTTTTGCGCCGCGCTGGGCAGGCTGTCGCTCAGCACCAGTTTATCGATGGCGAAACGCTGGCCGTCCGGACGGGCGGAAAGGATTTTTTCAAGGGCGCCGCCCGAAAGAATGCCGTGCGATGCACAGGCTGTCACGCTGGCCGCGCCGCGCGCTTTCAAAAGACTGGCGGCGTTGATCATGGTCGATCCGCCATCGATCATATCATCGACGATGACACAGTGCTTGCCTGTCACATCGCCGGTAAAGGCGATAATTTTGGTGTCATTGACGCCGGTATGGGTTTTGGCGATCAGGAATAGTTTATCGCCATCGTGGCTGCCGAAAACGCTATCGGCCAGCGCGCGGGCGCGTGCCTGCCCTTCGTCGGCGGCCTTGTCAGCGCCATCCGGTGCGCCGATGGCGATCTGCGCGGGGTCGCTGCCGAAACGGGCGCGGATATGATCTGCGAAAAGATCGGTTGCCTGAACGGCGGTAAAATCATCGCCGAAGACGTCTTTATAGGCTTTGATGCCCGCTTGCGAATGCGGGGTTAATGTCACGGCGGCATCTGCACCAGCGGCTTTCAGCTGCGCGGCAAAGAAGCTTGCGCCCAGCGATACGAAGCGTTTGTCAAAGGCGCGGTCTTGCCGCATATAGGGTGCAAAGGGCATGATGGCGGTGACGCGTGCCGCGCCATAGGCCTTCAGCGTATGCACGGCCATCAGCAGATGCGCGGTGGTTTCGCCCACGGGTTCACCGCCAGATTGCACGACAATGACCTCGCGGCCTTTCAGTGCGTCAGCGTTTTTGTCGAAAGCGTCACCGGATTTGGGAAAGATTTCCACAAAAGGCTCACCACTGGCAAAAAGGCCGACACTGGCCGAAATGCTGTCGATTCCGGCGTTCTGTGCGGCGGCGGCTGTCGGTGCAGGCGCAGAAGGCATTATAAGAATCAATGGCTTATATTGATTTTGAATTTCTTTTTTCATGGACTTGACACCGTTATGCTCATATAATAGATATATATACTCAGATTGTAGATATATCTTTTGCCGAAGGCAAGCCCCCTTGCGAAGCTTTTACAGAAGATATACAGATTCGGCGGCGCAGGGTCTAGTAAATTCCCCGCCCCAAAAACCGGAAGGACAAGGCGATGGGCTTTATTGAACAAAACTACGGTATCGAACAGACCAGCCCGCTGATGACCGATAAATACCATTTCACCACCGCCTATGCCTATTGGCTGGAAGGCCGCGCCGACAACCCCGCCGTATTCTATATGTTTGGCCGCAAAGAAGCGGGCGGCAGCGGCTATACGGTCGCGGCAGGCCTTGAAGGTGTGATCGATATCGTCAAGCGCTGGCAGGAACACGGGCTGACCAAACAGGACAGCGATTACCTGCGCACGCTCAAGACGCCCAAGGGCGAACGCCAATTCCCCGATGCTTTCATCGACTATCTGCAAAAGATGGAATTCAAGCTCAAGATTGACGCCGCGCCCGAGGGCAGCGTGTTTTTCCCGCAGGAGCCTGTCTTGCGCGTTGAAGGGCCGATTGCGCAGGTCAAGATGCTCGAATCCGTTGCGCTCTGCCTGCTCAACGGCCATAGCGCCTATGCCACGCAGGGCGCGCGCCAGACAGACGTGCTGACGCGGGAAATGGACAACGGCTCCCCCACCGGCAGCGCCAGCGTGCAGGGTCTGCGCCGTGGCCCCGGCTTGGGTGCCGCCATCGAAGCCTCGCGCAGCCTTGCTGTCGGCGGCTATGCCAATACGTCGACCGGCACGGCAGCGAAATCTTTTGCGCAGGCCTTTGCGGGCACGATGGATCATGCATGGGTTATGACCCATGGTGCGGAGGTTGGCGAGCGCACGTACCGTGAACTCCTCGACCTGAAAGCAGCAAACAAAACGGCGGCGCTCAAAGATGCGCTGAAAAACGATGCCTTCCGCAGCTTTGCCTTCGCGCATCCGGAAAGCGGCATTCTGCTGGTCGACACCTATGATCCGGTGCAGGGGCTGGAAAACGCGATCACGGTTATCAAGGAGCTTCGTGCCGAAGGGCTGGGCGCGCATTACGGCGTGCGCTTTGACAGCGGCGACATTGTGAAATATTCCAAAATTGCCCTGCGCCGTTTTGCCGAAGAAGGTTTCGTTGACGGACTGGACGCCGCGCAGGTCAAAAAAATGTCCGATGCTCAGCTTTTGAAACATGCAGATAAATGCAGCGTGTTCTGCGCAGCCGCCGACGGTATTGACGAATACACCGCGCAGAAAATGCGTGAAGACGGCGCGTTTTTTACCGCTTGGGGCATTGGTACGGCAGGGTCGCATGTACCGCCGCTGGGGCTGGTCTATAAAGCCGCCGCCGTTTACATGGATGTGCTGGACGGCAAAGCCGCGCCCGAGGGCGCCGATATGACGCCGGTCATGAAAGTTGCCGCCCATGCGCCCGTCAAATCGTCGAACCCCGGGCGCATCAATGCGCGGCGTTTTTACGACGATAACGGCAAGTTGACGCAGGTGGTGATTTACGACGAACGCCTCGGCCTTGCTGCGGATGGCAAGCAGGTCAACCTGCGTGATTTCGCGGATGTAAAAAACGCGCCTGCTAATCTGACGCAAAAAGACTTGCTGGTGCCGGTTTTCGATGCCGAGGGCAAATATGTGTACAAAGCCCCCGTACAAAAAGAAACCTTCCCCGGCAGCGGCGTGCTGACGACGGATCTTGCCGCGATGGCGGGTTTTGTGCGCACAGAGCTGGAAACGCTGCCCGAAGACGTGCGCCGCGTCAGCCGTAAACCCGAAGACGTGCTGAAAGACCGCCTGCTGGCGCTGTTCAACAAGGCGCAGCAAGGCGGCGAGGAAATGCTGAACATCGACATGAAGGCACTGGCGGCGTCCCTGCCGGAGCCGCAAAAACGTATCCCTGTCTATCTGGATGCCAATCTGTTTGCACAGCGCATGGACTGTGAACAAAAGCACCTCGGCCATGCCGCCCAGAATTCGGGCGTGGAGAGCTATACCGAACGGTTTGAAGCCAGTGCGCCCGATGCGCAAAAGCCTGCCGTAAAAACAAAACAAAAACGCCCCAAACTGGGCGGCCAATAAGAAGAGAGAGAAGCAAAATCATGACCAAGGTTCTGTTGATTGTGGATGTGCAAAACGGTTTCTGCCCCGGCGGCAATCTGCCTGTGCCCGAAGGCGACAAAACTGTGCCCGTTATCAATCGCCTGATCGAGGGCGGCGGGTATGGATATATCGTCGCCTCGCAGGACTGGCACCCCGCCGATCACGGCAGCTTCGCATCACAGCATGCGGGCAAGAACGTATTCGAGATGGGCGAACTTTCCGGCAAGCCGCAAATGATGTGGCCCGACCACTGCGTACAAGGCACGCAGGACGCCGAATTCCGCCCCGATCTGAAAATGGATAAAGTCGATTTTATCCAGCAAAAAGGGCAGAATCGCGCAGTAGACAGCTACTCCGCCTTTCGCGACAATGATCAGACGGCGGTGACCGGCCTTGCCGAACAGCTGAAGAAGCAGGGCGTTACCGAACTGCATGTCTGCGGCCTTGCGACCGAATTCTGCGTCAAGTTTTCGGCGCTGGATGCGGCGGCGATGCTGGCGGGCGTCAAGGTTGTTTTTGTCGAAGACGCGAGCCGCGGCATTTCGCCCGAGGCTGTCGCGGAGGCAAAGCGTGACATGGCCGCCGCCGGTATCCGCATTGCGCAATCGGCCGAACTGCTGCCCGCGCAAAACAATAACGTCAAACCGAAAGCACGGAAATTCAACCGATGACCGAGAAAAACCCTGCCGCGGCGCTCCAGCTCAAAATTGCTTCTGCCAGTTGTAACCAGACCGGCGGTGATTGGCCGCGCAACGTGGCGAATATCTGCAAGGCTATCGACCGTGCGGTCGCAGACGGCGCGGATATTCTGGCACTCGAGGAACTCGGTCTTAGTGGTTATGAACGCGGCGACGATTTTTACTACTCCGACAACAATAAAACCCGCGAGATGCTGCAGGTCATTGCCGATTACGCGGCCAGCCTTGATCCGAACCTTGTGATTTCGGTGGGGCATCCGTGGTATTTCGCCGATAAAAACCTGCCCGACCAGCCGGAGCGCCGTAAAAACCCGATCTATAACCGCATCAATAACAATTTTAACGTCCAGACGCTGATTGCGGGCGGCGAGATTGTGTCGATGTCGGCCAAACGCTATCTGTTCAACTACGAGCGCGGCTACGAAAAACGCCATTTCGAAGAATGGAGCGACAGCCTTGCAAACGGGTACGAAAATCACCATGGCAAGGGCCGCGACGGCACGATCATGATCGACCTGCCTGCCGTCACGCTGGCCGACGGCACCGTGATTGCCGAAAGGCCGATTCCCTTCGGCAGTCCGGTGGTACAGATCGGTGCAGAGGGCTCCCGCGTCAACCTGACGCATGTGATCTGCGAGGAATACTGGGTCGGCTCCCGCTTTGACAGCAGCGCAGACAACAGTGATTACGACCGCGACAATCCGCTGGCCGACAAGGCGAAACGGTTTGACATCACCGTGGCGCTCAACCCCAATGCCAGCCCGCCGGTCGAAGATAAAATCGACAAGCACCGCGAGCTGTGCAAGCTGGCCTCAAAACACTGTGGCGTGATTGTGCATACGGACGGGCTTGGCTCTTCCGGCTCTACCTTTGCGCAGTTCGGCAGCCGCCTGATGGCGCAAAACGGCGAAATTGTTTCCGAAGGCATCCGCAGCAGCTTTGCCGATATGGCCTATACCAGCCAGATCGTCACCGTGACGCCTGCCGCCGACAAAGGCCACGCGCCGCATGCCGTGATAGCGCACACATTCAAAGGTGCGCAGAGCGAACCCGTGCAAGACGGCCCTGCGCCGTGGGAAAAGGGCCCGCGCCGCAGCTTTGAAGAAGAAATGCGCAACGAGCTTTTGTGGCTTTTTGACTATATGCGCAAAAACAAATTACAAGGCATCACGCAGGCACTGTCGGGCGGGGCGGATTCCGCCTATAACGCCGCCAAAGTGCGGGTGATGGTCGATATCGGTTTCAAAGAGCTGGGCGTTGAAGGTTTCCTGAACGCGATGCCGCATCTGACCTATAAAAAAGACGTGCTGGCCGCGCATGCCGCAGGCGGCACAGAAGCAGCGCTCGACATCTGCATGCGGCATATGCTGACCTGTGTGTATATGGGCACGGATAACAGCTCCGACGAGACGTTGCGTGCCGCGCGCACGTTGGTCGAAGGCGGCACTATGCCGGACGGCACGGCCTATAAAGGTATCGGCGGCAAATTTGAATATCGCAACGTGCAAAGATTGGTCGAGGTTTATGCTGAAATTTTTGCCGGCGTCAATCCCGGGCAGATCAGCGATGAACGCGATGCCGAAATTCGTCGTGAAATCGCGGAGATCCTGAAAACCCGCAAAGACGATACCACGCGCGAAGAAATCGATGCCCGCATCAGCGACCTGAAAAACAAATTCGAAGAAGTCGCCTATGACGTTGTCACCGTCGCCAAGGAAGAACACCAGCTGGCCTATGAAAACATTCAGGCGCGGCTGCGGCAGGTTTTGATTATGCTGTTTTCAAACGTCGAAAACAAAATTGCTATTTCCAACCCGAACCTTGACGAAGGGCGCAATTCCTATGCCACATGGGGCGGCGATTTGCACGGCGGCATGATCAGTGGCAATGCGCATAAAAACAAAGCGCGCCAGCTGGAACATATGCAACTTTTGTTCGATCACGGTCTGAACGGTATCGCGCCGCTCAAGGCATTTTTCTGGGTTTTGAAAAACAGGCCCTCGGCGGAGCTACAACCCAAAGCCAAAGACGGCAAGGTCACGCAGTTTGACGAGGACCAGCTCGGCCGTAGTTTTGTGCAGATGGATGTCATTTCGAACCTGATGCTGAATGACCGCCCGCAGGCGCAAAGTGACCGCAAAAACAGCCCGATTGAAGTCTTTGAAAAATGCCGCGCGCATACGGCGTTTGACGGGGATGGTATCGAGCTGCTGCACGACCGTATTCGCCTGTCGTATGATAAATGGGCGCATGCGCAGTTCAAAATCCACGGCAGCCCCATTGCCGCGACCTATGGCCGCAACGTCGACCATCAATCATCCTTGCGCACGCCGAATATTTCCGCCTTCCACAAGCCGGAACTGGCGCAGCTGGCGTTGCATGGGCTGGCTTTGGCGGCAGAGCGCGATGGCAGCACGTTTGAAAAACTGACCGGCGGGCAGACATTGGCGGCGCTGCAAAAACGCGCGCTGCTGGATGCCGATTTCGCCAGCGCCCTTTCTGCCAAAATGTGGACAAAGGGTGCGGCAGATGGCCGCAGCATGAAGCTTTCAACGCTCTATGCCCATGTGAAGCAGGACGGTTTTGGCGAGCTTTTGAAGCCAACGGCGGTATCCGGCGTGTTTGAAAAAGCAGCGGCTTGGCGGCAAAAACAGGCCGCGAACAGCGTCAAACCGGATACCCTGCACCGCTCTTCGCGCCCCTGAAGGCGAGCGGCAGCTGGATCAGACAGCACAGCAGGATATAGCCCGCAAACCACAGGTACGATGTTTCAATGCGGAGACCGCCATCATATAGATAGCCGAGCGCAGCGGGGATGCCGGCCGTGCCGAAAATCATGATCGATGTCGTGACGGACCGCACCGCGCCCAAGCGGCGCGTGCCGTAAAGCTCAGGCCACAGCGCGCCGCCGACGATACTGATAATGCCGTTGCTGACGCCCATCAACGCCAGCATGGCGGGCAGGGCAGCGGCATGGTCTGCAAAAGCCAGCACGACCAGCGCCATGCCAAAAGGCAGATTGACGAAAGGCAGCAGTTTCAGGCTGCCGCCGATTTTATCGACCAGCCAGCCGCCAAAGAGTCCACAGATCGTTGTGCTGAGGGCGAAGAACGGCATGCTGAATGCAAAAAGTCCTGCATCCCAGCCCTTGGCTTGCAAAAGATTGCTTTGAAAAAAGAAAACGGCTGTGGCGAAAAGCGGAATCGCCAGAAAACCCGACATAATCAGGTAAAACCGTGGATCGCCGAGGATAAATCCTTTTTCGGCGGGTTTCATGCGGCTATGCGCGCCGGTCTGGCTGTCGGCCACGGTCATTTCCGCCTGCCATTTGCTGTGCCGTGCCTTGTGCCCTTTGAGCATCATCAGAACAGCGGGCAAGACGATGCAGATCAGAAACAGCGCGTATAGCCCCCAGCTTTCACGCCAGCCGGCCTTGGCGATTAAAAAGACGCAAACCGCGGGCAGCACCACCAGCCCCAGATTGACCCCGAGTGCCGAGATACTGAGCGCGCGGCCGCGTCCGGCTTCGAAATAGCGCCCCATGCTGGTACTGGAAATATGCGGCATCAACCCTTGCCCCGTCAGACGCAGCAGGAAGAGCGCGGCGGCCACCGCACCAATTCCGGCATCCAGCGACATGAGGGCGCAGGCCAGCGCCATAAAAAGAATGACCGCGACGGTATAATAACGCAGATCGATATGGTCGATCAGCCGCCCGACCCAGACAAGAACGCCTGCGCCGCAGAGTGTCGCCAAACCGTAAAGCGCGCCGAAATCGCCGCCGGTCAGGCCATAGGCATCGCGGATAGGCTGGTTGTAAAAACCGATAAAAAACGTCTGCCCGAAGTTACAGACAAACGTCAGGGTAAACCCAAAGGCCAAAAAACGCAGATTTTGACGGATAAACAGAAGGGTGGACATGATCTCTGCATAAAAAGAAGGGAGCGGCAGGGCAGTTTAGCGCGAAAAGCCGGATATTGCCATGCACAACAGGCATGTTCCGTAAAACTTGCCCTGTTCGGGGGTGTTCCGGCAGGGCGGGCATGGTAGACTGTGGCGATTTTTGACGATACGCAGCGCAAGGAATCTCCGCATGACGCAAAGCCTGACCATCCAAGCCCCCGCCGTTTCCGGACAGGAAGAGATTCTGACGGCTGCGGCGCTGGCGTTTGTCGCCGAGCTTGAAGAAAAATTTGGAGGCCGCCGCCGCGGGCTGATGGAAGACCGCAAGGTTTTGCAAAAAGCCTTCGACCTTGGCTATCGTCCCGATTTTTTGCCGGAGACCGCTAAAATCCGCGCGGAGGTGTGGCAAGTGCGCCCCGTACCCGCCGATTTGCAAGACCGGCGCGTGGAAATCACGGGGCCGGTTGACCGCAAGATGGTGATTAACGCGCTTAACTCAGGCGCGAATTGCTTTATGGCAGATTTCGAAGATTCCAACACCCCCACATGGGCGAACCAGATTGCAGGGCAGACCAATCTGCGTGATGCGAATACCGGTACGATTTCCTTTACCGATGCCAAAAACGGCAAGGATTATAAACTGAACGACAAAACGGCTGTGCTGCTGGTGCGCCCGCGCGGTCTGCATATGGACGAAAAACATGTGCTGCTGGAAGGTGCCGCCGTCTCGGCGTCGTTTTTTGATTTCGGCCTCTATCTGTTTCACAGCCATGCCGCTTTGGCCGCCAAAAAATCCGGCCCGTATTTTTATCTGCCGAAACTTGAAAACTGGCAGGAAGCCGCACTGTGGAGCGATGTGATCTGCCATGCCGAAGACGCGCTCGGCCTTGCGCGCGGCACGGTGCGCGTGACGGTCTTGATCGAAACGATCACGGCTGCCTTCCAGATGGATGAAATTCTGCACAGCCTCAAAGACCATATCGCGGGGCTAAACTGCGGGCGTTGGGATTATATCTTCAGCTTTATCAAAAAATTCTCGCGCGATCCGGCCTTTGTTTTGCCCGACCGCAGCAGTGTGACAATGACCTGCCATTTCCTGCGCGCCTATAGCCAGCTTCTTATCAAAACATGCCATCGCCGCGGCGCGCATGCCATGGGTGGTATGGCGGCGCAAATCCCGATCAAGAACGACGAGGATGCCAACAACAAAGCGCTTGAAAAATTCATCGCCGATAAAGAACGCGAAGCGACCGACGGTCATGACGGCACCTGGGTCGCGCACCCCGGACTGGTCGCCAAAGGGCGCGAGATTTTTGACCGCATCATGCCGCAGCCGAACCAGACGGGGCTGATGCGCGACGATGTTGATGTCACGGCGAATGATCTGCTGGCCATTCCGGCAGGGGAGATTACCGAGGCGGGGCTGCGCGCCAATATCCACATCGGGCTGCAATATATGCGCGCTTGGCTGTCGGGCAATGGCTGCGTGCCGATTCATAATTTGATGGAAGATGCGGCAACGGCAGAAATTTCGCGTACGCAGCTGTGGCAATGGCGCGTGCATGGCGCGAAACTGGCCGATGGCCGCGTGATTGATGATGCGCTGATGGCCGATATGCTGACGCAGGAATCAGACAAACTGCGCGCGGCTGGCGGCGATGATTATCTGGAAGACGCCATCCGGCTGTTCGATACGCTGGTCATGGCCGATACGCTGGAAGATTTCCTGACCACACCCGCCTATGACATGATCCTTTCCTACGAGCAGGCGGCGTAAGATGGAGATCGACTTTTCGTCATGGCTCGGGCTTGCGCTGCGCTGGGTTCATTTGATTACGGGGATTGCGTGGATCGGCTCGTCTTTTTATTTTATCTGGCTCGACAACAGCCTGAAGCCGCCCGCAGACCCCAAAGATAAAAAAGACGGCGTCGGCGGTGAGCTTTGGGCCGTACATGGCGGCGGTTTTTACCACAAGAAAAAATATCAGGTCGCGCCGGATCATATGCCGGATGATCTGCACTGGTTTAAATGGGAAGCCTATGCGACATGGATCAGCGGATTTCTGCTGCTCTGCCTCGTTTATTACTATGGCGCAGGGATTTACCTGATTGACCGCGCCAAGCTGGACTTGCATCCGGTGGACGCCACGCTGATCGGCCTTGGCTTTATTGTCGGGAGCTGGATCGGATATAACGCGCTGTGCAAATCGCCGCTGGGAAAAGATAACCGTATTTTTGGGTTTGTCTGGTTCGCACTGATGACGGCGGCGACCTATGTGCTATGCCAGATTTTCAGCGGCCGCGGCGCGTTTATTCATGCGGGCGCGATGATCGGCACGGTGATGGCCGCGAATGTGTTTATGGTGATTATCCCCAACCAGAAAAAAACGGTGGCAGCGCTGCTGAAGGGCGAGAAGCCCGACCCCGCGCTCGGCAAAACCGCAAAGCAAAGATCTCTGCATAACAACTATATGACGTTGCCGGTGTTGTTGATTATGATCAGCAACCATTATCCGATGCTCTATGCCGTGCCCGCCAACTGGGCGATTTTGGCAGGGCTGTGTGCGGCGGCTTGGCCGATACGTGAATTTTTCAACCAAAAGCATAAAGGCAATACCGACCACCGCTATCTGGTAGCGGGGGCGGCGGGTTTTGTGCTGGTGATGCTGGCGGCTTCATGGCTGCAAACACAGGCGCGGCTGGAACGTTTGGCAAATGTCGGCAAGGTCGATGATGCGGCGGTGATGGAAATCGTCAAAACGCATTGCACCGCCTGCCATGCAAAAACGCCGTCGCATGAATCGGTCGATACCGCGCCACTGGATGTGGTGCTGGAAACGCTCAAAGACCTGCGTCAGCACGCGGTACGCGTCAAGGCACAGACCGTGGATGCCGATACCATGCCGCTTGGCAATGAAACCGGTATGACGGCGGAAGAGCGGGCCTTGCTCGGTGCCTGGCTGGAACAGCAGAAAAAATAAAGGCCTGGAACAGCAGAAAAAATAAATCAGCTGCCGCGATAGGTGGAATAGCCGTAAGGCGACACCAGCAACGGCACATGGTAATGCGCCCCGGCATCGGTGATGCCGAAATCGATGGTAACCACGTCGAGAAACGGCGGCTCTGGCAAATCAATGCCTTGCGCGCGGAAATAGGCGGCGACATCGAACGTCAGGCGATAGCGTCCGGGGGTGAAGTTGTCACCGTCAAGGATGGGTCCGCCGGCGCGGCCATCGCTGTCGGTTGTTTTGGTGCAGATCGGCTCTGCCGTTTCGCCCATGCGGTATAGGCGCAAAACCATGCCCGCCGCGGGACGGCCGTGGGTGGTATCGAGAACATGGGTCGTAAGTTTGCCGGACATGATTCACCTATGTAAAATGCGCCTGTGATATAATGGTTCAATACCATTATGGCTGATATTCGCATGGAAAAAAGCCCCGAAATATGTCCTTATTTAAGGTGGGATTATAAAGGGATCGGCTCATGACCACGCCGCCGGATGTGACATTCAAAGATACGCGCGACTACAAAGGGTATGGTGCCACGCCGCCGCATCCGCATTGGCCGGACAATGCGCGCCTTGCGCTGCAAGTTGTGCTGAATTACGAAGAAGGTGGCGAGAATTGCGTGCTCAACGGCGATGCCGGCGCCGAAACCTTCCTCTCTGAAATCATCAACGCCCCCATCGTCACCGGCGCGCGCCACATGAGCATGGAATCGATCTATGAATACGGCAGCCGCGCCGGCGTGTGGCGCTTGCTCTCGCTATTCAGAGAATTCGATATCCCTGTCACGATTTTCGCTGTTGCTGCCGCGCTTGAAAAATATCCTGAAATGGCCAAGGTCTTTGTCGGTGCGGGACACGAAATCTGTTCGCACGGCTACCGCTGGATCAATTATCAGGATGTCGATATCGCAACCGAACGCGCGCATATGAAACGCGCCATCGACGTGATCGAAAAGCTTTCGGGCAGCCGTCCGCTTGGCTGGTATACCGGACGCACCAGCCCCCATACGCGGCAGTTGGTCGCCGAAGAGGGCGGTTTTTTATATGATGCGGATGACTATAGCGATGATCTGCCGTTCTGGTCGACGCCGGGCGGACGGCCGCAGCTGGTTATTCCCTATACGCTGGATGCCAATGATATGCGCTTTGCGACCGCACAAGGATTTCATACCGGCGAGCAGTTTTTCACCTATTTAAAAGACGCCTTCGACACGCTTTATGCAGAAGGCGCGACGGCGCCGAAAATGATGTCGGTCGGGCTGCATTGCCGTTTGATCGGCCGCCCGGGACGTATTGCCGGGCTTAGAAAGTTTTTTGAATATGTGCGCGGCCATAAAGACGTATGGATATGCCGCCGCATCGATATCGCGCGGCATTGGCACGCGCACCATCCGTATAAGGGAGGCGTCTGATGGAAGACAAAATGCTGGCCGAGAAACCAAGTTCGATGTCGCGTGAAAATTTCCTGCGGGTTTATGCCAGCGTATACGAACATTCGCGCTGGGTGGCCGAAGCCGTCTATGACGACAAAGACACCGGTAATATCGATACGGTCTGGACGCTCTATGCCGCCATGCGTATGGCGGTGGATATGGCCGACCGCGGTATGCAGCTGTCCTTGATACGCGCACACCCCGAACTGGCCGTCAAAACACCGGATATGGCGTCTTCGTCGATATCGGAGCAATCTGCCGCCGGTCTCGATCAATGCAGCGCCGAGGAGCTGGCTGCCTTCACGCGGCTTAATCATGAATACCGCGAAAAATTCGGCTTTCCGTTTATTGTTGCCGTCAAAGGCATGACGCGCGGCGAGATTCTGAATGTTTTTAAACAGCGTATGCAAAACGAATACGAAACGGAGTTTCAGAACGCGCTTCAGCAAATCCACAAAATCGCGCGTTTCCGCCTCGAAAAACTCACCTGATCTTCACCTCAAGGAGCAATACCGTATCATGTCACAATCCGTGGCCCTTCCCGACTTTGCCCGCAGCGGCATCGACCTTGCCCATCCTGTTCTTGGTGCCGAGGTCGTTTATGCGACCGATGATTTCTTTGCCGACAAAGCGCGTCTGATTAAACCGGAAGAGCCGGTCTTTATCCCCGATCTTTATGACGACCACGGCAAATGGATGGACGGCTGGGAAAGCCGCCGCAAACGCGGCTCCGGCTATGACCACTGCATCGTCAAACTGGGGGCAAAAGGGGTTATTTCCGGCGTGAATATCGACACGCGCCACTTTACCGGCAATTACGCACCTGCCGCATCAATTGATGCTTGCGTGTCGGACAAGGCCATGCCGGATAAAAACGCGAAATGGCAGACAATCCTGCCTGTGACAAAACTTGTCGGCCACAGCCCGAATTTTCTGCCCGTCAACGATGCGGGCGCATGGACGCATCTGCGGCTGAATATTTACCCTGACGGTGGCGTGGCACGTCTGCGGGTTTTCGGCCGCGTGTTCAAAGATTGGTCTAAAGTCAAAAAAACCGATAACATCGATTTGCTGGCGATGGAAAACGGCGGGCGCTGCCTGTCGATGACCGATGCGCATTACGGATCCCCCGTCAATGTCACCAAACCGGGCAAGGGCATCAATATGGGCGATGCCTGGGAAACCCGCCGTCGCCGCGAACCCGGTTTTGACTGGGCGATTTTCGAGTTGGGGCATGCAGGGATCATCAAAGAAATCCATATCGATACCGCTTTTCACAAAGGCAATTACCCCGATGCCTGCTCGATACAGGCTTTCAACCTGAGCGCTTTCCACGAAGATACCATCGCCGCGCAGGCGATTTACTGGCCGTATCTGCTGAAAGAAAACAAGATGCAGGCGCATTATGTGCATAAATACACCAAAGAAATCGAAAAGATCGGTGTGGTGACGCATGTGCGCGTAAATATGATCCCCGATGGCGGTATCAGCCGCCTGCGACTTTTCGGTTCACTCGGCTGATGGCGATTGTCCTGAAACCTGTGCCTTTGACGCCCGAGGTCTTTGCGCCTTATGGCGATGTGATGTCCGAGGCTTCGGCGCGGGAACTGCGCAATATCAACTACGGATATACGGAGCGGTTTCACGACCTCGCGCGGCTCGATCTGACGGCTTCGGGCGGCGTGCCGCTGGTCAGTCTGTTTCGCTCTACGCCCCTGCCGCGGCCTATTGCCGTGAAGGTGATGGAGCGCCATCCGCTTTCGTCACAGGCCTTTTTTCCGCTGGAGGGCAGGCCGTATCTGGTGGTGGTTGCGGCGCGTGGGGATTTCAAAGTTGAAAACCTGTGCGCTTTTGTCGCCGCGCCGCGTCAGGGGGTTAATTACCATGCGGGGGTCTGGCATCATTTTTCTCTCGCCCTCGATGCGCCATCCGATTTTCTGGTCATTGACCGTGGCGGCAGCGAAAAGAACTGCGACGAGGTCTTCCTCGACACCGAAAACATCACGGTTGACTATTGAGTGGTTTAATAAGACGACCAGCCGCCGTATCCGCTGTAGGATCTGCGCGGCTGCGGTTTTGGTGCGGGCGGCGGGTTCAGCGCCTTGTCAGCTTCGGGCGAAAGCTTCCAGTCAGGATATTTTTTGACAACGCGGGCGATATGCTGCTGCGACGTGCCGTTATCAACATGCAGGGTAATTTTCTTTTCCGTCACATCTTCGCGGTAAGCATCGGTCACCACGATTTTTTCACCGTCAAAGCCGATCTGGCAGAGGCCGAGGTCGAAAGCCTTTATCATTACCGCCGCAGATGAAGCGCCGTCTTTTTCCGCCGCGGCCTTCAGCATTTTGCCAAGCGGGCCGTCAACAAAAACCACGTTATATTCTGTTTTGTCCTTGCCCGCGATGACTGTCCAGGCTTCGCTGTTGCTGGCCGCGCGGATTGTGCCGTAGCTGCTGCCGAGGCGCGCCTGAAACACGGATTTTTTGGGATCGGGCAGTTCTTCACGCACTTCGCCGCCATACATGCCGCGCGCAACAACCTGCTTTTCGATGCTCAGGCCAGCTTTCTGGAAGGCTTGCTTGATGAACTTGCGGTTTTTATTTTCGCTGCCGCGCGATTGCAGAAAAATATCCACATCTTTGATAGCGCGTTCGTTGAAAAGGTCACGCAGGGCGCCGCCGCCGATCATGGCTTCGGACGCGCCGGTCTGCTGCAATGTATGCAGAACCTGCCGCCATTCTTGGGGCAGGCGTCCGGCGCGGTAGTCGATGAATCTGTCATCGATAAAAGCTTTGATAATCGTGTTCTCGAGGCTCTCGTTCGCGGCGCTGTCGGGCAGGGCGGCGGCTTGCAGCGCGCTTTCACGCAGCGCCTGCGGCGAAATACCGTGGCCGGCACGGCGCAGCGTTTGCAAATAGTCAGGATATTTTTTCGGCGCGGCTTTTTGCAACACGGCCAGATCGGCTTCGGTTGCGCGCGCGCCCCATGTCACCAGCAGACGCGCCATCGGCACATCGTTTTGCTGTACGGCAATTTGCAGCTGATCCCACGTCGGGCGCTGTTCGCTGTCGCCCCACAGCACCTTGTCGAAATGCGCCCGCACGGCAGCCATATCGCCACGCGCGACACTGTCGGTCAGGGCATCGGCATAAAGCGGGTTGCGTTGGGGCGGGCGAGCCATCGGCGTCCTTGCTGCTGTCTACGTGAGTGAATCGATAGGGGCAGCATAAAGAAGCGTCGTCTTTATGTCAATAAAGACGACGGCTGTTCAAGGGATTGGTTTTATTCTGTTTTTTGAGACAGTGCGGTTTTGATGGAGCTCAGAAATCCGCTTTCCAGCGGCCCCGTGGTCGGCCCCGCCGATACCAGAACGCGGCCATCGCGTCCGATCAGGTATTTGTGAAAATTCCAGCGGGGTTTGGAGGACAAAAGCCCGCCGACGTTCTGCTTGCCCGCCCAGACATAAAACGGATGTGCCGCACCGCCGCTGACGGCGATTTTCTGTGTCAGGGGAAAGGTCGCGCCATAGGTATCGGCAACGGCTTTTTTAAGGGCATCTCCGTCCAGCGGTTCCTGCCCGCCAAAATCATTTGACGGCACACCGATCACGACAAGACCGTCCGCGCCATGGGTGTCGTGCAATTTTTGCAGATCGCGGAAATGTCCTGCAAAGCCGCAGCCCGTTGCGGTATTGACGATCAGCAGCACTTTGCCCTGATAGGCCGACAGCGGCATTTCCGTGCCATCAATACCGAAGAAATGAAAACCGAAAGCGCCCGGTGCGGCAGGGGTCGCCACGGCGGGCGCAGCCGTTTGTTCGGCAAGGGCGGGGGCGATGCTTGTGACAAAGAGCGCGGCGGCAATACTGAAGGCGATGAAACGGGACATTATTTTGAGCTCGCTTTTATTTCCATGCGGGAAGTTCTGCGGGGTTATTTTTTCTTGGCCCCGTTCTTTTTGTCAGCTAGCGCACGGCTTTCGTTTTTCAAGGGGCGGGCAACGGGGCAGACTTCCTGCACAAATCCGTTCAGCGTATTGACCAGATTGTCGCGCACTAGCGAATAGTGGATAAACTGGCCTTTCTTTTCCCCGTGCACCAGCCCCGCATTCTCGAGAATGCCGAGGTGTTTTGACAGCGATGGTTTGGAAATATCGAATCTCTCCGCAATCTCGCCCGCCGTCAGCGTGGTCGCGGAAAGATACGCCAGAATCTTGCGTCTGACGGGGGAGGAGAGGGCATCAAATATCTTTCCGGTCAGCATGACGGTTCTTTTCTGTCCTTTTTTCATCCGCGCCCCGGGCGCAGCGCTTTGCGATTGACGGGGGCAGCGGAGATATGAGAAACTTTATTTAGCTACTTAGTTAAATATATCACCCAAAGCCGTCCACGGCAAGGGGGCGACATGCAAGCGGTTCAAAAACAAACGGTTTTTTTGGTATACGACCATGATTGCCCTGTTTGCCGCGGATATTGCACCCGCCTTGCTCCCCGTGATGATAGGACGGAAATCGCCCTCGTCAATGCCCGCACCGATGATTCCCTGATGCCGGAGCTGACGGACCGCGGCCTCGACATCGACGAAGGTATGGTGCTGAAAGTCGGCGATGACGTTTTTTACGGCAGCGAAGCCGCCTGGCGTCTCACGGCCTATACCCGCCGCGCCGGTGTTACGGGGTGGGTTGACCGCATTTTCTTTCCCAGCCGCCGCTTGACGCAGGTGATGTACCCGATTGGCAAGGCGATACGCGGCGCGATTCTACATCTGCTGCATATCCCGCGCATTAATAACCTCAAGCCTGAAAATGCGCTGAAGCATCAGCTGGGTGCGGCATGGGCACGGCTGCGCCCCGGCATCCAACAGCGTTTCGGGCGCGAGCCACAGGCGGGCGACGTCTTTGTCTATGACGGTATCATGCAAACCATTCGCCGCAGCGGCATGGGCTGGCTTTTCGCGCAGTTGACGCGCGTGATAGGCAACCCGCTGACACCCTATGCCGGCGAAGACGTGCCGATGCAGGTGCGGCTTTACGCCAAAGACGGCGGCGTCTGCTGGGAAAGGCTATATCAATACGCTGGCCGTGCGCCGGTGGTGGTCTCCTCGGTCAAGCGTGAAAGCGCGCAGGGCGAGATGTTGGAAGTTGTCGGTGGCGGCTTTGGCATGAAACTGCGCGTCTTTACCGCCGACGGGCAGCTTTATTTCCAAAGCTATGGATATTTTTGCAGCTTTCTGGGCTGGCATATCCCCCTGCCGGACTTGCTGACACCGGGCGTGACGCATGTGGCGCATCTGGATCATGGCGACGGCAGCTTTACCTTCCGTCTGTCGATCCGTCACCCCTATCTGGGTGAAACGTTTTTTCAGCAAGGCATCTTTCGCCGCGCTTTTGACAAAAGCCATCCCGCCGCCTAGGATGGGACAGGTTTCAACGTCGGAAGCATAATCTCCATGCGCATACTCGTGATCGAAGACGACAAAGATGTCGCCGCGTATATTCGCGGCGGGCTGGAAGAAAACGGGCATACCGTCGATACGGCGGCGAATGGCAAAGACGGGCTGTTTTTGGCGACCACCGAAAAATATGACGTGCTGATCGTCGACCGCATGTTGCCGGAACTGGATGGCCTGACAATTATCAAAACACTGCGAGGTGCAGACAATACCGTGCCCGCGCTGATCCTGAGCGCGCTGGGCGAGGTCGACGACCGCGTCAAGGGCCTGCGCGCCGGCGGCGATGATTATCTGGTCAAGCCGTTTGCCTTTGCCGAGCTTCTGGCGCGGCTGGAGGTTTTGCAGCGCCGCGCACAAGGAGATGCGCTGCAGGAAACGGTCTTGCGTGCGGGTGATCTTGAAATGGATCTTTTGGCGCGCAGAGTCGTTTGTGCAGGTCAGGTTGTCGATATTCAGGCGCGTGAATTTCGTTTGCTGGAATATTTGCTGCGCCATAAGGGACAGGTGGTGACGCGTACCATGCTGCTTGAAAACGTATGGGATTATCATTTCGACCCCCAGACAAACGTTATCGACGTGCATATCAGCCGCTTGCGCGGCAAGATCAGCCGCGATTCCAAAAAACAGCTTATCAGGACAGTCCGTGGCGCAGGATATATCATCGAATAGACACTATTATCATAGCTCCAGTTTTAAAATGGCGCTGCTGTTCACCGTGCTGCTGGGGCTTGGTGTGCTGGTCATGGGTTATTTTGGCTATTATTTCAGCAGGGGCTATCTTATTCACGGCACCGAAGAAACAATCGATACCGAAATCCGCTATCTCGGCGCGCTTCCGGATCTTGCCGCACGCATTGATGATACGCCGGCCACGGGCGCGCGGCTTTATCTGCTGATGGACAGACAGGGCGGGCGCATCGCCGGAAATATGCCTGCGCTGCCTGCCAGTGTCTCGCTTCTGGCCGAAGGAACCGTTGTCTTTTCCGGCGAAGGGGCTGCGCGTTACGCCGCCAAAATTCACACGCTGCCGGACGGGCGTTATCTGCTTGTTGCCATTGATATCACCTCTGTCGCGGCCAGTCTTTCGCGCATGCAGTGGCTCAGCGCCGCGGGTATTTTC
>JAUXOC010000059.1 GCA_030682495.1 Alphaproteobacteria bacterium | reverse complement strand
CGTCGCGGATTTCGGTGAAGTCGGCAACTGCGCTGACGGGGCGGTTATCCGGTTCCTGCACCGTAAAGCTCAGGCGGCTGTTTTGCGGTAAAAGCGCACCGCGCCAGCGGCGTGGACGGAAGGCGCTGATCGGCGTCAGTGCCAAAATGCCGGCCTCCAGCGGAATGATCGGCCCATGCGCGGAGAGGTTATAGGCGGTGGAGCCTGCGGGCGTCGAGACAATCACGCCATCGCAGATCAGCTCGTTCAAGCGCAGGATGCCATCGATATGAATGCTGAGCTTGGCGGCCTGACGTGTCTCGCGCAAAAGGGATACTTCGTTGATCGCCAGCGCCTCTTCATGTCCGCCGCCCTGTGTGGTAACCGACATACGTAGCGGCTTCAGCGTCACGGTCTGTGCGGCCTTCAGCCGTTCGATCAGGCTCTCGCTGCGGTATTCGTTGAGCAAAAAACCGACCGAGCCGCGGTTCATACCAAAAACCGGCTTGCCGTGCTGGATGCTGTCGTGCAGGGCGCGCAGCATGGAGCCGTCCCCGCCCAGTGCCACGCAGACATCCGCCGCCGCCATCGGATGATCGCCATAAAGGGCGGCCAGTTCGGCAAGTGCGGCCTGTGCGCCTTTTGTATCAGCGGCGGAAAAATGGATTTTCATTTAAACGGCCTTCGCGGTCGGCATGTCGAGCTTTTCGACGGCGGCGCAGAGGTCTTGCACCACCGATTTGACCAGTGCGGCATCATCCCCCTCGGCCATCACCCGCACCAGCGGCTCGGTGCCGGATTTGCGGATGAGAATGCGGCCAGTGTCGCCCAGCTTGCCTTCGGCACTGCGGATGGCATCGCGCATCGTCTGCGCATCCAGCGCGACAGGGCTTTGCGTGCGTACATTTTGCAAAAGCTGCGGCACGGGCGTAAAGACGCGGCACATCTCGCTGACCGGTTTTGCCGCCGCGCGGATAACCGCCAATACCTGCAGCGCGGCAATAAGCCCATCGCCGGTGGTGGAATAATCGCCAAGGATGATATGGCCGGATTGTTCGCCGCCGATATTGCAGCCGCTCTGGCGCATATGGTCGACCACATAACGGTCGCCGACCGGCGTGCGGAACAGTTGCAGCCCTTGCGCTTTCAGATATCGTTCCAGCCCGAGGTTGGACATCACAGTTGCGGTCACGCCGCCGCCTTTCAAATCGCCGCGCGCATGCATCGAGGTTGCAATCAGCGCCATGATCTGGTCGCCGTCAATCACCTGTCCTTGTTCATCACACAAAATCAGGCGGTCGGCATCGCCATCCAGCGCAAGACCCAGATGCGCGCCGTGCTTGACGACACGTTCGCACAGAATATCGGGCGCGGTTGCGCCGCAGAGCTTGTTGATATTGGTGCCATCCGGCGCAACCCCGATCGGCACAACATCTGCCCCCAGTTCGTACAAAATACGCGGGGCGACTTTATAGGCCGCGCCATTCGCGCAATCGACCACGATTTTCAGCCCGTCCAGACGCAGCCCCTTGGGGAAGGTGTTTTTCACGTATTCGATATAGCGTCCGCTGGCGTCTTCGAGCCGCGCGGCGCGGCCAAGCTGTGGTGCAGGCGCCAGCTGCGCGGCAAGGTCGGTCTCCAGCAGCGCCTCGATCTCGGCCTCCGTCTCGTCGGTCAATTTATAACCATCGGCACCGAACAGTTTAATGCCGTTGTCTTCGTAGAGGTTATGCGACGCCGAAATCACCACGCCCAGATCGGCGCGCAAAGACCGCGTCAGCATGGCCACGGCGGGCGTCGGCATGGGGCCGACCAAAACCACATCCAGCCCCATGGAAATAAATCCGGCCTGCATCGCGGGCTCCAGCATATAGCCGGACAGGCGCGTGTCTTTGCCGATCACAACCTTGCGGCGATGCGCCCCGCGCGCCAGCACCTGCGCCGCCGCCATGGCAACCTTCAGCGCCATTTCAGCCGTGATCGCGCCGGTATTTGCCTTGCCGCGGATGCCGTCGGTGCCGAAAAGTTTACGGGTCATGCTGCTTTATCCTCTCGTTATATCCTGTCTGTAACCTAGCCTTGCGGCGCGCTGACGTCCATCGCAAGGCGTGTGCCGCATGCGTTTTATATACGTAATACGGTCACTTTGTATGACGTTTTGTTACGTTGGGGTGCTCTTTCTCTTATGGCTCGCGGCGCGGGGCAGGCTTGCCGAGGCTGCGCCCATAAACTGCCCCTTCGTCTGCCGTGCCGCCCATATCGCGCAGACGGGAAAGCGCGTCTTCGAGCGGGGATTTTTCGGTCAGGTCGTCAAAAGCCTGCGTCTCGGCTGTTTCAATGCGTGTGTCCAGATTTTGATACAGGCGCGTGCGTTCGCGCGCGGCGAAATTGAAAATCTCTGTCGTGCGATAGCCGATGGCTGCATCGAAAATAACATGTGCGATGCGCTCGTCTGACAGTTTGTGCCAGCCCGCCTGCTCCGGCTGCAACGTCTCCGCGGCTTGCTCGATTTGTCTGGGCAGGGCGGGCTTGGGCAGTGGGTTTTTCTGGTGATAGGCTTCGAGAATTTCGATGACATCGGGGTGCGATTTTTTTTGCGCCAGATAAAGCGCTGTGCGGTTATCCGCGTTTTTGCGCGCCGGATCAAAACCGGCATCAATCAGAAACGTCACCATTTCGGCATGCCCCGCCAGCGCGGCCAGATGCAGCGGCGTATTGCGTGTGCCGTCCATTTCTTCGGCAATACCGGCAAATCTTTCAAGCAGCAAGCGCGCCATATCCACATCTCCGTGCGCTGCAGCGACGTGCAGCAGCGTACCGCTTTCATAGGCCATTTCGCGCGACGCGCCGGCATCGATCAACATCTGAGCCGCGGGCAAATTGCCGCGCAGCACGGCTCTCTCCAGCGGCATGCGGCCATATTCTTCGCATGCGTTCGGATCAGCGCCCTTGGCGAGGAGTTTTTGCAAATCCGCCATATTGTCATGCTGTATGGCCTGTGCGATGCGATGCGCCTGAAAAAAGATCATGCGGCAGGCCCCTTGCCGCGCTGCGGCTTGTCTAGGCGCGGCAAAATCTGCGCGCTCTCGGGGTCAGCTTTGCCGCCCAGCCGCTGCAGTTGCGCCAGCGCTGCCGCCAGCGCCACGCCTTCGGCCAGCGTATCAAACGAAACCGTTTTGATATCATCGGCCTGCGTCTCCAGATTGGAGATAATCCGCGTCCGTTCGCGCGCTGAAAAATTAAAAATTTCTGTGATGCGGTAGCCTGTATTACCGCTGCCGAACACATGGGCGGCGGTGTCTTCGGCAAGCAAACTCCAGCTGTCGCCCGCCGCAACTGCCGCAGGTTTTTCCGCTGTCCCTTCGCGCGCCGCGCTCTCCGGCATCAGCGCCGCCAAGGGGTCTTTCATATAAGGCGTCAGCAGAGTCACGATGTCTTTGAAGCCGCGTCCCTCGGCCAGATCGCGCGCGGTTTTCTCGTTATTGTCGCGGCGGTTGGGGTCACCACCCGCCTTGATCATCATGGCGACGATTTCAAGCCGCCCGTAATAGGCCGCGCATTGCAGGGGGCTCCAGTAACCTTCGTCCCTGTTCGGGTCGCTGCCGTTCTCGATAAAGAACTGCGCCGCAGCACGTTTGCCTTTGCGCGCGGCGGTGAAAAGCCCGCTATGACCTTCCCATACCGTCAGCGCGGCGGGATTGCGTCCGGCGGTCAGCTTTTCCAGCGCGGGCACATCGTCGTTCATAATCGCCGTGCGGATTTTGGATGCCAGCGTAAACATCGCTTGCCTGTTCTTTCTATTATTCTGAAAACGGCAAAGCTTAAGCCCCCGAGGCCAGCCTGTCAATGTTCTGACAACATCTGCCTGGAACGGAAAAAGCCGCCCGTTAAGGCGGCTTTTTCTTTTTTAAAGCAATAGGTTAGCCTTATCCGCCCTGTGGCGCCGGATCGGGTGTGCCGAGGTCGATACCGCCTGCGGTGGGGACAGACCCTGCTTTGGCGCGCTTGCGGCGCTCCTCGGCGTCTTCTTCGGGGGATGTGCGGTTAAGCGCCTCGCCCTTGATGACGCGCGGAATTTCTTCGCCATTCAGCGATTCATATTCCAGCAGTGCTTTGGCCAGCGCATGCAGTTCATGCATGTTGTCGGTCAGGGTTTTCTTGGCGCTGACATAGGCGTCCTCGACAATGCGTTTTACTTCCGCATCGACTTTCGCGGCGGTCGTGCCGGAAATATTTTTCGGGTTGCCCATGCTATAGCCGAGGAAAACCTCTTCGCGGTCGGAGCCGTAGTGGATCGGGCCCATCTCGTGGCTCATGCCCCATTCAGTGACCATGCGGCGCGCCATGTCGGTCGCCATTTTAATATCCGACGAGGCACCGGTGGTGACTTTTTCCGCACCGAAGATCAGCTCTTCGGCAATACGTCCGCCCATGGCAACGGCAAGGTCGGCATGCAGTTTTTCCTTGGACACCGACAGGCGGTCACCTTCCGGCAGACGCATGACCATACCGAGCGCACGTCCGCGCGGAATGATCGTCGCCTTGTGGATCGGGTCGGACGACGGTTCATGCAACGCGACGATGGCGTGGCCGGCTTCGTGGTAAGCCGTCAGTTTCTTTTCGGCTTCGGACATCACCATAGAGCGGCGCTCTGCCCCCATCATGACCTTGTCCTTGGCGTCTTCGAATTCAGCCATGCCAACCACACGCTTGGCGCGGCGCGCCGCGAGCAATGCACCTTCGTTCACAAGGTTCGCCAGATCCGCGCCCGAAAAACCGGGCGTGCCGCGTGCGATGATGCGCGCATCGACATCGGGGCCGAGCGGCACTTTGCGCATATGCACCTTGAGGATACGTTCACGTCCGTTAACATCGGGGTTCGGCACGACAACCTGACGGTCGAAACGGCCGGGACGCAAAAGCGCGGGGTCAAGCACATCGGGGCGGTTGGTGGCGGCGATTAGGATGACGCCCTCGTTCGCCTCGAAACCGTCCATTTCGACGAGCATCTGGTTGAGCGTCTGTTCACGTTCGTCATTGCCGCCGCCAAGGCCTGCACCGCGGTGACGGCCAACGGCATCGATCTCGTCGATAAAAATAATACAGGGCGCGTTTTTCTTGCCTTGTTCAAACATATCACGCACGCGGCTGGCACCGACGCCCACAAACATTTCAACGAAGTCGGAGCCGGAGATGGTGAAGAACGGTACGCCCGCCTCGCCCGCAACCGCGCGCGCGATGAGCGTTTTACCCGTACCCGGCGGGCCCACCAGCAAAACACCCTTGGGGATCTTGCCGCCGAGACGCTGGAATTTCTGCGGATCTTTCAGAAACTCGACAACCTCTTCAAGTTCGTATTTCGCTTCTTCCACGCCCGCCACATCGGCGAAGGTGACACGTCCGTTTTTCTCGTTCAGCAGTTTGGCTTTTGATTTGCCAAAGCCCATCGCCTTGTTACTGCCGCCCTGCATCTGGCGCATAAAGAAAATCCACACGCCGATCAGAAGCAGCATGGGGAACCACGACAACAGAACGCTGAACAATGTGGGCGAGCCGCTGGTATCCGGCTTCGCATCGATCACAACGCCCTTGCCTTCGATGCGGCTGACCACATCGGTATTCTGCGGGATGACGACGGCCATTTGCTCGCCGCCGGTTTTGCGCACCTGCATCGTATCGCCGACGATGGTGACGCTTTGAATTTGCTTGTTGTCGACCTGCGCGATGAAATCGCTATAGGGCATGGTTTTCAGCCCCGCCATGCCGGCCTGATCGCGGCTGAACATATTGAACATGGCGACCAGCATCAGCACGATCACCATCCAGACGATAAGATTGCGTCCCATCGGGTTTGGGTTGCCGCCTTGATTGTCGTTGTCGTTTTGCTCTCTCATGCCAGCCCCTATTCGTCTTCGCTTAAAAAAACCGTTACTTATTCAATTATATAGCCTTAGGCACCTTCGAAACAATCACCGCCCGTCGAAAGACTGCCGGCTTCCGCAGGAAAAGTGACGCGCAGGCCGGTGCAATCCACCCCCGCCGCCGCATCATGCCAGCTAAGGTGCGGAACGCACAGGAGTTTTTCATCTAGCCAGAGCGCGGGCAACGTGGCGCGCACCTTGCCGGGCAGGCGTTCCAGCGCGGCGAGAATATTTTTATCACCCGCCGCCTGTTTCCTTAACGCCGCAACCCCCGCCACGCCCAGCGCGGCCAGCACAGGAGATTCGCCGCTGCGGGGCGGCAGGCCGGACAGCACGAAACGCCGGTCCCAGACCTGCCTTGGCGCGCCGCTGAGCGGTGCAGGTGGCGGCAGCGCGGCGGCTTCACGGACGATCAGAACGCCGCCATCCTCTTGCGCAGACAAATCGCAGCCAAACCCCGTCGCCCCCACGAACGCCGCCCGCGCAAGATCGCGGCGCAGGTTTTCGACAAGATCGAAGCCGGGCGGATAGTCCGATGGCGCCACCCGCAAGAGCAGGCGTGAAAGCACCCGCCGCACCAGATCGTCCGGCAATGCCAAAAGGGCGGCAGCATCAAGCCGCACGTAACCTTCCGGATAAACCCCCGCGCAGGCGGCGGCTTTTTCTGCGGCGATATATTCCAGCGCGCTGCGCGCATCGGCCAGTTTTTGCGTGACCTGTGACAGCCGCGCGGGCGTGAGCCCTTCGGCAGAAAGGATCTCTTCGAAACCGCGCAGGCGGACGCGCAGGTATTTCATGTTTTCGTTCGTCGGATCTTCCGCCCATTCGACCTGTGCGGCGCGGCAGGAGTCGCGCAAGGCGGCGCGGCTGAAGCCGAGCAGCGGGCGCACAAGCTTTAAAGTACCCGAAAGCGGCCGCTGCGGCGCGATAGCCGCCAAACCATCCAGCCCGCTGCCATGCGCAAGACGCATCCAGAGCGTTTCCATCTGGTCTTCGGCCTGATGCGCCGTCAAAAGCACATCGAAACCGTCGCGCTGGCAGGCATCGGCCAGCAGCGCATAGCGCGCGGCGCGCGCGCGTTCCTGCACATGGGTTTGCGGCTTGCCCTCTGTCCAGACCAGAATTTCGTGTGCAATGCCCAGCGCCGCAAGCGTTTTGCCCGCCGCCTCTGCTTCGGCGCGCGCAGCGCTGCGCAAACCGTGATCGACCGTATAAGCTTTGAGCCGCACACCGCGCGGCAGCAGCACGCGCGCGCACAGCACAGCCAGCGCCATGCTGTCGCCGCCGCCCGAAACAGCCAACGCCAGTGCAGAGCACGCTGAAAGCCCGCAGCGATCCAGCGCCTCGTCAAAGGCTTTGTCGGTGATGATGTCGGGGGTATTCATAGATTGCGCGGCGGCTTTATTTGCAGCCAAGGCGTTTTGATTCCTGATCGGCGCGGCGGATAACGGGGCTCTGGTCACCCGCATATTCTTTTTTCAGCTGCGCGAGGGACAGGCAGGCGTCTTCTTTTTTACCGAGCTGGCCGAGCGACAGACCAAGCTTCAGCAAGCTGTCAGGCGCTTTGCTGCCCTTGGGATAATCCTGATAACCCTGCGCGAACATGCGCGCAGCCTGCTGGTAATTGCCGCGCACGTAATAGGTTTCGGCCAGCCAGTATTGCGCATTGGCGGCCAGCGCGTGGCTCGGATACATCGCCATAAAACGTTTGAACTTGTCTTCGGCGGCTTCGTATTTCGCTTCGCGGATGTCGCTGAAAGCATTGTCGTAGAGGATATTTGCCGGATCGCTGCCGCCGCGCGCGCCGCCGACCGTACCGAGCGTACGCGCCGTGCCGTTGCCACTGCTGCGCGCCACCTGCGCGGTCACGTCTTCCGCATAAAGTTCGCCCGAGGCGACAGCGCCGCCTGTATTGCCCGTTACCGCACCGCTGCGCGTACCGCCACGTTCCAGCTGCTGGAAGCGTTGCTCGTTATCGGTCAGCGTGCGGTCAAGGCGCGTTTTCATTTGCTGGATGTCGTGGTTCATCCGCTCCAGTTGGCCGGTCAGCTGGCGCTGCTGGGTTTCCAGCTGGCTGAGGCGCACTTCGATATTCGCAAGCGCACCGGTATCGCTCGTGCCGGAAAAGGCGGCGGCTTCGGCGGGGCTTGGCGCTTTGCCGCGGTATACCGCGCGGCTGAGCGTCTGAATCTGGTTTTCAAGTTGGTTGATACGGCCCATCAGCTGACCCGTATCGGCATTCTGGCTGAAACCGGCTGTCGCCTCCGCCGTCATCAGCACGGCAAACAGAGCCCCTGCGATAAGCAGGAGCCCTGTTTTATGCCGTTTGCTGCTGGGACGGGATGCGTGTACCACGTCTTAAGCCTTTCGGTTGTATCAGGCGATTACTGGACGACCAGAACGCCGCGGCGGTTTTGCGCCCAGGACGTGTTGTCGGAACCCAGAATAACCGGACGTTCTTTACCATACGAAATGGTCTGGACGCGGTTCGGCGCAACGCCGTTGGCGATCAGATAGTTACGCACGGCCATGGCGCGTTTTTCGCCCAGTGCCAGGTTGTATTCGCGTGTGCCGCGCTCGTCACAGTGACCTTCAACGATGACGGTCACGTTCTGGTGGGTTTTCATCCACTGTGCCTGACGTTCAACCGTGCCGCGCGCTTCGGGCGTCAGGTCGAATTGGTCGTAGCCGAAGAAAACGCGGTCGCCCACGTTGACAACGAGATCTTGCTGCGTGCCGGGCGTTACGCCACCGAGGCCGGAGCGATCAATGCCGTCGCTGACCTGTACGCGGTCTTCGGCGCCAAGGCTGCCGTCACCGACAACGCCGCCTTTATCTTTGTTGGTGCAGGCACCGAGCATCAGGACCAGCGCCAGCATGCTGAAAATTTGGAAGGAACGACCACGCATTATAAAAACTCCTCTGGATGTAAAAGCCCGCCTTGGGCTGCCTGTCATATTTATACCCGCCTCCGCTGGCCTTACAAGGCCGATTTGGAAAAACAGGCGTTTTTTTGAAGATTTTCGCCATCTGTGTCTGCTATAGACAAAACGGTGAGGGGAATCTGTATCGCGAACAGATAACCATAGTATCCGGTTCCCCAGATGCTGCAAAAAAACCAGACAGCGAAAAAAGCAGGCCATGCTCCCTGAACAGACAAATCGTTTTTCATATCTTGACGGCCTGAACCCTGCGCAGCGGCAGGCGGTCGAAACGCTGGACGGGCCGCTTTTGGTGCTGGCCGGTGCCGGTACGGGTAAAACGCGTGTTCTGACAACCCGCCTTGGCCATTTGCTGACCACAGGCCGCGCAGGACCGGCGCAGGTGCTGGCTGTCACCTTCACCAACAAGGCCGCGGCGGAAATGAAACATCGCGTATCCGACATGCTGGGCGGCCGCGCCGTGGAGGGCTGGTGGCTCGGCACGTTCCACAGCCTTTGCGCGCGCATGCTGCGCCGTCATGCGGAGCGTGTGGGGTTGAAAACCAATTTCACCATCCTGGATGACGACGACCAGCTGCGTCTTTTAAAGCAACTGGCGGAGGCAGAGAATATCGACGTCAAAAAATGCCCGCCGCGCCTGTTGCTTTCGGTCATTTCCCGCTGGAAAGACCGCGCCCTGCCGCCGTCACAAATCGGCGCGGGCGAAGCGGGCGACCTTGCCGAGGGCAAGCTGCCGAAACTTTACGCACAATATCAGGAACGCCTGATGATTTTAAACGCCTGCGATTTCGGCGACTTGCTGATGCATTGCGTGACGCTACTGCGCGACCCGAAAAACGCGGATGTGCTGGAAAGCTACCAGAACCAGTTCAAATACATCCTTGTCGACGAATATCAGGACACCAACGTTGCGCAGTATCTGTGGCTGCGGCTTTTGGCGCAGAAGCATAAAAACATCTGCTGCGTTGGTGACGATGACCAATCCATCTACGGCTGGCGCGGGGCAGAGGTCGGCAATATCCTCAAATTCGATCAGGATTTCCCCGGCGCGCACGTGGTGCGGCTGGAGCAAAACTACCGCTCGACCAAAAATATCCTCTCGGCGGCAAACGGCGTTATCGCGCATAACCGCGGACGTCTTGGCAAGGAACTATGGAGCGCGGATGAAGACGGCGATCCCGTACAGCTGCGCGGCGTCTGGGACGGCCAGCAGGAAGCGCAGACAATTGCCAGCGATATCGAATCCCTGCAGCTGCGCGGCGTGAAGCTGCGCGATATCGCCATCCTTGTGCGCGCCGGTTTCCAGACGCGGGAATTCGAAGAGCGGTTTATCCGCGAAAGCATTCCCTACCGCGTGATCGGCGGCCTCAGGTTTTACGAGCGGCAGGAAATCCGCGATGCCATCGCCTATCTGCGCGTGACCGTACAGCCGGACGATGACCTTGCCTTCCAGCGCATCATCAATGTGCCCAAGCGCGGTATCGGTGATGCGACGGTGCAGACGCTCAACCGCTATGCCCGCGCCCAGAGCCTCTCGCTGTTTGGCGCGCTGCGGCGACTACTGGAAACCGACGAATTCAAGCCCAAGGTGAAACAGACGCTGACCACGCTGGTATCTGATTTTGACCGCTGGCGCCACCAGATGCGTGAATTGACGCAGGGCGAGCTGGCGGGCATCATCCTTGACGAAAGCGGCTATACCGGCATGTGGCAAGCTGACAAATCGCCGGAGGCTGCGGGCAGGCTGGAAAACCTGAAAGAATTCGTCTCCGCCCTTGAAGAATTCGACAGTCTGGATGCCTTCCTTGAACACGTTGCGCTGGTCATGGAAAATCAGGAGCAGGCAAGCGGCGATATGGTATCGATCATGACCCTGCACAGCGCCAAGGGGCTGGAATTTGACGTTGTGTTTTTGCCGGGCTGGGAAGAAGGCGTCTTCCCCAGCCAGCGCAGCATGGATGAAAACGGCGTTGCGGGACTGGAAGAAGAGCGCCGCCTCGCCTATGTCGGCATCACCCGCGCGCGCAAACGCGCAACAATTTCCTTTGCCGCCAACCGCATGATTTACGGCAGCTGGACGTCCTGCCTGCCGTCACGTTTTATTGACGAGCTGCCGAAAGAACATGTCGATGCTGTCGTTGAAACCGGCCTGAGCCCGCAAAGCGGCAGCTTTGGCGGCGGGTACGGCGGGGGCGGATATGGCGGCGGCGGGGCGCAGGGTTTCCGCGGCAAACGGGCGCCGCTCATCGACAATTCTATTTCGCAGGTCAGCCCGCATCTGGAATCCGAAGGCGGCTTTGCACCGGGCGACCGCGTCTTTCACCAGAAATTCGGCGGCGGCACGGTGGTTTCCACCGACCGCGACAAGCTGGATATCAAATTCGACAAGACGGGACGCAAGAAAATCATGGACAGTTTCGTCAGCAAGGAGAAAAATTAGGCGCGCATTGACTTCATCTTTTTCAGACTATTTCATTTCAGGCATTATTTCAGGAGATATCCATGACAGCGCAGCGCAACATGATCACCCTTTTCGGCGGCACAGGATTTCTGGGCCGTCATATCGTGCAGGCGCTGGCCAAAACCGGCGCGCAAATCCGCCTCGCCACGCGCAGTCCGGCCAGCGCCTATTTCCTGAAGCCCTGCGGCGATGTCGGGCAGATCACGCCGGTTTCCTGTGATGTGCATGACGCGGCATCGGTCGCACGTGCGCTGGCAGGCAGCACGCATGTCATCAACCTGATCGGGATTCTGTTTGAACGCGGGCGCAAAAGCACCTTTGACAACCTGCATCACCTGGTCGCGCAGCGTATTGCCCATGCCGCCGCCGAAGCAGGCGTGCGGCAGTTGATCCATATCTCGGCCCTCGGCGCTGCACCGCAGGCCGCATCCAACTATGGGCGCAGCAAGTCAGAAGGCGAAGCCGCCGTGCGCCGCGCCTTTGCGGATGCGATCATCCTGCGTCCCAGCCTTGTTTTTGGCCCCGAAGATGATTTCTTTAACCGCTTCGCCCGTATGGCACGGATGAGCCCACTGCTGCCGCTGGTCATGGGCGGCAAGACCCGTTTTCAACCCGTCTATGTCGGCGATGTTGCGCAGGCTGTGCTGAAGCTTGTTTCCTGCGGCGAGATACAAAAACACGCCGGAAAAACATTTGAACTGGCAGGCCCGCAGATCATGACCTTCCGCGCGCTTCTGGAGACGATGCTGGCCGTCACCAACCGGCAGCGGGGCTTTATTGCCCAGCCCGCGCCGCTAGCCAAAGCCAACTGTGTTTTCGGCGGACTGTGCCCGACGCCGCCGCTGACGGTCGATCAGGTGCGCAGTCTGGGCGAAGACAATGTTGCAACCGGCACCCTGCCCGGCCTTGCCGACCTCGGCGTTGCGCTGACGGCCATGGGCGGGATTCTGCCGCTTTATTTGGACCAATACCGCAAAAGAGCCTAAAAAAACATTATTTTTCAGGCCTCGGCGCGGTCTGGCCTTTGCCGCTTCTTCGCTATATGATGCAGGCAGCCGCCTGCGTGGCGAAACCACTCTACAATAAGGAAGATTCTCCGTGACCGCTTCGCTCCGTCTTGCCGTTTTCGCCACCTGCGCCGCGCTGGCTTTTGCCGCCATCGCCGCCCCCGCCGCCTTTGCCGCGCCGGATAAAAAAGCCAAGAGCGCGAAAAGCGCCGCCGCCGGTATGCCGGTTGGCCGCATCGGCATCGCCACCGTGGTCAACGAGGATATTATTACCTTCAGCGATATCGAAGACCGCATGCGTCTTTACATGCTGGGCGCGCCGCCCAACCTGCCAGAAGAAGCCAAGCAGCGCGTATTGCAACAAGCGCTATACCGTCTGGTCGATGAAAGATTGCAGATGCAGGAAGCCAAGGCGCTGAACATCGTCGTCAATCCGAAAGATGTCGAATTGGGTTTTGCCACCATCGCCGCACAAAACAAAATGGAGCCCCCCCAATTCCGCGAACAGCTGATGCGCGCCGGCGTCAACCTGACCACCATCGAAGAGCAAATCGCCGCCGAAATCGCGTGGAACCAGGTCGTACGCCGCAAGCTGCGCCCGCAGATCACCATTTCCGAAAGCGAGATCGACACCGAAGTCGACCGCCTGCAACGTGGCTCGGGACGTGCGGAATACCGCCTTGCCGAAATCTTTTTATCTTTTGACGGCCCCGCAACTGAAAAGAACGCGCGCGAACTGGGCGAAAAACTCGCCGCCGAAATCCGTAAGGGCCGCCCGTTTTCACAAGCCGCCCGTGAATTTTCCGAAGCCCCCGGCGCCGCAACCGGCGGCGACATCGGCTGGATTGAAGAAGGCGTACTGGACAGCGCGCTCGGCAGCGTTGTCGCCACCTTGCAGCCGGGTCAGCTAAGCGATCCGATCCGTACCGACAAAGGCTATCATCTGCTGTTCCTGCGCGAAACGCGGCAAAAAGGCCTGCCCGCGCCAACGGCCATGATGACAGCACCCGCCGCGCCAGACACCCGCCCCGGCCTTGTTGCCAGTGACGCGCCCGCGCCGGACGCGCGCAATGTCGATGCGCCCAAAGTCATCACGGGCGAAGCCGCCCCCACAGCGACACCGTCGGCAAATGAAATGCAGCGCGAAGAAGTCGCCAGCCGCCTTGGCCTGCAGCGGCTGGAGCAGATGGCCGAGCGTTATCTGCGCGATTTGCGCGCAACGGCCTTTATCGAACAGCGTTTCTGATTTATGACCGGCCCGTCCACCGATGCCGCCACGATTGATGCACTGCCGCCGCTGCGCGATACTATTGCGCGGCATGGGCTGAATGCCAAAAAAAACCTTGGCCAGAATTTTCTGCTCGACCTTAACCTCACGGCACGCATCGCGCGCGGTGCGGGGGATCTTTCGGGCGTCAATGTCATTGAAATCGGCCCCGGCCCCGGCGGCCTGACCCGCCCGCTGGTGCAAAGCGGCGCGGCACATATCTATGCGATTGAACGCGACGACCGCTGTGTGGCCGCGCTGCAAGAACTGGTTGCGGCGGCGAACGGACGGCTGACGATTTTACCCGAAGACGCGCTGAAGGTTGATTATGCCGCGCTCTGCCCTGCGCCGCGCGCGCTCGTCGCCAATCTGCCGTATAATATTGCCACCGTTTTGCTGCTGGACTGGCTGCGCCATGCCGAAAAATTCAAAAGCATGACCTTGATGTTTCAAAAAGAAGTCGCCGAGCGCATTGTCGCCGCACCGCGCACAAAAGATTACGGACGTTTGTCGGTGATGACGCAGTGGCTGTGCCATGCGCATAAACTCTTCGACATCCCCCCCGCCGCTTTCACGCCGCCGCCAAAAGTGACGTCGAGCGTTGTGCATATCGTACCCAAAGAAGGCCGCGCCGATACCGTACCGCTGAAAACGATGGAACGCCTCACCGCCGCCGCTTTTGGCCAGCGGCGCAAGATGCTGCGGCAAAGCCTGAAATCGCTCGGCATTGATGAAACCGCCCTGCTGGAAACCGCCGGCATCGCAGGTACCGCACGCGCCGAGGAAATAGACATCGCAGGCTTCGTGCGCATGGCCGAGGCACTGGAAAAGCTTCAGGGATAACGGAAATTTACGGCTTCAACGTCGCAACAAAATCGGCAACGTCGGTCAGGCGCTGGCGACGGCTGCGTTCGGCTTCGAGTATCGCGCGCACCTGCGTGATCGTATCTTGCAGGTCGTTGTTGACGATGACGTAATCGAATTCGCCGTAATGGGCGATTTCGTCGTGCGCCTTGCCGAGGCGGCGTTCGATTTCTTCTTCACTGTCCTGCTTGCGCCCGTGCAGGCGGTCGGCCAACGTCTGCCATGATGGCGGCAACAAAAAGACCGACACCACGTCCGTGGGGGCGGTCTCGTTCAGTTTACGGTTGCCCTGCCAATCGATATCAAACAGCACATCGCGGCCTTCGCTGAGTGCTTTTTCAACCGGCGCCTTGGGCGTACCGTACAGATAATTGTTATAGACCAGCGCATGTTCCAGCATGTCGCCCTTGGCGATCATGTCTTCGAAATTTTCGCGGCTGACGAAATAGTAATGCGTACCGTCTACCTCGCCCGGGCGCATGGCGCGGGTGGTGGCGGAGACAGAAATCAGGGTTTGCGGATCTTGTTCGGCAATGGCGCGGCTGACAGTCGTTTTGCCACCGCCGGGCGGGGAGGCGAGCACCAGCATGATCCCGCGGCGCTTGAGCGTCTGCGCTGTAGCGGCGGGAAATGTGGTGATGCTTGCTGCGGCCATCATCTTTCTTTTACACTGCCTCTGAGAATCTTTGTGAAGACTTGTTATAACCTGCACCACAGGCGGATACAAGCTTGCAGCCCCGTCCATAGCCCGAAAGTTTTGACGATATGACAAACGAACGCACGCTCCTCATCACCGGCGCCTCCAGCGGCATCGGCTATGCCCTCGCCCTCGCCTATGCCGCCCGCGGCACCCGGCTTTTGCTGACCGGCCGCGATATCAGCCGGCTGGAGCGCGTGGCCAGCGATTGCCGCACCCGCGGGGCAGAGGTCGAGATCAGCACCGTACCCGTCACCGACAAACTGGCCTTTGGCGAGGTTGTTGAAAAATGGGATGACGCCTACCCGATTGATATCGCGATCGCCAATGCCGGTATCTCCGGCGGCAGCGCGGCGGGAGCGGGATTTTACGGGATTGTGCAGACCAACCTCGACGGCACGCTGCATACCGTCATGCCGCTGATAGAACGCATGAAGGCGCGCAAGGCCGGTCATATCGTGCTGATGAGTTCGATGGCGGGCTGGCGCGGTATGCCGAACGCCCCCGCCTATAGCGTCAGCAAGATGGCCGTGCGCGCGCTGGGCGAAGCACTGCGTCCGCTGCTGGCACCCGAAGGTGTCAAAGTATCGGTGATCTTCCCCGGCTTTATCAAAACCCCGCTGACCGAAGTGAATAATTTCACCATGCCATTTTTAATGAATGCAGAAAAAGCCGCCGCCTGCATCAAAAAAGGGATTGATAAAAACCGCGCACGCATTGCTTTCCCGCTGCCGATGCTGATCTTGTCGCGGCTGGTCGCGGCGCTACCGCTCTGGCTGGGCGACCGCCTTCTTGCCCGCGCACCGAAAAAGCCGGATTAATCGCAGCACTATACAAAAAAACCGCGCCGTTTGACGGGCGCGGTTTTTTGTTTTCAGGTATTGCCGTTTAGCGCACCAGATTAGCGTACCAGAATATTGCGGAACTGCCACGGGTCATCGGTATCGATGTCTTCGGGGAAGAGGCCGGGACGGTTCACAAGCGGCGTCCAGTCGGTGTAATAGCCTTTGACGGGGCCGAGGTATTGTTTCTGGATATCAAGGCAACGCTGGAAATCCATCTCGTCCGTCTCGACAATGCCCGCTTCGGGGTTTTCGAGCGCCCAGACCATCCCCGCCAGCACGGCAGAGGTGACTTGCAGCCCCGTAGCATTCTGATACGGGGCAAGCGCGCGCGTTTCTTCGATGGTTAGCTGAGATCCGTACCAATAGGCATTTTTGGCGTGGCCGTACAAAAGCACACCCAGCTCGTCCGCGCCGTCGATGATTTCGTTTTCATCGAGAATATGATGCTGCTTTTGTACATTACCGCTGCTGCCGAACATTTCATGCACCGACAGAACCGCATCGTTCGACGGATGATAGGCGTAATGGCAGGTCGGGCGGTATTCGGGCGCATCGCCCGCGCCGACGGTAAAATAATCGGCAATCGAAATCGCTTCGTTATGCGTGACCAAAAACGCGTATTGCGGACCCGGCGTCGGGCACCAGCTTTGTATCTTCGTATTCGCGCCCGGTTGCATCAGGTAGATCGCGGATTTGCAGCCTGTTTCGTGGCGCTTGCCCGTGGGCGGGAACCATTTTTCATGACTGCCCCAGCCCAGCTCGGCCGGTTGCAGGCCTTCGGAAATAAAGCCCTCGACCGACCATGTATTGACGAAAACGCCCATTTTCTTGGGGTTTTTGCTGCGCTGTGTATCGCGCTCGGCGATGTGGATGCCTTTGATGCCCGCTTTTTGCATCAGCTGCGCCCAGCCGTCGCGCGTTTTTGGCACATCAAACGTCAGCCCGCAATCGCGCGCCACGTCTACCAGCGCCTGTTTCACAAACCACGACACCATGCCGGGGTTCGCGCCGCAGCAGGACACTGCCGTGGTGCCGCCCGGATTATTGCGGC
>JAUXOC010000050.1 GCA_030682495.1 Alphaproteobacteria bacterium | reverse complement strand
GCGCTGCAATCACATGGCCTCACCGTGGCCATGACAGGTGATGGCGTTAATGACGCCCCCGCCCTCAAACGCGCGGATATCGGCATTGCCATGGGACTTAAGGGAAGCGAAGCGGCCAAAGAAGCCGCCGAACTCGTATTGGCAGACGATAATTTCGCCTCTATCGTGGCGGCGGTGCGCGAAGGCCGTACAGTTTACGATAACATTCGTAAGGTCATCGGCTGGACGTTGCCCACAAATGCCGGCGAAACGATGATCATTATCTTGGCGCTTCTGCTCGGCCTCTCGATGCCGGTAATGCCTATACAAATTCTATGGGTTAATCTGGTCACGAGCATCACGCTGGGCCTCGCGCTCGCGTTCGAGCCTACCGAAGAAAACACCATGCGGCGGCCGCCAAGGCCTCGCGCCACACCGATTTTGAATGCAGGTCTCTTGTGGCACATCGGCCTTGTGTCGGCACTGTTTCTTGCGGGCGTCTATGGCATATACAGCTATTCTGTTTCACGTGGCGACAGCCCCGAACTGGCCAGAACGCTGGCTGTCAATGCCATCGTCAGCATGGAAATATTTCATCTGTTTTTCGTACGCAATATCTACGGAACGTCTTTGACATGGAAAGCGGTACGCGGTACGCCCGTCATCTGGATGACGGTCATCGCTGTCACGGCAGCGCAGCTCGCCTTCACCTATTTACCGCCCTTGCAAAAGATTTTCGGTACAGAATCCATGCCCATCAAAGACGGCTTTCTTGTCATTGGCATCGGCGTTGCGCTATTTGTCATCATCGAACTAGAGAAGCAGCTGCGCCTTGCGCGCGATAGGGCACGCGTAAAAACCAGTCTCATCCTCTCAGAAAAAGGCAACGAGCACTCATGAAAATACTTGTATTCAATGCCGGAAGCTCCAGTCTCAAAATCGGCGTATTCGATATGGCGCGGCAGGATAGCCGCATCTTCAAAGCCGCCTTTGAAAATTTCCGCAGCGGAGAGGCCACATTTCATTTTCGCTCCGGCGGCGAAACAGGTACAGAAGAGCAGCGGCAAGAACCCGTCGCAACACTTGCCGAGGCGATTGCACGCGTACCCGAAATTCTTGCGGAATTCGGCTTTCAGGAAATAGAAGCGATCGGACACCGTATCGCGCATGGCGGTGGCAACTTCGCGGATCCGGCCTTGATTGACGATGCTCTGCTTCAATCCATAAAAAACTGCACGCCACTCGCGCCACTGCACAATCCCGCCAATCTGCTGGCCGTAGAGTCAGCGCGTAGCGTCTGGCCCGGCCTGCCGCAGATCGCGGTTTTCGATACGGCTTTTCACCACAGCATACCCGATTACGCCTATACCTATGCCGTGCCAAAAGAATGGCGAGAAAAAGGCCTGCGCCGTTATGGCTTTCACGGCACATCGCATAAATATGTCGCGCTCAGGGCAGCGCAAGAGATCAAGCGTGATGTTTCCCAGCTTAAAATTATCAGCTGCCACCTTGGCAACGGCGCCAGCATTTGCGCGATCAGCGGCGGCATTTCCGTCGATACATCCATGGGCATGACACCGATTGAAGGGCTTGTCATGGGCACCCGCAGCGGAGACATCGACCCTGGCGCCTTCGCCTTTATCGCCCGCGAGACCGGACTTGACGCCGCCGCTATCGAACAGAAACTTTATCACGACAGCGGTTTGCGCGCCTTGGGCGGCAGTGCCGATTACAGAGACATCGAGACAAAAGCCGCCGCAGGCGATGCCGATGCGCAGCTTGCGATACAGGTCTATGCCTATCGGGTCAGAAAATATATCGGCGCCTATGCGGCCGCCATGGGCGGTATAGACATACTCGCTTTTACGGGCGGCATCGGCGAAAATGCGGCAGATATGCGCCGCAGGATATGCGAGCGGCTCGATTTTCTCGGGCTTTATCTGCACGAAGATAAAAATGCTGCCGTGCAGCTTAAAGGCTTCGAAGCACCCCAGGTTCAGGCGGCAGATTCCCGCGTACGCATTATCGTGACACAGACATGCGAGCAACTGATGATTGCGGAGGAAGTCCAGTCTCTCCTTTCGGCACAGCCTGCGATACAGGATTCCGCACTGCGGCGCATTCCGGTTGCTGTTTCTGCCCGCCATGTCCATCTCTCGCAGCAGGACGTAGAGCATTTATTCGGGGCGGGATATACACTCACCAAAGAACGCGCACTTAACCAACCGGACGGCTGGGCGGCGGCGGAAACAGTCGAAGTGATGGGCCCCAAAGGCAGCTTCAGCAAAGTCCGCGTGCTCGGCCCTGTACGGGCACGTACGCAAATAGAAATTTCAAAAACAGATAGCTTCACGCTTGGCGTTGATGCGCCCTTGCGCCATTCAGGCGATCTTGAGGGCACACCAAAAATTCTGTTGCGCGGCCCCGCCGGTGAAGTGCGTACGGGCGGCCTGATTGTTGCCGCAAGGCATATTCATATGTCACCGCAGGATGCACGCGCTATGCGCCTGGCCGATGGCGACCTCGTCACTGTCTCGATCGGAGACCGCGCGCGCAGCCTCTCGTTTGCGCATACGCTGATAAGGGTCAAGGAAGGCTCTTTCACTGAAATGCATATCGATACCGACGAGGGAAATGCCGCAGGCATCGGCAGCGGTGCGGAGGGCGCAGTTAAAAAAGCAGCCGATACCTCAACCGCACAAATTCAGGCTATCGCCAGCCGAAAAATATCCTCTCAAGTTCAAGAGACGAAGGAGAAAGTAGCATGAACGCGATGTTGTCTGGAAAAAAAGGCCTGATCGTCGGCATTGCGAATGAGGCATCTATTGCCTGGGGCTGCGCTGCCGCTTTCCGTGCGCACGGGGCAGAGCTTGCCGTGACATATCTTAATGAAAAAGCAGAGCCGCACGTGCGCCCGCTGGCTGCAAAACTGGACGCGCCGATTTGCATGAAGCTGGATGTGACGCAGCCCACAGAGCAGGAAGCCCTCTTCGCCGAGATCAAACAGCGTTGGGGGAAACTTGACTTTCTTTTACATGCCGTGGCTTTCGCGCCGAAGGCTGATCTCAATGGCCGGGTCACCGACAGCTCCGCCGATGGCTTTGCGCAGGCCATGGATATCTCCTGCCACTCGCTGATACGCCTGTGCCGGAGCGCAGAGCCCTTGATGCACGGCGGCGGTGCGGTTTTGACACTCAGCTATTATGGCGCGGAAAAAGTCGTCACCAATTACAATATTATGGGGCCAGTCAAGGCCGCGCTTGAGTCTTCGGTCCGCTATTTGGCGGTTGAGCTGGGCACCCAAAAAATTCGTGTCAATGCGCTTTCGGCAGGGCCGGTCAAAACACGCGCCGCCTCCGGCCTCACCGATTTCGACAAGCTGATGGAGGACGCCGCCGCGCGTGCGCCGCTGCACCAGCTTGTCACGATTCAGCAAATCGGCGAAATGGCCGCTTTTCTGGCTTCCGGCTCTGCGGAAACCGTGACAGGGCAAACGATTTATATCGATGCGGGATTTAACATCAGGGGGTAGCATGGAACTCGATAAACTGAACGGCTTTTCTTTCGAGCAACTCAGCGTCGGCATGAATGCGGTTTACAGCCGCACCATTACCGATACGGATCTGCGCAATTTCTCTGGCGTTTGTGGCGACACAAACCCGATGCATCTGAACGAAGAATATGCGGCAAATACCGTCTTCGGCCGCTGCGTCGTCCACGGCATGCTGACCGCAAGCCTGCTGTCGACAGTCATCGGCACCCGCCTGCCAGGCCCCGGCTGCCTTTATGTCAGCCAGACTTTGCATTTTCGCGCACCGGTATATGTAGGCGATACGGTTTATGCCCAAGCCACCGTACAGGAATTAATAGCTGAAAAAAGACGCGCTATTTTGCGTACGGAATGCCTCGTCAGGGACAAGATCGTTCTCGAAGGCGAAGCCCTCGTCCAATTGCCCAAACCAAAATGAGGAAACGCCTCTTATGCCTTCTCTTTGGCGGCATAAGTTAAATTGGCCGTCTCCTCGACCACCGGAATAGTCCGATTTTGCTTGAGAGAGCGGCTCATTTGCCCTTACGCGGCAATCTCATTTTTATACTATATTTATACCGTGCACTAAATTTCACGGCGCGCCCTTACGCCGATTACTTGATAATTGTTCTATAGAATAGATCATTCATCATCATCAGTGGCTTTTTAGAACGCTTTTAACGAGCGTAAAACAAACCCATCGCCATACTTGGCCTCTCAAAAAGAGCGGGAATAGTCGCTATATAAGGTAAAAAAAATGACACACCCCCTAAAGCAGGCCGTACCCGGCACGCACGAAAGCCTCTCCGCAGACAAAAGCGGAGCCGCACCGCCGACATACTGGATTGTCGTCGCTGATATAACAGGCGCACATATATACGTGAAAAACGAGAGCGGGATCGAGCGGGTTGCCGACGAAAATTCCTGCTGCACACACCCTTTCCCGACGGTCGATGGGATTGACAACGATTTCCTGCACCATCTGGCCGTCTGGCTTGGAAAAGCAGAACAGGAGGCAGCATTTGACCGCCTTGCGCTTTTAGGTGGTGGCGAAACACTCGCGTTTATGCGCCGCCATCTGCCACAAAACGCAAATGACCGCGTTTGCGCAGCTCTTGAAAAGGAAGTGGACGAGATCAGGGAAAACGAAATTGAAGACCATCTAATCTCTGTTGTGTGGGTCTAGAAGATATTTTCTGACCAAACCAGAGACCGGCACGACACAAAAAAAAAGAAAGAGACGTCATGAAAAGCGAAATTATATCGATCAGCTCAAGAGAGCAAAGCCACGCAACAGCAGATTGCTTTCAGCATGTGCTGGCAGATACTTATGCCCTGTACCTGACCACACATCACTACCACTGGAACGTGGAGGGCAGTAAATTTGTGCAGCTGCACAAGCTCTTTGACGAGCAATATAACGAGCTTTTTAAATCAATTGATTATATCGCAGAACGTATCCGCGCGCTGGATCATTACGCGCTCCCCTTTGCCGGAGATCGAATTTCAAAAATTTCGGGTATGATATCGGAAGAAACAGTCAAAGACACGAGCGCCGATCAGCGCGCCGACAAAATGGTTCACAATCTTATCACCCTCCATCGCCGTGTCATTGAAAGCTGCCAGACCGCCAAGGAGCAATCACGCATAGCGAAAGATGACGAGAGCGAAAGCCTGATGACAGATCGCATTACAGCGCATCAGCAATCGATATGGATGCTTCGTAGCATTATAAAATAACATCGCGTTGCTTAATGCGCTTCTCCCCGCGCACTAAACGCAACTGTTTTTTTTGAAAGTAGAAAATTATGTCACCCACTCAGAAAACTTTGACGCTTGCGTGTTTTAACATGGATACCACCCAAACAGATACGTCACCAAAAGAGACTGCCGCAGCCCCTCTTCGGCAAGTCCAGCCTTCCGTCTTTACCCCCAAGAAAACGACGGTGCCCAGTAAATGGGCACAACAAAGATCCGATACCGCAAAAGCCTGCAGAAACTTCACAGAGATGGAAATGCGTCTCTATGAATGTACTGCACTGAGCAGCTGGGAGAGCAGATAGATCAAGCTCTGAAAAAGCTGCACAAAAAATACAAGGCAAGACACCATGAAATCGCTAAATATCTATTTTATCGCTTCTTTGATAATGACGGGTCTTTTTTTCGCACTGCCTGCCTTTTCCGAACCGCCGCAGCGGCCTCACACGAACAATGCTGACGATGACAGCGCTACAAAGGAGCCCCCCTTTGCCGAGGAGCGCAAAGCAGCGCAAAATTTTATTGTATTCGTTAATGAAGCGCGCAAAGAGTTAAGCCTGAGACAGCCCGAGCTTGCCAAGCAAAAAATCATCACGGCCCGTAATCTTCTGCCGCTCATCTCGAGAGTCACTGCCTCGCAAAGCCGGTTGACCAGAGTCGAGTTTGGCGGCGGTCTATACGCAGATGATCTCGGCCAGAGAAAAAACTATTCCCCGATTGAAACCCATTCTCTAGAAACGTTGACCATAAGCAGCGGGCCACGATGGGTAAAAAACACCAGATCGGAAAGCCATGCGAAAATTATCTACATCACCCTGAATTTAGATGACGGGCAGGCCTTTTCTTTTTTAAAGCAGGCAGAGGAGGCTATCCTTGCAGACCGGTTAAAAGATGCCGAGGTACTGCTGGCCGAAATGAGTGACCGCGCTATCAAAATCGACGACTATGTCCCCACGGCGATTCAGGCGCGCGACTACATCTCTCTCGCGAATAATTATGTTGGCGCAGGAAACTTTTTTGGTGTGCAGAGCTGCCTGATAAAAACAAATGAATTTCTGGAAAGCATGAAGTCCGAAGAGACCTATAAGTCTCATCGCGCTGATATTATTTCTCTTCATAGAGATATTGAAACCCTTCAGGCTGCCTTTGCCAAGCTAGATGCCGGGCAGATAGAAACCGCTGAGATCATCTTGAAAAAATGGACTTGGCAGCTGTCGGCCTGGGTAAATGAATAACGATGCACCGCCTGCCAAAAAAGACGGTGTTCTTTTTTATCCTGGGCATATTCTGGACCCTCCCTCTTGCTTATATTACAGCCCGTACTGTGCC
>JAUXOC010000049.1 GCA_030682495.1 Alphaproteobacteria bacterium | reverse complement strand
AAGGGTGATTTTACGCTGCTTTGTGGTGACGGATTTGCGGCGGAGGGGCGATTCTCTTATGAAAATCTATTTTCGCGTGAAATTCAGGAATACGGTCGGGCGACCGGCCTTGAGACCCTTGTGCTGGAATTTCGTCTCCGGCAGGTCGGCAGGGCGGGTTTGCCAGTCGGCGGCGCATGTGGCCTGCCAGTCAAAACCGGCGTGGGTGCAGGTTTTCTCCACCAGCCATTCGGCCAGATCGGGGTGATCGGTCGCCATGCGAAATTCCGCACCGGGCTTCAAAAGCCTGTGCAGCTTGTCCAGCATCTCGGTCTGGATAAAGCGCCGCTTGTGGTGGCGCTTTTTTGGCCATGGGTCGGCGTTGATGATGAATAGTCTGTCAAGCGACTGCGCGGGCAGGCGGCTCAGCAGCAGCCGTGCGTCATCCGGCCAGATGCGGACGTTCTTCAGGTTATGCTCGCGTATCTGCAAACACAGCGCGGCGATGCCGTTGATAAAAGGTTCGCAGCCGATAAGACCAACATCGGGATTGTTCCGCGCATGCCATGCCAGATGCTCGCCGTGGCCAAAGCCGATTTCCATCCAGACCTGTTTCACGGGCGTATCGAAAAACGATGCGGGATTTACGGCAGCGTCACCGGCAGGCAAGACAAGCGTTGCGGCAGGCAGGATGCTTTCATAGGCATCCTGCTGCTGCGTACGCAGTTTCTTGCCTTTGCGGCGGCCATAGAATTGGCGCTGTTGCTGGGGCTGCGCGGCTTCGGTCATGGTATCTGCGCGGATCAGCGTTTGAAATCGGCCACACGGACGTTGTCGCTCAGTTCTGCGTCCTTGTATTTCTTGGACGAGATTTCATTCGTTAGTGCCTCGACCAGATCCAGCTTTTCCCATGTGAAGCCGCCATCTGCCTCGGCCGCGCGGCCAAAGTGGCCATAGGCTGCGGTGCGGGCATAGATCGGCTTGTTGAGGGTGAGGCGTTCACGGATCGCACGGGGGCGGAAGTCTGCCACGGCCTGCAAGGCGAGCGACAAGGCGGCATCGTCATAGCGGCCTGTGCCATGCGTATTGACGAAAATCGAAATCGGATGTGATACGCCAATGGCATAGGACAGCTGGATGGTGCAGCGGTCGGCAAGGCCTGCGGCCACGATGTTTTTCGCGGCATGGCGGGCGGCATAGGCAGCTGAACGGTCAACCTTCGTCGGGTCTTTGCCGGAGAATGCACCGCCACCGTGCGGCGCTGCGCCGCCATAGGTATCGACGATGATTTTGCGTCCGGTCAGGCCGCAATCGCCATCCGGCCCGCCGATCACAAAACGGCCGGTCGGGTTGACGTAGAACTGGCTTTCGTCGCACATCCAGCCTTCGGGCAGGATGTTTTCGACATGGGGACGCACCATCTCGCGCACCTCTTCGGTTGTCAGGCTCTCATCATGTTGCGTGGAGACCACAACCGAAGTCGCGCGCACGGGTTTGCCCGCAACGTATTCAAGGCTGACCTGACTTTTTGCATCGGGCCCCAGCTTGTACAGCGCGCCGCTGTGGCGGGCTTCGGCCAGCGATTTCAAAATCGCGTGGGAATACTGGATTGCGGCCGGCATCAATTCTGACGTTTCACGGCAGGCATAGCCGAACATAATGCCCTGATCGCCCGCGCCTTCGTCCTTGTCACCGGCGGCATCGACGCCCTGCGCGATATCGGCAGATTGCGCATGCAGGCGTACGTCGACTTTGATTTTTTCCCAATGGAATTCTTCCTGCTTATAGCCGATATCACGCACGGCGTGGCGGGCAACGGTTTCAATGACATCGGGCGTGAGGGAAGCGGGGCCGCGTGTTTCACCGGCGATGCAGAGGAAACCGGTGGTCGCAAGGCATTCAGCCGCAACGCGGGCATAAGGATCGGCATTCAGATAAGCATCGACGATGGCATCAGAAACCCGGTCGCAGAGTTTGTCGGGGTGACCTTCGCCGACAGATTCACTGGTGAAGATATATTTTTGCTCTGCCATGACCGTAAAACCTTTGTGCATGTGTTGTTATGTGCTGTTTTTTTATACGTCACCGCTTTGGCCAGCGGCAATCGTTAAATGCCGCGGCGCAGAAAAAAGCAGCTTTGACGGGAAAGAAGATTTCAAAAAACAGCCTGTCGTTCGCGGGCATTGTTATTAACATAATTTAAAAAGAGGCTTTATATTCAATTTGACGCATATCAAAGTATGCGCTTAACTGTATGTGTGAAAAGAAATTGTAATAAGTAATTTGAAATACGGGATATTTTTTAAACCATGTCTTCCGGTGACGTCACCAGCCCTTTAAGTCTTCAGCTTGCCATAGTCGGCATCTGGCTGACGCTGCTTTGCGCTCCGGTTATGGCGGCAGCGGAAACGCCAAAACAAAAGCAGTTCAAGCCGCGCCTTGAAGCCAATTGGCGCCACGGCACAGAGCGTTCCATCCTGATGACCGAAGCATGGGTACCGCTGGCACAAGACAGCGACCGCGTTTTTTATGGCGATGTCAGGCTGATGGGCGATGATGGCGACAACAGGGAATGGAATTTCGGTGCCGGATACCGCCAGATGTCAGACAGCGGCGATGCGGTTTTGGGCGTGCATGGCTGGCTCGACCGGCGGCGTTCGTCGCGCGGCTCTGTCTTTTATCAGACAACGGCAGGTTTTGAATATCTGACCGAGGGGCTGGATATCAGGCTGAACGCCTATGTCCCCGCCAATCAAAAAGAACGCTATGCAATTGCGGCGGCATCCACCACGCCCTACCTTGCCGATACCGGCATTTATTACGATACGGGCGGGCTTTTGGTTGAAAAGCCGCTGCACGGCTTTGACATCGAGTTTGCGTTGCCGATTGAGGCGCTGCGCGGGCCGATGGAGTCTTTCCGCGTTGCGGCGGGCGGCTTCGCCTTTAAAGGCAGCGATGTGGAGGGTTTGCAGGGCATCCGTTTGCGGGCGATTGCGGAGGTCACGCAGGACGTGCAGCTGGGCGCAAGATTTGAAACCGACAACCAGCGCGGCGCACAAGGTTTTGTCGAAGCAACGCTGCGCTTTCCGTTTGGCTCTAAATCTTCTGCAAAGACGCTCGGCCTCAAAAGCCGGATGGACGAAAGCCCCGAGCGCGATATTGACGTGATTACAGCCGCGCGCGTGGCCGTTGCGCCCATCATCGGCAATCCGGTACTCAGTGCCTTCGACAGCATGAACCAGCGGGTTTTCCATGTCGATAACACGGCGGGGGCAGGTGGTGACGGCGGACGGGAAACGCCTTTCAATACCCTCACTGCTGCCGGTGTTGCCGCAGACAGGGAAGGTGACATTATATACGTCCATGCGGGCACCGGCGACAGCGCAGGGATGCAGGAGGGCATCGTGCTTGCGCAAAGCAATCAGGCATTGATCGGCTCTGGGACTAATTTCATTTACGATGCAGGGCGTTTTACGACATCGGACGGAGCGAATTTTTCCGGCCAGATGTTGCTTGAATCCACAAGCGCGCCGGTCATTACCAACCTGAATGCAAACGGTGATGGTATCTATGTCACGGGCAGTGATGTGACGGTTGCCGGCCTCACCGTTGATGGCGCGGCGCGGCATGGCCTTTATGCCTATGCCGCAGGCGGTGCCGATCTGGGCACGCTGAATTTGCGCAGCCTCTCGCTTGTCAATAATGGCAGCGATGGCCTGCGTATCGAAGCGGCGGGGTTGAACAGTTATATCGATGCCAATGTGAATAACCTGCGCATCGATGACAACCGGAACGGCCTGCGTTTCTATGCCCGTCAGGATGGCGCGCTTGCCGGTGCTGTGACGGCATCGCGCATGACAGGCAATACGCAGCATGGCGTTATTCTTTATGACGACAGCACAGCTGGCAGCGTGGACATTGATCTTGGCGGCGGCGGGCGTTCTGACGGCGGCAACAGCCTGTACGGCAACGGGCTCGAAGATGTGGCTGTTGATCTTGATGGCGCAACGCTGATGGCGCGCGGCAACTGGTGGGGGCAGGCAGGTGGTTTGTACCAGTCCACACCGTCCGGCGGATTAACGCCGCAGATATACTACGGTGCGCCGCTGCATGACGGCCTGCTGTTGCACTGGACGTTTGATAGCGAATGGACAAGCAATACGCTCGCCTATGACCGCTCCGGCAACGGATACAACGGGACGCTGACGGGCGGGCTTGACCTTGCAGATATGACATCGGGGCTGCACCGCGAAGCACTTAATTTTAATGGCACAAGCGAATATGTGCGCACCACGGCGCTGCCCGGGACGTATACACAGTATACGGTGCTGGCCTCTGTCGCGCCTGACCGCACGACAGGCGGTACGGCTGATCAGAACCTCTACGGCTTTACGGTTTGGTCGGACGGCAGACCGATGGGAGCACCTGCGCCTTACCCCGGATGGGTCACGGTACGCAACGGCGAGGTTGTGGCGCGTACGTATAATACTTCTAACGTCGGCACAGCAACCGTCGGCGCGGCCATCGGCAACGCAGAATGGAGCCAGACCGCGGTCAGTTCCATCAAGGGCGGGCAGAGCAATATTTATGTAGATGGCGCGCTTATGTCTAGCTTTGCGAATCCGGGTAATTCGGCGGATTGGATCGGCGGCAATTTTTATGTCGGCGAGTTGCGCGCGGGCAGAGGGCTTTACTATGACGGGCTCATCGATGATGTGCGGATTTATACCCGTATTCTCAGCGTCGCCGAAGTGGCCGAGATATCGCGCATGAATACATCCAGTATTGTAGATAGGGGCGATTTCCTGACCACGGCGCCGTAAGCGGTTATTCTGTTCCGCCGGTCTTGGCCATCGCCTTGGCCATTTCCAAAAGCTGTTTTTTGAGATGCGGTGTGGAGATATGCTCATACGCGCGTATCAGTTCCAGCACATCACGCTTTGTCATCGGGTCAGGCTCCAGCATTGCTTGGGGCGTGTCGGACACGCCGCGCATCGCAGGCTTTCTGACGCCGCCGCCCGCGCCGAGCACAACGTTTGCGCAACCTTCGAGGAAATAATCGATGGGCACTTTAAGAGCGCGGCTGATGTCAGTGAGGCGGCTGACGCTGATGCGGTTTGTGCCGCGTTCGTATTTCTGCACCTGCTGAAACGTCAGGCCGATGGATTTTGCCAGTTCTTCCTGACTAAGCCCCAGCATCAGACGGCGGGATTTAACCTTGGCGCCGACATGCGTATCGACGGGGTGGGGGCCTTCATCATCCATACGGGTGCGGGGCATCTGGGAAACCTTTACAAATAAAGCGGCTGTATTTCCATTATATAGGAATACAACCCTCCATTGTCAACATACGCATGTATTCAACCCTGTATTGTACATAACCAGGGCGCGGATATATGCCCGTTTATCAAGCCTTTGTACGAGGACGCGGCCTGAAAAAATATGTCATCAGCAAAAGGCAAAGTGTCAGGCAACCTGCCAGCAGCAAGATAAGACTGTCCCCGGTACCTGCATAAAGCGGGGGCTTGGCGGATTCGGGCAGCGTCGCGTCGATGATGCCCGCCTGATCGAGGTCGAGGCGCTGCAAAATCCGTCCCTGCGCATCGATGATGCCCGAAATACCGCTATTGGCGGCGCGCACAATCGGCAGGCCTTCTTCGATGGCGCGGACACGGGCGAAGCCGAAATGCTGCGCGGGGCCCGGCGTGCCCATCGACCACGCGTCATTGGTGATAAACAGCAAAAAATCCGGCTTGCCACGTGTGATGTCTTTCATCCGTCCGGCAAAGGTGGATTCAAAACAAATGATCGGGCTGAACGCGGGCAGATGGTCTGGGCCAAGCCGGATGGTCGAAGGGCCAGCCCCTGCAATCATCGGCGGCACCGCCCCGACATATTGGCCGAAGGGGGTTTTCTTCAGCAGGTTCGCATAGGGCACATATTCTCCCCAAGGCGCGAGGATGAATTTATCGTGCTGTGCGATGATGCGCTGGCTACGCGGATGCAAAACAATCAGACTGTTGCGCACACCGGGCACAGGCACGGGCACCATGCGGTTTACCCCGATCAACCCATAGGCATTTTGTGGCAGCGACAAGGTGATGCGGTCAACATTTCGTTTATCTTCGGGGCTAAAGACATCGACTGACGTTTCAGGCCAGACGATGAAACGGATTTTGTCGTCATGCGCGGTTTCGGTCGCGCTCAGTGTCAGGTGGCGCAGGAAAATATCGCTCTTTTTGCTCCCGTCCTCTTTTTCTGCCTGCGAGATATTGGGCTGTACAATACGCACCAGATGCGGCGTCTCGACTGTCGGATTCAGGCGCAGATGGCAGAGGCCGAAACCGACGACGAAAAAAAGCCCCAGCAGCGCAGCTGCTCCTGCGCGCCGCGACATGACAGGCGCGGCAGCCCATATGAGGGTGAGCAGCGTCAGGCCGTAAATACCGAACCACGCCGCCGATTGCAAAACCGGCAGCACATGGTGCCAGCCATAGCCCAGATGATTCCACGGAAAATTGGTGATGTAATGGCCGCGCAGGTATTCCGCCCAAAACAGCAGGGTGGCGAACATCAGCGCATAATGCGTGCGGTTGCGGCGAAACGGCCATGCCAGCAGTGCCGCCGCGGCATAGTAAAGCGCGATATAAACGGGAATGCCAATCACCGAAACGGGAAAAAGCCACATCGCATGACTGAAAAATGCCTTAAACGCCGTACCCAGCCAGTAAAGCCCGACGATAAAAAAACCGCAGCCAAAAGCCCAGCCGGTCATGAAAGCGCCAAAAGCGCCGCGCGCCGCAGCGACCAGCCACATCAGGATCGGTATCGATATAAACAGTGCCGGAAAAACCCCCGTCGGCGGCATGGCGGCGACCATAAAAGCGCCCGCAACAAAGGCGAGCACATAGCGCCGCCAGCCTTGCTGCGAAGAAACAAAACTTTCCGCGCGGGCGATCATGCAGGTTTCTTTCTACCGATAAAGATACCCGCGCCGCCGACGACCAAGAGCAGGGCAAAGAAAATGCTATCGCCCACCACGGCATAAAGCGTTGGCGGCAGTGGCGCGGGCAGAATACTGTCGAGGCGGCCTTTTTCACCAAGGCCAAGACGCGCAACAGTGCGGCCGAGCGGATCAACCACGGCGGAGATTCCGGTATTGGCGGCGCGCACCAGCGGCAGACCTTCTTCGATGGCGCGGATGCGGCTGATCGCCATGTGCTGATAGGGGCCGGCGCTCATGCCGTACCATCCGTCATTGGTGACATTGACCAGCCAAGCGGGGCGGTCTTTGCCATCAGCGACGGCGCGCGGAAAAATCGCTTCGTAGCAGATCAGCGGGCTGAAGGCGGGCATGTCTTCTACGCGCAATGTTTTCGGGCCGTCGCCTGGCGTGAAATCACCGATGCCCGAAAGCGCCAGTGCCAGCGGTTCAAACGTCACGTATTTTCGAAACGGCAGGTATTCGCCAAAAGGGACAAGATGATGTTTGTCGTAGGTCGCCAGCACCTCGCCCTTGCGGCCGAGGGCGGTCAGGCTGTTGTGATAGGCGCTTGGTATTTCGTTTTTGTCGGCGGTGACGCGGATATTGCCGATGACGCCAATACTGCCGCGCGGCAGACGCTGGCCGACATAGCTGCCGATTTCGGGGAAGTGGCCGAAATCGTGGCGCGATGCGCTTTCCGGCCAGACGATGAAACGCGGCGGCGGGTTTTCTTCGCGCTCCGGCGATGCCGAAAGTTCGATATGACGTTCCAGATTGCGCCAGTCTTCATCAGGATTCCATTTTAGCGTCTGGGGAATATTCGCCTGCACGATGCGGATGACGGTATCGCCGTTCTGTACGGTTGGATTCTGCGCCATGCGCAAAAATCCGAAAAGGGCGAGCAGTACAAAAGACACCGCGGTCACACGCGCCAGCCGCGGCGAGTCTTTATAGACAACCGGTGTGGACGCCCATAAAACCGTCAGCAGCGTCAGGCCGTAGATACCTGTCAGAGAGACGGTTTGCAAAACGGGCAGGGTATGTTCCCACGCTTGCCCCGCAAAATTCCACGGGAAGCCTGTCAATACATGGCCGCGTGCATACTCAACCATTGCCCATGATGCCGTAAACATCAGCACATGCGCGGTCGGTGTTGCGCGCCAGCGGTGCGACAAAAGCGGAATGAAGCCATAAAAAATACCCAGCAGCGCAGGCCCGACGACAAGCGAGAAGGGCATGACCCAACCCCAGGCATCGATATCCACGAACAAGGCTGCGCTGACCCAGTACAATCCGAAAATGAAATATCCCGCGCCAAACGCCCAGCCGCCGAGAAAGCTTTTGAATTTTGTCGGCGCGCTTTGTGACAGCCATATCAGCCCGGGAATGGACAGTAGCAAAACGGGAAAAATACCCAGCGGCGGCAGCGATAGCGCCGCCAGCGCGCCGAGCCCGAAAAGAGCGAGGTATTTTTTGTATCCGCAAAGGTTTTGCAAAGCCTGTTTCATGCGCAAAATCTAGCGCATCGGCTTTATAAAAACCAGTCTGGAAAAGACGATTATTCGGACGTGCCTTGTTTTTTCGGCAGGTTGCGGATGCGCAGGCGCATGATACGGCGCGGGTCGGCGTCGATGACCTCGAATTCAAGGCCGCTGTCGTGCTTGATAAGCTCTCCGCGCGCGGGCACGCGTCCGGCAATATAAGAGACAAGGCCGCCCAGCGTATCGGCCTCCTCGTGCTCTTCGTCTTCGGTGAAGAGATCGCCGTAGCGTTCTTCAAAATCGGTCAGCGGCATACGCGCATCAACGATGGCAGAGCCGTCGGGACGTTCGATCAGCTGCGGGGCAATATCGAAATCAAATTCGTCGTCGATTTCCCCGACAATGGCGGCGATCAGGTCATTGATGGTGATGAGCCCGTCAATGCCGCCAAATTCGTCAACGACGAAGGCGATATGTACTTTGGACTGGCGCATTTGCAGCAAAAGATCCATGACGCGCATGGCGGGGGAGACGACAAGAACATCGCGCATGATATCGCGCATCTCGAAATCAGTGCCCTGCGTCAGCGTGGTCACAAGGTCTTTCATGTTGATGACGCCGATGATGTTGTCGAGGTCGTCTTTGTAAACCGGAATGCGGCTGTGCGGTTTTTGCTGCAACAGGGCGTAGAGGTCTTCTTTGGGCGCATTGACGTTGAGCGCGACGATATCGGCGCGCGGCACCATGACATCCACGACCGGCAGGTCGCGCAGCTCGAGAATGTTAGAGATCAGCATGCGTTCATGCGCGGCAACGGAAGATTGCGGCGCGCTGTCTTCTTCTTCGATCAGCTCTTCAATCGCATCGCGGAGCGTGTCGTCACTGTTTTGCTGGCGGACGGGCAGGAGATTGCGTACCCAGCCGATGATACGGCCTTCGCCGCCTTGTGTCGTCTGCGGGGCAGGTGCGGTAGTTGCCTGCCCGTTGCCTATCGGGGGGTCGTCGGACTCGGCGTCCATTTTTTTCAAAGAGTCTTCCATGGGGCGACTATTTGCGGTGATTTTGCGTTGCGCGTTTACGTTTGCCATCTTTGGTTATCGGATCCGTTTCTTTGTACGGGTCATCATAGCCTAAAGACTCTAGAATGTCACACTCTAATCTTTCCATAATTTTAGCCTCTTTGTCGCGCATGTGGTCATAGCCCAGCAAATGCAAGACACCGTGGACGACTAGGTGAACTGTATGATTTTCAAGCGTTTTTTTCTGCTCGCGGGTTTCGCGGGCAATCGTTTGATACCCAAGCACGATATCGCCCAGCGGAATATGCATATTTTTGGGAAAGACGTCCAAAGAGGACTTTTTGAAAGATTCGAGGTCGATTTGAGGAAAGGACAAGACGTTCGTCGGCTTGTCGATTCTCCGGAATTCGCGGTTAAGGCGGCGCACTTCGCTGTCGTCGGTCAGAATAACTGAAACCTCGAAAAGCCTGCGCGTGAAGGCAGACGGCTTTTTGGCGGCATCAAATGCGGCGGCTGCCGCACGCTCAATGCGGCTGTTCATGCCGTAAAATGCCCGTTTCCATTTTGGCGATACGGTGTCGAGATGCACCTCGACATTGCTGGTCGTTGCTTTGGCTTTCCGGACGGTCATGCTTTTTTACCGTCCGTTCCTTGCTTGTCACGCTTGTCATAGGCTTCGACGATGTATTTCACAAGGCGGCTACGGACCACATCGCCCTCGGCAAAGCGTACCATGGCGACATCTTTTACATCGCGCAGCACGTCGATGGCGTCGTGCAAGCCGGATTTTTGTCCGGCGGGCAGGTCGGTTTGCGACAAGTCGCCGGTGATAATCATCCGGCTGCCTTCGCCGATACGTGTCAGCGCCATTTTCATCTGTGCGGGCGTGGTGTTCTGCGCTTCGTCAAGAATGACGACGGCATTCGACAATGTACGGCCACGCATAAAAGCCAGCGGCGCAATTTCGATGCTGCCATCGGCCAGACGCCGTGCGATCTGTTCGGGCGGCAGCATATCGTGCAGCGCATCGTAAATAGGGCGTAAATAGGGGTCGATCTTTTCCTGCATGGTGCCGGGCAGGAAGCCAAGACGCTCGCCGGCTTCGACGGCGGGACGGCAGAGGATGAGGCGGTCTGTTTCACCGGAAAGCATCATGGTAACGGCCTGCGCAACAGCCAGAAACGTTTTGCCTGTCCCCGCAGGGCCGAGGCCGAAGACCAGATGGTGTTTGCAGATGGCGTCCAGATATTCCGCCTGCTTGGCGCTGCGGGCGGTGATGGTTTTGTTCTTTGCCTTGACCTTGACGTGGCTTTCTTTCAGCGCAGCCATGGCCGTGTCGCGGGTGGCGGCATCCATGGGGCTGCGGGCGACGGCGAGGGCGGAGGTGACTTCTTCGGTGCCGACCTCCATGCCTTTGGTCAGGCGTTCCCACAAAACGTCAAAGACCGATTGCGCGGCACGCAGGTTTTGCTTGCTGCCGGTGACAACGATTTCATTGCCACGTGCGGAAATTTCCACATCCAGTTCTTCTTCGATCTGGTTTAAATGGCTGTCGTGTTCGCCGAAAAGGAAGGGGACAAGTTCGTTGTCGTCGAATTGAAGTCCGATGCGTCGGACGGTTTGTTTGCTCAAGTGCATGCTCCGGTTTGAGCCCGCCAAAAGAAAAGCGGGGTTAGGATGATCCTAACCCCACTTTACCACGAAAAGTTGAATAATTATTAACAGTCTTGATTAGCCACCGTTTTTCGGCGCTTTTGCGGCTGCTTTGGGCTTTTCCAGCTGTTGCGGTTCTTGCGCTGCAGCAGCGGCTGCGGCCTTAACCTTCTCGAGTGCACTGACAACGCGCTCGACAACCGGATGGCGGATGATGTCTTTGTTGGAGAACTGGTGCTGGGCGATACCTTCGGTACCTTTCAGCGCTTCTGCCGCCCATTTCAGACCGGAGTCTTTGTTGATGTCTGTCTGTGCCGGGTCACCCGTCAGAACCATCTTGGAGCCGTTGCCGAAACGGGTCAACGCCATCTCGGTTTGTTCCTTGGTGGCGTTCTGTGCTTCGTCAAGGATGATGAAAGCGTTTTCAAACGTGCGGCCGCGCATCAGGCCGACGGGAACGATTTCAATCACGCCCGCGCTCATCAGACGATCCAGTTTTTCTTTGCCCATGACCTTGGTCATTTCATCGTAGAGGGGGCGCATGTAGGGATCCAGTTTTTGCTTCTGGTCGCCGGGCAGATAGCCGAGTTTTTCACCGGCTTCCTGTGCAGGGCGGGCGAGCAGAATTTTCTCGACCAGTTTTTTGTCGAGCATGTCAACCGCAACTGCAACGGCAACGTGGGTTTTACCCGTACCTGCAGGGCCAAGGCCGAGGGTGATGTCGTTGGTTTCGATCAAGCCTTTCAGCGCGGCCTGACCTTCGGTTTTGGGCGCGAACTTGTAAGGCACGCGCGGATTGGCGCCTTCGGATGCGGAGTTATCAAAACGGCCGCGCAGGCTTTGGTCGCTGCCACGGCTGTCATACCCGCGGTTGTCGTTGCCACGGAAGCGGGATTGGTTGTCGCGGTTTCTGGATGCAGTCATGCTGATGGTCTCCTTGGTGAGGTGTGTGCCTTTTGTGAATTCTTTGAGCAGAGTATTAAAGCCGTCGCGCACGTTCTGTTCGTTACCGGGTGAGGTGGTGAACGTGACCACGCCGCCTTGATTGATGCCGAATTTGACATCGAAACTTTTTTCAAATGCTGTGCGCAGATCTTGTTTGCGCTGCAGGAGGATATAGGCAAAATGCGATGATCGGTCTTCTTGCTGTACCTTGATTTCAAAAGTGGCGCTCATGCGGCTTCTGCCTTCTTGTTGGGGGTGGAGGTATTTGTCAGGATGGTCTCGGTGGTGTCGACGGTGCCGGACATGCCGTTCTGGAACGCCTTTTCAATGCGTACATTGACGGTCTGGCCGAAAAGTCTTTCAGGCGCATCATCGACATAGACGGACTGCATATAAGGCGTTTTGCCGAGAAGCTGGCCATTGCCCTTGTTGCCGCGGCGGTCGAACAAAACGGGCTGTACGCTGCCGATAAAGCTGCTGTTGTAATCGCGCTGCTGCTGCATCAGCAGGTCTTGCAGGGCATAGAGGCGCTCGTCCTTGATTTTTTCGGACACGATGCCGCCCATGGCTGCGCCGGGCGTGCCGGGCCGCGGGCTGTATTTGAAGGAATAGCAGGAAGAAAAACCGATCTTGCGCACCATCTCCATGGTGGCTTCGTGATCTTCGTCCGTCTCGCCGGGGAAGCCGACGATGAAGTCGGAGCTGAAAGCGATATCAGGGCGCGCCGCGCGCAGACGCGCGATAATGTCGAAATAGAATGCGGCGGTATGCTTGCGGTTCATCAGATCGAGGATGCGGTCAGAGCCCGACTGCACCGGCAAATGCAAAAAGGGCATCAGAGCGGGCAGGTCGCCATGTGCGGCAATCAGCTCGTCATCCATATCGCGCGGGTGGGAGGTCATATAACGGATACGCTCGATACCGCTGACGTCTGCCACGGCGGCGATCAGGCGCGCAAGGTTCCATGTGCTGCCATCCGCGCCTGCGCCGTGATAGGCATTGACGTTCTGGCCGAGCAGCATGATCTCTTTTGCGCCCATATCGGCCTGACGTTTGATTTCGTCGATGATCTGAGCGGCAGGGCGCGAATATTCCGCACCGCGGGTATAGGGCACAACGCAGAAGGTGCAAAATTTGTCGCAACCTTCCTGAATGGAGACAAAGGCGGAAGGGCCTTGTGCTTCGGCATCGACCGGCAATTCGTCGAATTTGGATTCCGGCGGGAAATCGGTATTGACCACACGCTGGCCTCCGGTCGCCTGCAAAATCATTTCGGGCAGCTTGTGATAGACCTGCGGGCCGAAAACCATATCAACATATTTGGCGCGGTCGAGGATGACATCGCCCTCTGCCTGCGCGACGCAGCCGGCAACGGCGATCAGCGCGGGTTCGCCTTTTTCGGCTTTGGCTTCTTTGTGGCTGCGCAGACGGCCCAGGTCTGAAAAGACCTTCTCCGTGGCTTTTTCGCGGATGTGACAGGTGTTGAGGATCATCAGGTCGGCATCGTCGGGCTCGTCGACAGCGCGATAGCCGAGAGAGGCCAGAATATCGGCCATCTTTTTGCTGTCATAGACGTTCATCTGACAGCCCCAAGTTTTGATATAGAGTTTCTTGGTCATCGCATTCCCTGAGATGCAATCTCGTGTTATTTTCTGTATCAAGTGGTGCTGACTATTAACCATATATTGCGCCGCTGAGTCCAGCAAAAACTATACATAACTTGGGGAAATTTTAGCATGCGCCAAAAAATTCTGATGATGGGACCGATCCCCGCCGCGCAGATGCAGGAATTGGAAGAAAATTATACCGTTACAAGGCTTTGGCAGGAGGATGATCCGGAACAGGCGCTTGCTGCAATGCGCCATGACGTGACGGCAATTGTCAGCACGGCTTTTGGCCGCGTCAGCGGCAAATTGATACACGCGCTGCCCAATCTGGAGATCATCAGCCATTTCGGTGTGGGCTATGACAGCATCGACGTTGCTGCGGCGCGTCAACGCGGCGTGGTTGTCACCAATACACCCGATGTGCTGACAGACGACACCGCCGATATGGGCATGGCGCTGACGCTGGCCGTCTTCCGCCGCATCGTGGAGGGGGATATTTATGCGCGCAGCGGGCAGTGGATCAAAAAGGGGCCGATGCCGCTCGGACGGGCGCTGCGTGGCCGCACCATGGGGATTATCGGCATGGGGCGCATCGGGCAGGCCGTGGCACGCCGCGCGGCGGCCTTTGGCCTTCAAATCGCCTATACAGGGCGCAGCCGCAAAGACGGCCTGACCCAAGCCTATTACCCCGATGTCAAGGCGCTGGCGGCGGCAGCGGATATTCTGATGATTTGCTGCGCCTATACGCCCGAAACGCATCATCTGGTGGGGATGCCGGTTTTGAAGGCGCTGGGGCGCGAAGGGGTGGTTGTTAATATTGCCCGTGGTAAAATTATAGACGAGCAAGCCCTCATCGATGCGCTGCAAAGCGGGTTGATCGCCGGAGCCGGCCTCGACGTTTTCGACAACGAACCGGATGTGCCCAGCAGCCTGTGCCGTCTCGACAATGTTGTTTTGCAGCCGCAACAGGGCAGCGCGACGCAGGAAACGCGTGCGGCCATGGCGCAGCTGGTGGTGGATAACCTGCGCTTGTACTTTGAAAAAGCTGAGGTTTTAACACCTGTCTAAAAATGCCGTGGCGGGGTATTTGGCGTAACACTTGCCAAGAATCACGGCCTCCTGTAGAGAATAGCCTTCGGTTTCAGATGTTTATGTTTAGCAGGAAGATTAAGACCATGAAAAAACTCACGGCTTTGCTCGCGGCAGTCGCGCTTTTGGCCACCACGGCGCAGGCATCTGCCCAGTGCTATAACCAGCGCCAGTTCGAAGCAGAGCAAGGTTTGCGTATCCACAGCGAACTCATGGTCATTTCCCTGACCTGCATGAAAATGCCGATGGGCGCGGGCATGTACCAAAAATATCAAGCCTTCACCAACAAGAACAAATCGCTGATTACCGGATACGAAGCGGATATGATTTCCTATTTCCGCGACAACGGCCATGACGCGCCCGAAAAACAATTTCACACCCTGCGCACCAATCTGGCCAACCAGATTTCTCAGCACGCGATTAAAATGTCGACGTCCAACTTCTGCCAGCATTTCGGCTCCCGCATCGACAGCGCGCTCGGCATGGATCAAGCCAAGCTGCGCCAATGGGCATCCCAACCCTGGCCCAACAGCCCGACCAGCCGCCCCGTGTGTGGCCAAGTCGCGCAGCGGTAATAGAGAATAGAATTTGAAAAAAGCGGCGGCGGCGGAGATTACTCCGCCGCTTTTTCTTTGGCGGCTTTTTCGGTGTCTTCGCGCGTTTTGCTCCAGTCGATGAGCAGGGCGTAGGCCAGTGCCAGCAGGGTGGGGCCGATGAAATTGCCGATAAAGCCAAAGGCGATGATGCCGCCGACCACGCCGAGCAAGACCAGCAAAAACGGCAGGTTGCCGCGCAGGCTGATAAAATACGGGCGCAGCACATTGTCGATAGTGCTGACGGCCAGTAAACCCCAGAGCCCCATAAAGACCGCGCTGTAAAGATGCCCTTCGCTGTAAAGCCATAGCGTCGCGGGTATCCAGATCAGCGGCGGGCCGATTGGCGTGAAGGACAGAAAAAACGTCATCAGGCCGAGGAAACTTGCCCCCGGCACATTCATCAGCCAGAAGCCGAAAGCGGCCAGCGCCCCCTGCGCCAGCGCCGTGCCGAGCATGCCGTAGACCACGCCGATCAGGGTGTTCTTGCTGATATCCAGAAGATGCTGGCCATAAGCGCCGCCGAAACGGTCAATCAAATTGCTGATACGGACGGCGGCGCGTGTGCCGTGGCGGAAAAAGAAATAAGCAATCAAAACGCCGAGCGTCAGATCCAGCAGCCCGCGCGCGATACTGGCGCCCAGTTTGACCAGCCCCTCGTTTGTCATGCCGGCATAATCTTCGACAACCTTCAGAAAGGTTTCTTTGTCTGCGGTCATACTGCGCCATTGTTTTGCGAGCAGGTCGCCGGCATAGGGGATGCGTGCGAGTTCGTTGCCAACGCTGGCGGTATCGCCTTGCAAGGCATCGGTAACAAGGTCGGAGATGGTCTCGAAATTCTCCGCGCTACTGGTGCCAATGATGGTGAGTGGCACGATAAAGCAAAAGGCGAGCGCGAGCGTCATCAATAGAGCCGCCAGCCGTGTACGGTAGCCGAGTTTTTTATTCAGCCACATAAAAGCCGGCCATGTCGACAGCGCCAGAATGGTCGCCAGCAAAATGGCGGGGAAAAACGGCACCAGAATAATCATGCAGCCGACAAGGATAAGTGTGACGGACGAGATGCCGGCAATCAGCTGGTAAACCTGGCTCTTGTTTGCGGGATCGAAGGTCAGCATGGGCATGGGTGAGTCAGCCTCTGTGAGAAAAACTCATGAATAATAACATATACATAGGGGCTTCCCATCCTCTTTTTGCTTGTTTATACTCCGGTTTCATCAAGTTTTTATATCCTTATTATCCGCGCCCAAGCCGGAGGCACCGTTCGCATGACGTCACGTATTGTTTTTCTAAGTCTGCTGTTGATTTGTATGATGTTTGCGGCCGCTGTGCCCGCCGTGGCGAATGTTGTATTGGCAGAGCCTGCCCCCGAAATTTCCATGCCGGAAGTGACGTCACCTGACACGCTCAGTATCGATCAAAAAATAGACAAGGCTATTCAGCCGATTGCCGATAAAGCCATCGGTTTGATTTTTTATCCTGTCACCCTGATGGGGCAGGATATTCCGATGATTATCATCTGGCTGATGTCGATCGGTATTTTTACGTCGTTCTATTTTGGATTTATCAATTTCCGCTTGCTGCGCCTGTCGTGCCAGCTTCTGGGCGGCAAACACCAGTCTGACAAACGCGAGGGACAGATTTCCAACTGGCAGGCGCTTTCGACCAGCCTTTCGGCCACTGTCGGGCTCGGGAATATCGCGGGGGTGGCTGTTGCCATTTCCATGGGCGGCCCCGGGGCGACGATCTGGATGATCGTGATGGGGTTTCTGGGCATGAATACGAAATTCATCGAATGCGCCCTCGGTGTCAAATACCGCAAAATCGCCGATGACGGCGAAGTCTCCGGCGGGCCGATGTATTATATTTCCCGCGGGTTTACCGACCGCGGCCTGCCGCGTATCGGCAAGGCGCTGGCGCTATTCTTCGCGTTTTGCTGCATCGGCGGGGCTATCGGCGGCGGCAATATGTTCCAGTCCAACCAGACGTACCAGATGTTTATGCGTGTGGCAGGAGAGGGCAGTTTCTTCGCCGACAAAGGCTGGCTCTTTGGCGTTCTGATCGCCCTTTTGGTGGGCGTTGTCATTATCGGCGGCATCAAAAGCATCGCCCGCGTCTCGGAAAGAATATTTCCGGTCATGGCAACGCTGTACATCATTATGTGTCTGGTCGTCATTATCGGAAATTATCAGGCGGTGCCTGCTGCCTTGGCGGATATCGTCCGCGGGGCCTTCGCGCCAGAAGCGGCCGTTGGCGGCATTCTGGGGGCTCTGATCGCGGGCGTGCGCCGCGCGGTGTTTTCCAACGAAGCCGGCATCGGCTCTGCGCCGATTACCCATGCGGCGGTCAAATGCGATTCTCATATCGCGCAGGGGCTGATTTCGATGCTCAACCCGTTCATTGATACTGTCATCATCTGCACGATGACGGCATTGGTGATTGCCGTGACCGGCGTCTATCAGGGTGGGCAGGGCATCGAAGGTGTCGCGCTCACTGCGCGCGCGTTTGAAACGGTTGGCAGCTGGACGATTTACTGGCTCGGCCTTACGGTCTTCCTCTTTGCCTTTTCGACTATGATTGCGTGGTATTATCTGGGCGAAAAGGGCTTCACCTATATCGTAGGTCGTAGTCCGGCCAAGGTGACGGCTTTCAAGGTCTTTTACTGCCTGTTCATCGTGGTGGGCGCTGCGGCGAATCTGACGCATTTGATTGATCTGACCGATGCGCTGTTCTTTGCCATGGCGATTCCGAACGTGGTTGTGCTTTATATGATGGCGCCGGAGATCAAGAAAGATCTGCACGGCTATCTTGAGAAAATCCGCGCAAGCGCCTGATTTCAAACAGCTGCTACCGGACAAAGACGGTACCTTTACCCGCCATTAACCTATTGATGCAACAATAGATGTTCGGGAACGGAGGGTATTGTGCGATTTTTTCTGTCCATGTTTGTCTGTGCCATGCTGATGCTGCCTATGGCGGCAAAGGCGCAGGATAAATCTGACGACAAAAAGTCCGGCCAGTTTGAATATGTCGACCTCCACCCGCTATCGATCCCCGTTATCAATGAAAAGGGCGTGGTGCAGCAAGTCAGCATTACCGTTTCCCTTGAATGTCAGATGGGCAAACGCGATGCCTTGAATATTTACAGGCCCCGTCTGATGGACGCCTATCTGCGCGAACTTTACGGCGCGCTGGGCAGCGGGCGGGCGATGATGCAGGGTAATATTGTCGATGTCGAAGCGCTTAAATCCCGCCTTTCGATTGTCACCGAACGCGTTGTCGGTCCCGATCTGGTCAGCGAGGTACTGCTCCAGTCGGTGCATCAATACGCGATGCGCGGCAGATAACTTCTTTAACCCGATCTCAGGTATTTGATCGCCGTGTCACGCTCGAAAAGATAGAGCAGTGTGCGCAGTGCCTTGCCGCGCGGCGATAACAGATCGGGGTCGCGGTCGAGTATCAGGCGCGCATCGTCATGGGCGGTTGCGATCAGATCCTGATGATGCTCGGCAGAAGTCAGGCGAAAGGCGGGCAGGCCGCTTTGCTTCGTGCCCAGCATTTCCCCGGCGCCGCGCAGTTTTAAATCCTGCTCCGAAATGAAGAAACCGTCTTCGCTATCGCGTATGGTGGCCAGCCGCTGTCGTGCAACCTCGCTGCATTTGGCTGCATAAAGCAGCAGGCAGGTTGATTTACCTGTTCCGCGGCCAATACGCCCGCGCAACTGGTGCAACTGGGCAAGGCCGAAACGCTCGGCATGCTCGATAATCATCACGGTGGCTTCGGGCACATCGACGCCGACTTCGATGACGGTGGTCGCGACCAGAATATCCAGCTCGCCATGTGCGAATTTTTCCATCACCGCGTCTTTTTCGGCAGGTTTCATGCGTCCGTGCAAAAGGCCAGTACGTTCGCCGTAACGTTGGTGGATATGGCGGTATCTTTCTTCGGCGGCGGCAAGGTCAAGCTTTTCCGACTCCTCCACCAGCGGGCAGACCCAATAGATACGCTCCCCGCCCGAAATCTTGCGACCGATACCGTCGATCACTTCGTCAATTCTTTCGTTGGACACCAGCCGCGTGTCAATCGGCTGGCGTCCTGCCGGTTTTTCATTCAGGCGGCTGACGTCCATATCGCCATAGACGGTCAGGGTCAGCGTGCGCGGAATAGGCGTTGCGGTCATGACCAGCACATCTGCCAGCGCACCCTTGGCCGAGAGTTGCAAGCGCTGATGCACGCCAAAGCGGTGTTGTTCATCGATAATCACAAAGCCGAGGTCTTTGAAGACAACATCATCCTGAAACAGTGCATGGGTGCCGATCACGATATGCGCGCGGCCATCGGCCATTTGCGCCAGAATGGCGGCGCGGGTTTTGCCCTTGTCGCGGCCGGTCAGTGTTACAACGTTTAAACCAAGTGCTTCGGCCAGCGGCTTCAGTTTATGTTCGTGCTGGCGGGCGAGGATTTCGGTCGGCGCCATCAAGGCCGCCTGACATCCGCTGCCCACGGCATGCACCATGGCGAGAAATCCTACGGCGGTCTTACCGCTGCCGACATCGCCTTGCAGCAGACGGTGCATGCGGTCAGGGCTGGCAAGGTCTTTGCGGATTTCGGCCACGGCAGCATCTTGCGCGCCGGTCAGGGTAAAGGGCAGGCTTGCAAGCGCGCGGGCAAAAAGCGTGTCGTCACCGGCGAGGCTGCGGCCTTTTTGTTTTTTCTGACGCAGACGTAGCAGCGACAGCGTCAGTTGATTTGCCAGCATTTCATCATAAGCCAGCCGCATCCGTGCGGGATGCAGCGGAGAGAGGCCGTGTTCGTCCTGCGGCGCATGCGCGGCGGCAACGGCATCGTGCCAAGAAGGCCATTGCTCCCGTTTCTGATAGGCGGGGTCGAGCCATTCTTCCAGATCCGGCGCGCGCAAGAGAGCGCCACGGATGATTTTGTAGATCACTTTATGCGTGATTCCGGCGGTGAGCGGATAGATCGGCTCTATCGCCGGTATCAAGTGTTTTTCTTCCGGCGTGACGATAAAATCCGGGTGCGGCATTTGCAGATAGCCGTTGTAAAATTCCAGTTTGCCGCTGACGACACGGACTGCGCCGACGGGCAGCTGGTGGTCAAGGTAATCGCCGCGCACATTAAAAAACGTCAGATCGATGACGCCTGTGCCATCGCTGCATTTGACGCGGTAGGGCAGGCCGCGCCGCTTGGGCTCCATATGCTCAAGGACACTCAGTTGAAGTGTCGCCACCTGTCCCCCCTTCGCTTCGCGCAGGGGCGGGCTGTAACGACGGTCGATAACGCCCGCAGGCAGATGCCACAGCAGATGCACAACGCAAGGGCCGACAAGTTTTTCGAGCAGTTTTGTCAGGCGCGGCCCTACGCCGGAAACTGATTTGACCGACTGGAACAGGGCATCAAGGCTGTAAGGCCGAGTATTCACGCAGCAGGCTTTTCGGCGCGGATGTATTTGGCGTTGATCCGCAGCGCCAGTGCGCCCAGACCGATAAAGGCACTGCCGCTAAGGATCAGCACCAGCGGCCATCCAAGACTGTCACCGAAATGCTTGCCGGTGAAATACCCGATATAGCAAAGCATGGCCACGGTACCGACCAGCAGCAAGGTGCGGCTGCGCGCGCGGGTGCTCAGGAAGATAAAGAATGCGGAAAGGCCCAGGAACAAAGGCTCCGCCGCCGTGTCACGCACCATATCGCCAAAACTGACGAGCGTCGCGACCGAGCCAACAAAATACCAAGGCGCGGCGATAGAGCGGTGCGGCGACTGGCTGAGCGACCATGAAATCAGCATCAGCGAGGCACCCGTGCAAAGGCCGATCATATCGGCGTCGATTTCGTACATGTCCATCAAGGTGACAAAGAAAATCCCGCCAAAGACGATGGAGGTAAAAGCCAATGTCGTGCGGCGTTTTTGCCAGAAGGTCAGGCCTTGCTGAAGCAGCATGGTGCCTGCCATAAACAGGATTCCATGCTCCGGCTTGCCACCGCGCGAAAATTCGTCGAGCATCACAAAAATACCCGTGGGCTGGAACAGGGCAGCAATCAGCAAAAGCGGCGTCGCCGCACGGTCAAACTTCTCGTGGCCGATCGCGGCAAGCCCGAACAGATAGGCGGAAAAGCCGGTGCCGAGCGTGACGACAACACGCGTATAGCTGTCAAAATCATCCCACATCTGGCCGATCAGGATACAGATACCGGCAAAAACCAGAATGCCGCCGATATAGCCGAACAGGCGCGAGAGGATGCCGCCGCTTTCCTGTACCGCGCTTTCTTTTTTGTCCGAGAGGGCACGGGTAATGTCCTCGGCATTCAGGTTATGAAGGCGGGCGATAGAGATAATCTCTTGCAGGGCGTCCTGTTTGGCGGTCATGGTTGCGAGCCTTTATTGTTTTTTGGGTATGACCCAGCCGATGAAGTCGAGATTGCCGTAGTAATGCGATCCGCTATATTCGGGGAGTTTCACGACATAGCCTTTTTCGTGGCGCAGGATCGTTTCATAGCGCCCGCTGCCGCCGCCAAAGACCATGCCGGTGATGCCGCGCGAACGATAGCCGCTGTTTTCAAGGCTATATCCATCGGGTGATTTGCTGGAGGTATCGAGGGTGATGTTCTTGAATTCCTCCAGCTCGACGTCCAGCTTTTTTTCTTCGCCGAGATCGTCGGGCAGGGTGGGTTCAATTTTCTGGACGCTGCCGGTCTTGCCGTCAAAGCGGAAGAGTTCGCGCTGATAGTTGCTGTAATTGTCTTTACGTTCTGTCAGCCGTGCATATACCTTCCCGCTCTTGACGACGTAATCAACGTTATAGCCGCTGGCGTTGTTTTGATATTTTGTGGCGCTGAACAGAAGTGTATATTCAGGCGGCGTCCCCTGCTTTTGCGGCAGGGCGGCCATCAGCATAAAACCGCCGACGAGCAGAACGGGCAGGGCGATGCCCAGCACGAGCGCGAAATTTTGCTTGATGAAATTTGAAACGGACATATGGTGGGGATCCCTCTGGAATAAATGCAGGATGATTATGCCCGAAAGTCAGGAAAAGGACAATATATCCATAATGCGGAAAAAACTGATGTTCCGCAGCTGGCACCGTGGCACGCGGGAGATGGATTTGCTGCTCGGCCGCTTTGCCGATACGCATGTGCCGCAGCTTTCGGCAGATGATCTGGTGGTCTATGACCGTTTCCTCGCCAATAGCGACCCCGACATCTATAACTGGGTCAGCCGGACGGAACCTGTGCCGCCCGCAGAAGATAACGCCGTCGTCCAGCTTTTATTGGCTTTTTATCCGGCGTAATGCTACATCATGCCCTCGTTATAAAAGAGGGCAGAGATGCAGAACGAAAGCCCCGCGACCAGAAACGATCTTCCCGAACGGACCCCCCTTTTTGGTGTGCCGGAGGGGTACGATTCTGTTTTTCTGGCTGCCGAAGCACGCAAACGAAGCGGCACGGTGCTTCACATCGCCGCTGACGACAACCGGTTTGAAGAAATATACGAAGGTCTGCGCTTTTTTGGGCCGGATGTAGAGGTGCTGCGCTTTCCGGCTTGGGATTGCCTGCCCTATGACCGCGTGTCGCCCACGTCCGACGTGATGGGGCAGCGTCTGCAAACGCTGACACGGCTCTTGTCGCTGTCTGCGGGGACGCCCTGTGTCGTGCTGACGACAGCCGCCGCCGCCATGCAGCGCGTACCACCGCGCGCCGTGCTGTCCGATGCCAGTTTTTCGGTACAGAAGGGCGGCACGCTTGACCAGCGCAAATTGTTATCGTTCTTGGCTGCCAACGGATACCACCGAACGGAAACGGTGCGCGAAGCGGGGGAATTCGCACTGCGCGGTGGGTTGATCGATATTTTCCCCTCCGGCGCGCCTGCGCCGCTGCGTCTGGATTGCTTCGGCGATGACGTCGAACATATCCGCGCCTTCGATGCGCTCAGCCAGCGCACAACGGAAGAGTGCAGCAGTCTTGCGCTTTACCCCGTCTCCGAAGTGTTACTGAACGATACGGCAATCCAGCTGTTCCGCAGCCGTTACCGCGAAACCTTCGGTGCAGTGCGTGAAGAAGACGCGCTCTATGAATCCGTCAGCGCGGGGCGCAAGCATGCGGGTATGGAACACTGGCTGCCGTTTTACTACGAAAATCTGGAAACGCTGTTTGATTATATGCCTGCGGCACAGGTGATGGTCGATTATCAGGCCGAACAGGCGCGTGATACGCGTATGCAGCAGGTCGATGATCTTTATCAGGCGCGCCTGTCGATCCTCAAGGCCGATGTGAAGCCGAAGGATCAGAAAAACCAAGGGCTGATTTATCGCCCCGTGCCGAAGGATCAGGTCTATCTGCCCAATGCCGAATGGCATAAAACTTTGGCGGCGCATACGGTGTTTGATCTGGTGCCCTTCGCGCCCACGCCGGGGCAGGCGGATGCGGGCGGGCGCAAAGGACGCGATTTCGCAGATGTACGGGCGCAAAACGGCGCCGGACTTTATGATGAAATAAAAGTATACCTGGAATCCCTGCTGCGCGCACAGCGGCAGGTGATTGTCGCGGCCTATAGCGAAGGATCGAAAGACCGCCTGAAGCTGATTTTGCAGCAGCACGGCATGACAGGCCTGAAAGACATCGGCGCGCATCCGGTGTTGACCGGCGCGGCAAAGCCAGCGCGCGAAGTGGGCATGGCCGTCCTCGGTCTCGGCAAAGGGTTCGAATGCAAAGGTTTGACCGTACTGACCGAACAGGATTTGCTCGGCGACCGTCTGGCGCGCGTGACGCGCAAGAAAAAGAAAAGCGATGCTTTCGTCTTCGAGATCAGCCAGCTGCACGAAGGCGATTACGTGGTGCACGAAGAACACGGCATCGGCCAGTTTGAAAAACTGGAAACCGTTGTCGTCGATGGTATTCCGCATGATTGCCTGAAGCTGATTTATGCCGGAGGTGACCGCTTGTTTGTGCCTGTCGAAAATCTGGATGTGCTGTCGCGCTATGGTGCGGCGGAGGCGGGGGCAGTGCTTGACCGCCTCGGCGGTACGGCATGGCAGGCACGCCGCGCGCGCGTCAAGCGTGATCTGCTGGCGCTGGCGGACGAACTTTTAAAAATTGCAGCGCAGCGCGTCTTGCGCCAGACCGAACCGATTGAGGCCATCGGCGGCGGCTACGAAAAATTCTCCGCCGGATTCCCGTACCCCGAAACAGAAGACCAGCAAAGAGCCATCGAAGACGTGCTGGGCGATTTGAGCCGCGATCAGGCGATGGATCGCCTTGTCTGCGGTGATGTGGGTTTTGGCAAAACCGAGGTTGCCCTGCGCGCCGCCGCCGTGGCCGCGCTGGCGGGGTTTCAGGTTGCGGTGATTGCGCCGACGACGCTGCTGGCGCGCCAGCATTATCAGGGTTTCGCCAAACGCTTTGCGGGCTTCCCGATCAAGGTCGGGCTGTTGTCGCGTTTCGTTTCGGGCAAATCGGCCGATCAGGTCCGCGCCGAGGTGGCGAGCGGCGAGATCAATATTATTGTCGGCACCCATGCGTTGCTGGCCGAAAAAGTCAAATTCAACAACCTCGCCCTGCTGGTCGTCGATGAAGAACAGAAATTTGGCGTGAAGCAAAAAGAACGTCTGAAATCGCTCAAGGATAACGTGCATGTCCTGACGCTGACCGCAACACCCATTCCGCGGACATTGCAAATGGCGCTGACGGGTGTGCGTGAACTGAGCCTGATTACCACCGCGCCGCTTGACCGTCTGGCGGTGAAAACTTTTGTGCTGCCCTATGACCCTGTGGTCGTGCGTGATGCGCTGATGCGTGAACATTATCGCGGTGGACAATCTTTCTATGTCTGCCCGCGCATCGCCGACCTCAGAGACCTCGAAGAAGGCCTCAAAACGCTGGTGCCGGAGCTGAAACTGCTCGTCGCGCACGGCCAGCTGCCGACCGAAGAGCTGGAAGACAAAATGACGGCGTTTTACGAAGGCGCCTATGACATTCTTTTGTCGACCAGTATTATCGAATCCGGCCTTGATATCCCGAATGCGAATACGATGATGATCCACCGCGCCGAAATGTTCGGCCTTGCGCAGCTGTATCAGATGCGCGGGCGTATTGGCCGGTCGAAACAACGCGCCTATGCCTATCTGACCTTCGAGCCGGGCAAAAAGATGACCAAAGCGGCAGAGCAAAGATTGCAGGCGATTGAACAGCTCGACACCTTGGGCGCAGGGTTCCAGCTCGCCAGCCATGATCTCGATATTCGCGGCGCGGGCAATCTTTTGGGCGAAGAGCAATCCGGCCACATCAAGGAAATCGGTGTCGAGCTTTATCAGCAGATGCTGGAAGAAGCCGTCGCCGCCGCCAGAACTGGCGCGAAGCTCAGCGCCGAAGACGCTTTTGAAGATCACTGGTCGCCGCAGATCAATCTCGGCATGCCGGTCTTGATCCCTGAAAATTATATCCCCGATCTTAATCTGCGCCTGTCGATGTATCGCCGCGCCGCGTCGCTTGTGAGCCGCGAGGAAATCGAGGCTTTTGCTGCCGAGCTGATCGACCGTTTCGGCCCGCTGCCCATCGATGTCGAAAATCTCCTCGATCTGATGGAGATCAAACAGCTCTGCCGCCGTGCGGGTGTGGACCGCATTGAAGCGGGGCCGAAAGGCGCGGTTTTGTCACTGCACGCCAGCAGCAAGATCGACCTGCAAAAACTGGTCGCCTATATCCAGAAACAGACCGGCACGGCCAAAATCCGTCCCGAAGACCAGAAAATGGTCTTTATGCGCAGCTGGGACGACCTGAACACCCGCGTGCGCGGCGCACATAAGATTTTGAACGAGATGGCGGGTTTGATTTAACCCGCCGCCTGTGCCATGCTGCAAAGAGATCAACAGGGGAGAGATGCCCATGAGCCAAGAATATGCCTTGTCCCGCGTGCGCGATGCGCTTGAAAAATCCGGCGGCAACCACTTGAAGGCGCAGCGCCTGTTGCAGTCGTGGCTGGAAAAAGACCATTCATTGCTGCTCGGTCTTGTCGCGCCGCATTTGCAGAGCATCGTCACCCATGCGGTCAATCATGCAGACAGTCCGCGCAAAGTCTCCGGTGGCAAAAAAGTCGAGATTGCGGCGGATGAAACCGGCGAATTCGGCGTGGCCGTCCTTGAAAGCCTCAAAGGCGGGCGCAGCGATGGCGGCTTTGGTTTTGGCGAGGCGGAACCGCGCGGTGCCGTGAGCCGTCCCGGCAGGGCATCGCAAAGCCATGTCGATGCCATCCACCAGCTGGCCGGCGGCAAAAAAATCAGCAAAGACAAGAACAAGAAAGATTAACGCGGCCGGTTAATAATCGGTTAATCTTCAATATGGTAATATTTGCTATCATTTAAATAGCAAGTGGATTATGCCATGTCCGAAGAAGAAAGCCGCAGCCGCAAGGAAATTCAAGCCGACGCGCAGCAAATGCTCTATACAGCCAAAAACGCGATGGAAGAAATGCGTATTCAGCTGATGGATGCGAAATCTTCGGCGGCGATGCTTTTTCCGGACAAGGGCTATGACTTCAGCGACAAACAAGACCTTGCCGCAGCAAAGGCTGATTACCAGTCCACGCTGAAGGTACATGTCATCACCGATGGTGCCAAACCCGAAAACGCCGCATTGATGGCGCGGATGTACGGGCTTTACGAACAAGTCTTCCCGCTCGAAGAAGAACGCGAAGAGCTGGAAAAACTTCTTGGCATGAACAAAGTCAAAACCAGCGATGCGCCGTCGCTGGAACAATGGATTTTGGTGGAAGATCAGGACGGCAAAATCGTCGCGGCACGTAACGTCATGAACCTGAGCGCGGTGAAAGAGGCGCGCGTCGCTGCCGACATCGACGGCACGCAGTCACTGGTTTACAGCTTCGTCGATCCGCAGGTGCGCTCGCTCGGCCTTGGCGATATGACGCTGAAAGTCGCCGAAGAAGAGGGGCGGCGTTTTATCGCCTCGACCTATGGCAAGGATAAAAAACCGGAAACAGTGGATATGATTCAGGTCGCCGAGCAGAACGCGCCGCTGAATATGTCGATTGAATCCATCCTCGTCGATACGGCGGGCGCGAAGACGGATCAGTTCTGGCGCAGGCATTATTACGAAAGCCTTGGCTTTCGCGAAGTCGGTTTTGATTACGTGCAGCTGCCGCTGGTGCCGCGCGACGAAGGCGGGGAGCCTTGTACCGATCTTAACCTCATCGTGCGCGGTGCGCCGGGGCCTGAATCCACGCGCGGGCTTGTGCGCCAGCCGGAAAGCCTGTCGGTCGAGGCCATGCGGTTTCACCTTTATCACTTTTCCGCCTATGTCGCGGCAGGGCAATACGACATTGAATCAGACCCCGACTGGGTTAAACAATCCGCTGCACTTGACAGCCTGAAGTCTGCGGGGCAAAGCGTTGCCGTGCAGCCGAAACTGGACTTCCTCGCGCTTAAAGAGCAGGCGTGGGATTTCATGGAAAAAGCGGTGAACAGCAAAAAATTTGACTCCAATGCGTTTCAAAACGCTTCTATCGGCGAACAAATGGGGGTTGATACCATCCCTGTCTCGAAACCTGCCGTTGCACCGACAGCCTCAGCGCCTGCGGCCAAAGCCGCCAAGCCGGGCTAGACTTTTTGAGTCTCAGCAAATTTTCTGCACGTCGCGCTTGATGCGGACGTGTCCGGCGTCCCAGACGCCCGGCCAGGCTTCTGCCGCGCCTTGAACACCGCGCCGGATATCGCGTATTTCTCCGACCGGAATATCTTTGGACAAAAGCCATGCCCCCGCATCATCTGCTGTTTTGTGCACGGGCAGGTCGGTGAAGATTCCGGTATGTCCAAAGACAACTTCGGACGGGATATAAACAGCCGCACCGCCATTATAGGTTTCGCGCGGTTTGCCATCTGCACCCGTGGCGCCGCCGGTGCAGCCGACGACGGCGACGGCGGTAAACAACTCCACAGCGCGCGCGCGGGCGCAGCTGAACACGCGGTGGTATCCCGCCTGCTGCGTGGTCATGGACGGCACCAGCAAAAGATCGATGTCTTCCTGCGCCAGCAGATGCGCCAGATGCGGCATTTCAACGTCAAGGCAGATAATCAGCGACAGGCGCAGACCGCGCCAGTCGAAAACATTCAGCGTGCTGCCCGTTTCAAAAAACCATCCGTCGCAATCTTTTTCGGACGGCGTGAGGACGAATTTGTCGTGAAAGACAGGCTCGTGGTCGGGGAAGAGCATATAGCTGCGGTTACGGCATTTCCCGCTTTGCGCATCGCGGAATGAAAACGAACCGGCGACCAGCGCCACGCCGGTTTTGCGGACGGCGGCCTGTAGCAGCGGCAGCACTTCGGCGGCACGATCCGCGATCCAGTCCGGCTCTTGCGTCAGCGGCAGGTCTTTCGGCGCAAAGCTCATCCAGTATTCGCTGATATGTTCGGGGGCGAGCAGAATATCGGCCTTCTCCGCCGCCGCGCGCGCCAGCTGCCGTTCGACCAGCGCGGCAAAATCGGCCAGCGATTCAATTTTGTACGACAGGCACGCGACCCAATGGGCGATGCTGAGAGTGGGCTGCGTCATCTTCGGCTCCTCCGGCTATAAAGAACGCCTGTTTGAAGGCGGTTTATCACGCCTATCATTTTTTTTATGTGCCGGAAAGTTTTTTATCGGAAGGCGGCCTAGCGCAAGGCGTTTTGCCCGCGCGTGAAGACAACGGGCAGCACGTTGGCATAGCTGGCACCGAAGACGCAGCTGTCGCGGAAAGGTTCGTCGGGGCTGAAACAGACTTCCAGATGCCCGCCGCCGTGGTCGCTGACATCCAGCCGGATGTTGTGCTGCGAGGCTGTTGCCAGCAGTTGCCGGAAGCCGACCATCCGTTCGATATCGCCGCTGGTAATCAGGTGGCTGTTGCCGAAATGCAGGCAATGGCTATTGAAATCATGTTCGGACAGCAAGAAGCCGTCCGCATCCTCGTCGTTGCCATGCGGGGCGGGCTGTGCGCTTTCCGTGCGCTCGGGCAGGGGCACAAGCTCGGCGATACCGCGTAGCCAGCGGTCAATTTCGCCAAGGTCGATGACCTTTTGCAGCGGCAAAGATATGCTATTGAAATGATTTGACATTTCATTAAATTTTGGCCGTTTTAACCAAAACTCCCCTATCTCTTATTTTATGTTAAAGCGCAGGGCGGGTCAAGCACGCCGCGGCGCATCTGCGGTTACGACTGTCAAAACCGCCACGAAAATGATAGTTTGTAGCGTTTTTTGAACAGAGAAAGAAACCCATATGCAGCCCCAAAAACAAGCCTTGGCCGAAGACGCGCGCGCCGCCCAGATGCGCGATTTTGTCGACCGCACCGCCTTCGCGCAGGCGCCTTTGCTGCCGCTGCGGGCAGATGCATCGGTGCGCCGTTTTTTCCGTGTGGTCAAAGACGGCAAAACGGCTGTGCTGATGGATGCACGCCCGCCGCTGGAAGACACGGCGGTTTTTGAAACGATGCAGAAAAAACTCTCGGCCATCGGCCTGACCGTGCCCGAAGTCTATGCCTGCGACCATGCGCTGGGCCTTGTGCTAATGGAAGATTTCGGCGACGAGCGGTATTTCGAACTGATCACCGGCAAAAAAGAAAGCGCCGACAAGCTCTATGGCCTTGCCGTGGACGTGCTGGTGCACAAAATGAAGGCCGATCCCGCGGTGGCGCTGCTTGAATCTGTCGCCTATTCCGATGAATACTGGCTGTTCCGCGTGGAGCAGTTCTTGCTGCATTACATGCCGCATGTGCTGAAGCGCGAGGCGACGGCGGGGGAGCGTGAGGATTTCCTCGGCTTGTTCCGCGAAGCCATCACCTCGGCGCATCATTTCGATGATGTGCTGCTGCACGGCGATTACGGCGCGCAAAACCTTTACTACATGCCGGAGCGCGAAGGCGTCAAAGCCCTCGGCCTGATCGATTTTCAGGATATGACGGATGCGCGCGGCAATATGATGGGCTCGCCCGCGTTCGATCTGGTCTTTTTGCTGCAGGACGTGCGCATCGACCTGCCCGCAGGGCTGGAGCAAGCCATGCGTGACCGCTTCATCGATAAAACCGGCATCGAAGACCGCCAGCTGTTTGAAGGCGAATATGCCACCATCGGCACGGCGCAGGCGGTCAAATGCCTCGGTCTTTTCGCCCGTCTCGGCCACGGGCAGGGGCGCAAGGAATATCTGGATTTCATCCCCTATTGCTGGCGCAATGTGAACAGTAACCTGACGCATCCGTCGCTCAAGGGCATCCGCGACTGGTTCGCCAAAAACAACATCGATCTTCACGCATAAGAAAAAACGAAAGAGGGAATAATAATCATGACCAAGCTCATCGCCACCCGTCTGGATAAAATCAAACCGTCTGCCACGCTGGCGCTTGCCGCCAAGGCACAGGAACTGAAAGCCGAAGGCAAAGACGTGATAGGCCTGTCCGTGGGCGAGCCGGATTTTGACACGCCGGACTTTATCAAAGACGCGGCCAAGGCGGCGATGGATGCGGGAAAAACCAAATACACCCCCGTACCGGGCACGGTCGAGCTGCGCAAAGCCATCGTCGAAAAATTCAAACGTGAAAATAACCTGACCTATACGCCCGATCAGATCATCGTCGGCACGGGCGGCAAACAGGTGCTCTATAACGCCTTTATGGCGACGCTGAATGCGGGTGACGAAGTTGTGATCGCCGCGCCGTACTGGCTGTCCTATCCCGATATGGTGATGCTGGCCGAAGGCACGCCGGTGATTGTGCAAACGACGCCCGCCGAAAAATTCAAGATGTCGCCCGCCAAGCTCGACGCCGCCATCACGCCGAAAACGAAATGGGTAATTATCAACTCCCCCAGCAACCCCACGGGCGCGGCCTATAGCGCGGATGAACTGAAAGCGCTCGGCGAGGTGCTCAAAAAACACCCGCATGTCTATATTCTGACCGATGATATTTACGAACATCTGGTCTATGACGATTTCAAATTCACAACGATTGCCGAAGTGATGCCGGAGCTGTACGAACGCACGCTGACCGTCAACGGCGTTTCGAAAGCCTATGCCATGACGGGCTGGCGCATCGGCTATGCCGGCGGCCCGATCGAGATCATCAAGGCCATGAGCAAGGTGCAGGGGCAGAGCACGTCCAACGCCAGCTCCATCAGCCAAGCCGCCGCCGCGGCAGCGCTTGCGGGCGACCAGAGCTTCCTCAAAGACTGGCGCGCGAAGTTTCAGGAACGCCGCGATCTGGTCGTCAGCCTGCTGAACAAAGCCGAAGGCCTCAGCTGCACCGCACCCGAAGGCGCGTTCTATGTCTTTGCGTCCTGCGACGGCGTCATCGGCAAAACAACGCCCGAAGGCAAAACGATTGCGACCGATACGGATTTCGCCGCCTACCTGCTCGAAAAACACAACGTCGTCATCGTGCAGGGCGCCGAGTTTGGCCTCTCGCCCTGCTTCCGCGTCTCCTACGCCCTCGACATCCCGACCCTCACCAAAGCCTGCGAACGCATCCAGAAAGCCTGTGCCGAGCTTTCGGGAGCTGCGGCGAAGCAGGCGGCGGGGTAAAACCTGCTTGTCACACCGGCGCAGGCCGGTGTCCAGTGCCGGTTATCCGATTTGCGGAAGGTTCTCTGGATTCCGGCGTAGGCCGGAATACCGCCACGCGTGATTTGCAGGGATTGGTTGAACTGGGCGGTTTAAAGCGAGCAGGCAGTTGAGGTATACCCGTTATTGGCTGAATATTGAGCATGGGAGCATTAAAGGTTACATACATGAATAATACCCAAAAGCTATTCATTCTTAATCAAGAACTAAAAACCCTGGCAAGAGTTTTGATTTCTGAAATGCTTTTTAAAATGCCTCATGATATAGCGGTTACTACACGAATTCATGTTGCTTTAGCTCACAAGGCTACAGATTTATTTGACGGCATTTTGCAGTTGCAAAAGCTTCAACTTATGGAGCCAGCCCAAGCTCTTATCAGGTGCTTATTTGAAACCAACTTAAAATTTGGTTGCTTCGTAAGGTTAGTTGAAGAAAAAGGATACGGCGATGTGTGCCAACTTGTAATGGACAGTTTAATTATTATGAAGCATCGTGACGCAGTTCAACAAGGGTTCTTAGATGCAGAAAATATAAGTTTTCAAGAGTTGGCCGACTCAATTAAAGGAAGCTATTCGGAAGATCAGATAAAGAAAATTCAAAAACATGGATTTTCTATGAGGTCAGTCGAGGAACTTGCAAACATAGAAAACAAAAAAGAATTCTATAATATAATGTATCGTAACTTCTCAAGAAATGTTCATGCCAATGATTTAGCAGAGTATTTTTATCATCAGGGTATAATGGATGTTGACGAACAAACTGAACGCAGGAATCTGGCAGCAATTAGTTTCTCCCATATTAGCTTTAGACAGATCATTACTTATATGAACGAAGCCTATGACCTTGGTTGTACCAAGGCTTTGAAAAAAATTGAAAAAAGATATTCAGCCCTGCATAAGAGTTGAGTCAAAAGCCGCATAGTAGCGCTTTTCGTCCACCCGCTTCACTCCAGTGCAGCCTGTGGGTTTCGGCGCGTAAAGGGGTAGAGCGTTTCTTAGTTAAAGCTGTGCCGACTTTATATGGCTTTAGCTCCGAACCGATAATTGTAATAAAAAAGCCCCCGAAAATCGGGGGCTTTTTTATTGTCTAGGTTTTTACCGTCCCGGCCAGAAGGGGCCGCCGCGTTGGCGGCGGGCGGGGTCGTAGCTGCTGGCGGG
>JAUXOC010000043.1 GCA_030682495.1 Alphaproteobacteria bacterium | reverse complement strand
CTGAATACCCCAAACCAGCCCTGTGTACAAGGCGCAATCCCCTGCGGCCATATCTGCTATCGCTTTGATAAGATTTGAATATATTTCGATTTGACAAAGCTGGTGGCGGGAGTAATATCGCTGCGAATGAGAATGATTTGCATTCACAACAAAAACGAATTATAAAAAACAAATCCAAACGGTATCATCGAGGGGAAAGCAGGAAGCACATGCCCACAGCCATGCTCAAACAAGAAGCCATCAGCGCCATTCGCGCCAGCTATCAATTGCTGCGCACCGAAAAAAATCTGTCACCGCTGAACGACCGCGTGACGCATTCTCTGACGCATCTGGTGCGCACGTTGACGCGCTGCCAGTCGCCGGAGCTGGCGAAATTCCTGCTCGACGCGCCGGAGCTGGCGGTGGAGCGCGAACATCTGCCGATCCTCTGCGGTATCGCCGAATGTGAAATGGAAAAATTCTGGGCGCGGCATCTGATTGGCCGTCCGGTTTGCGACCTTGCCGAATTCTGGTACTTCCCCGAATATACCGAATTGTGTCAGGCAGAGCTTGACCTGTTCAAGACGCGCACATTCGAACGCATCAGCTTTCTGGGGGCAGGGGCTTTGCCGCTGACCGCTTTCCTGCTGGCGCATCATTGTCCGCAATCTGAAATCATCTGCGTTGATTTTGACGAAGAAGCCTGCGCGCTTGCCGAAAAACTCGGCCGCAAAATCGGCCTGAAAGACCAAGTCAAAGTGCAGCGTATGGACGCGCTGCAATATGTGCCTGCCCAAAACGAACTGGTTATCTGCGCCAGCCTGCTGCAAGGCCGCGAACAGGTTTACCAAAACCTGCAAGCGCAAGACTGCGCCTTGATCGTCCGCGATTCCGAAGGCCCGTATCAGTATCTGTATAAAGCCGCCGAATTGCCCTCCGTCACATCTTTCCGCGAAATTGCCAAAACGCAGATGGACGCGCGCCGTATCAACACCAGCCGCTATTTCGAGCGTGCCACCGAATGGATGGATAGCGCCCGTGCCGCCTGAAGATCATTCCAAACACAAGCATACAAAGATCGACGCTGCGGGCGATGCAACGGTCAATCTGGCGCGCGCGCTGGTCAAGATTCCCAGCATCACCGCCGTCAATCCGGCAGACAAGCCGGCTTCCGCCCGCAGCATCGATGTTATTGCCGATTACGCCGCCAAATCAGGCGCGCGGGTAGAGCGCAGCGAATACAGCGGCGGCCACCATAAATGGGATTACCCTGTCGAAAATGTCTATCTTGAATGGACGTTCGGCAAGGGTGAAAACGACAACGGCCAGCCGGCAAAACATATTTGCTACATCGGGCATCTTGATGTTGTGCCCGTGGGTGATGCCGCGAAATGGACGACACAGCCTTTCGACGGTGAAATCAAAGATGGCTATCTCTATGGCCGCGGCGTGACGGATATGAAAGGCAGCGTTGCCGCCTTTATTACCGCCATCGAAGATGCCGTGCAGGATTTGAAAGCGCAGGGTTCTGTGCGCGTCAGCATGATTTTGACGACCGACGAAGAATGGGCTGCCGTCAACGGCACGAAAAAAGTTCTGGAATGGCTGAAAAAAGAAGGGCAGGCGCCCGATGCCTTTATCGTCGGCGAGCCCAGCTCGCAGGACGATCTCGGATCGCATATCAAAATCGGCCGCCGCGGCAGTCTGGTCGGCACGTTTAATGTCGCGGGCGTGCAGGGGCATGCGGCCTATCAGGAATTGTTTGAAAATCCGAACCGCGCCCTCGCGCTGGCGGTGGCTATTTTGTCCTCGAAAGAATGGAAAGACGGCAACGAAAACTTTCCCAATACGAATTTCGAAACCGTCGCGCTGAAATCCGGCGACTTTGGCGCCAGCGCGGTTATTCCGGGCAAGGCAGAGGCGCTGTGGAATATCCGCTTCACGCCGACGCAAACGCCGGATAGCCTCGAGGCCTGGATCAAAGATGCGCTCGCCAACCCGCCGGAATGGGCGAAATCGCATCCGGATGCAGACAAGCTGAAAAACATCACGGTAACAGCCAACAAAGACACCGCATCACAGCCGTATTACAGCGAACCTGCCAACCTCGCCAAATCCGCACAGGATGCGGTGAAAACGGTGCTGGGCACGCCCGCAAAGCTGGACGGCAGCGGCGGCACGACCGACGGACGTTTCGTTGCGAATTATTTCCCCGATGCAGAAATCATCGAGCTAGGATTGCCCGAACGCGGCGGCATTGCATGCAAGCACCACAAACCCGAAGATTATCTTACCAAAGGCGGCATGCATCAGGTTGATGAACGCGCCGCCATCGATGATCTGGTGAATTTGCGTCATATATTCAAGCAGACTCTGGTCAATTACGCCCGCGCAGAAGAAACCGCGCCGGCAGCAGAGAAGGGAGCCCCCGCCAATGCCACAGGAAAGCCAAAACATCCTGCGCCCCGTCACGGAAGCTGACACGGAACAGCTGCGCGCGCTCTATAAATATTCACTGCAGAAAAATGCGCAGGGCTTTGTTCAAAACGTCGATTTCCACGGCGACATTGCCGCGCGCGCTCAGGATTATCAGAACAATAACGGCGCCATGCTCGGCCTGTTTGCCGATGACGGCCGCACGCTGCTCGGCTTCGGCGGGCTTAGACAGGCGGAAAATAATCGCGTCGAGTTGTGCAACCTCCATGTTCATCCGCACCAGCATGGCAAGGGCTACGGCAAATTCATCGCGCAGGTGCTGGTCGATGATGCGCGCGAACTTGGCTATGACAGCATCGAACTGCATGTGACCGCAACACAAAGCGCCGCCATCGGGCTTTATAAACGCCTTGGTTTTTCAGAAACCGGACGTCAAGTTTTTGCCGTTGACGGCGCATCTTATGATACGATTTTCATGGAACTGCCCATTACCTGAAAAAGTGGCCGCCATGGAGTTTTTAAAAAAAATAGCCGAAAAACTGGGGACTTTTGCCCAGGCGCGCGATCCGGCTGAATTCAACGACGACATTGCCAAGCGCACCGAATGGCAAGCCTTTAACAAAGCCAACAGCAATGTGAATCTAAACCGGTTGATGAGCGATCCGGACGGACACCATCTTTTCTACAAACCGACAATCGGCCTTTATTTCCTGAGCAGTGCCTTTGTTTTTATGGGTCTGTTTTCTACGGTCATTATCATTGGCAGCACGATTCAGGAAGGTAAACCCATAGACAAAGACGTCGTGGTGCCGGTGCTGTTTTGTCTGGTTTTTGTCGTCGTCGGTATGGGTATCTTTCTGGGCCTGCGCAAACGCCTGCGTTTCGACATGACAGAGCGCTGCATGATTACCGGCGACAACCGCACATATTTCAGCGATATCCATGCGCTGCAGCTGGTCGTACAGCGCGGCAACAAGCATCGGAACTACCAGCTCAATCTGGTGCTGCGCGATGCGGAGCGCGTACATGTGATGAATTACGCCGACAGCAAAACCGCGCGCGCTGATACGGCACGGATAGCATCAGCGATCGGTATTGCAGACACGCGAATATGGGACATCATGCCGGGCTACGATAACTCGCAAAATCAAAGCCATCTGCCTTGATTTCTAGATAGTACTGTTTATTTCCATAATATACATTATCACATCACAGGGGGCTAAAAGACGAGCCTCCCAAGAGGTCATGTGAGAGGTTTCAAAGCCCTCTTTCTTGGATATAGCTTTTCCTAGGCTGCGGAAGAGCTGCTTTTAACAGGGCAATACAATGGGCTACGGCACATGCCCCAATTGATCAGTCCGCAGACCGCCAGCGTCAGTGCCGCTGTTACGGCCACCAGCGGCGACATCGGAATCACGACAATCGTGCTGACGAATTCAATCGCAATAAGGCCGATCAGAGTATTCGCAATCGTACGGCGTGACAGCACTGAACACAGATAAGCCCCCAGCGGCGCACCAATCACAACCACCGGCACTGCGGCCAGCCAATATCCCTGTACCGTTGGTGTAAACGTATCCAGCACCAGCGCATGCAGCGCGAAGCCGACCAACGTGTTTGTGGTCATCAAAATAACGGTTGTCGGCGTTGCGACTTTCTCGTCCAGCCGGAACAGCAAAACCATCGTCATAAAGGTGATAATATCAATACCGCTGCCGACAAGGCCGCTCATGATGCCGCCGATAAATCCGGTCAGCATCAGAATGGCGATTTCACGCCGCCCGACGACCGGAAAAAATTTATGGCGATGGCTTTTTTCTGTGCGGTTCATAAAAATAAGCGCAATCGCTAGGCTAGACACCATAATGGTGAAAGCGATTTTGACCAGCGGTGGCGATACCAGCGGCAAGACAAAGAAAGAGCTGAACAAGATGCCGAAAACACCAGCCAGCCCCGCCCATAAAATCGCGCGCCATTCAACCGGCACACGCAGGAAAATAATAGCGATTGATGCGGCTGTCATACCAATGCTCTGAATCGCCAGTGAAAACACGCGCGCGTCTTGCGGCGGGATTTTAAGAACTTTGGTAAAAACCGGAAAAGCAACCGCGCCGCCGCCTTCGCTGGTGGCGCCTGCAACCATGGAGCCGAAAATCATCGTCAGCGTCACGGGCCAGTTATCAACCATGCTCTGCAGTGCCTGTGCACCGCCAATGGTGTACCAGCAAAACCAGACAAAAGCCGCAAGGCATAGATTAACTTTTAAAGCCCGCCGGTACTGTATTTTCGGATCTATCGAAACAACCACGCCACACCTTTTTATGCGTCAAATTCTGCGACCCTTGATATCAAATATGTAAAATATTTGCAAGCGTTTTTTGGCTCATGCGCGTGCTTTCATGCTATAAACCGCGCTTGAAAGCAGGAGAAAAAACGCCATGACCGCCCCTTCGCAGCCGCAAAAACCCGCCAAACGCAATGTCACCTCGGCGGAAAAGCCCATCGACCGCCTGCTCGACATCATGGCCTATCTGCGCACCCACCCCGAAGGCTGCCCTTGGACGAAGGAGCAGACGCATAAATCGCTCGTCCCCTATCTGGTCGAAGAGTCATACGAAACCGCCGATATGATCGATCAGGGGCAACACGACGGCCAACTGCGTGACGAGCTGGGTGATGTGCTGCTGCAAGTCGCCTTTCATGCCGAAATCGCCCGCGAACGGGGCAGCTTTAGTTTTGATGACGTCGCACAGGCGATTGTCGACAAGCTGGAGCGCCGCTATCCGACGATCCTTGGCGACGAGCCCAATACCCTGACCACGCCCGAAGAAATCGACCGCCGCTGGGAAGAAATCAAATCCGAAGAACGCGCGCGCAAGGGCATCCAAAAAGACGCCAGTATCCTTGACGAAATTTCAACCGGCCTGCCCGCGCTGGTACGCTCCGCCAAACTCAAAGGCCGCGCCGCCAAGGCTGGCTGGGAATGGCCGAATGTCGAGATGCTGCTGGATAAAATCAGCGAAGAAGTCGGCGAGCTGAAAGAAGAAATCCACGCCGAAAAACCGGACATGGAACGCGTCATGGCCGAATTCGGCGATTTGATGTTTATGATGGTCGATTTCGCGCGCTATCACGGCTTTGATGCAGAAGACGCGCTGCGCATCACGAATAGCCGCTTTGAAAAACGGTTTCGCCATATGGAGCAGTTTTTGAAAAACAAAGGCCACACCGACATCATGGCCGCGCCGCGCGAAGACCGTCTTGCCGGCTGGAACGATGCCAAAGCCCTTGAAAAGGCGGCCAGAAAATAAGGTCTTTTATTTTCATATTAAATAAATTATAGTCCAGCCTTCTTATAATCGGAGGCGTTACGATGGCGACCTATGACGAATACGGCCCGAGCCATGATGATATCCGCGCGGCTTTCAACACAGCCTCTGCCAGCGGTGCGCGATATCTGCTGCTGATCGATGAAACGCTGGAAGATACATATGCCATTACCAATTACACCAACATGCGTGCCATCAACAAACCTTGCGAAGTCGTCCCGCTGCTGCGCGAGATGGATGCGCAGGCATCCTATGCTTCGCACCGCCTGACGCATGTTCTCGATCTTAAAAAAGATTTTGACGCACAGATGGCGCAGTGGGGCAAAGGCGGATTTGAGAACGCCCTTCCCGCCTTTGCCGTGCAGGAACTTGCCGAATACAAAAAAGAAAAAGATTTCGGCCGTAAACAGGCTGAATGGCAAAGCCAGCCCTTTCTGGCGCGTCTGTTCTCGACGCCGCCCATTCGTCCAAAGTAACAAGGAAACAGCATCATGCGACTCATTGAACGTCTCGCTCAAAAATACGATCCGTCTATCGGCGGCGCGATTGGTATGGTTGGCTCAATGATTATTCTCGGCACCTTGGTGGCCGCGCCTGTTGCCGCCGCGATTGGTGCGGGGGCGGCAGTTTTAGGCGGAGCATCTGCACTGGCGGGAGCCCTGTGGGGTGGCGGCATTGTTGCGGGCGGCGCTGCGGCGATGATCGGCAGAATCACCTTGCCGCAAATGATTTATGCGCAGTGTTACAAACATGAACTGCGCAAACATGTCGCAGCAGGCGGCTCGACATCCGGCATGAAATGGGTT
>JAUXOC010000041.1 GCA_030682495.1 Alphaproteobacteria bacterium | reverse complement strand
CTGGCTCTCGCCCTTCTTCACTTCCCCGATGATCGATTTCGGTTATGACGTATCGGATTACAAAAACGTTGATCCGATGTTCGGCACGCTCGATGATTTCGACGAGATGCTGGCAGGCATGCACAAGCGCGGCCTCAAGCTCATCATCGACGTCGTGCTCAGCCACACATCCGACAAACACCCGTGGTTTGCCGACAGCCGTAAAAGCCGCACAGACGAAAAGGCCGACTGGTACGTCTGGGCCAACCCCAAAGACGACGGCACGCCGCCCAACAACTGGCTGTCCGTCTTCGGTGGGTCGTCATGGCAATACGACACCAAACGCGGGCAGTATTATTACCACCAGTTTTTGAAAGAACAGCCCGACCTGAACGTACGCAATACCGCCGTGCAGGACGCGCTTTTGGACGTCTGCCGTTTCTGGCTGGAGCGGGGTGTGGACGGCTTCCGACTTGATGCGCTGAACCACTGCATCCACGACGAAAAACTGCGCGACAACCCGCCGCTCGAAGGCTTCGACCGCAACCAGCAAAGCGGCCGCCAGACACATCCCTATTACTGGCAGCGCCACCTCTACGATAAAACGCAGCCGGAGATGATTCCCTTTATCAAACGCCTGCGCGCGCTGACGGATGAATACGAAGGACGCTTTATGGTCGCGGAAATCGGCGACGACTTCCAGATCAAAACCAGCGTTGCCTATACCGACACGCCGGAGAAACTGCATACCGCCTATAACTTCGCCCTGCTCGGCCCTGGCGCCTATAACACCAAATCGCTGCGCAGCGCGGTCGAGGAATATATGGCCGAAGGCGCGGATTGCTGGCCGTCATGGGCGTTTTCCAACCACGACGTTGTGCGCGTCGCCAGCCGATGGGCAGTGGACGGCAAGCCCGACCCCGAACAGGCAAAATTGCTCGCCGCCCTCGTCACGTCTTTGCGCGGCACATCGTTTATGTATCAGGGCGAAGAGCTAGGATTGACCGAAGCGGATATTCCGTTTGAACTGCTGCAAGACCCCTTCGGCATCTTCCTCTGGCCCGAAGACAAAGGCCGCGACGGTTGCCGCACGCCTTTCCCGTGGGATGGACAAAAAGCCAATGCGGGCTTTTCAGCGGCCAAGACCACATGGCTGCCCGTGCCGATCGAACATCTGGCCAGAGCCGCCGCGCAGCAGGAAACCGACGGCCATTCGCCGCTGCATTTCGTGCGCAATTTCCTGAAATGGCGCAAAGCAAGCCACGCGCTGGTCACGGGCGGCATCAAATTCTTTGATACACCCGATGGCCTGCTCGGCTTTACGCGCACGCACGAAAGTGGCGATATTATTTGCTGTTTCAACCTTGGCAATAGCCCCATCACCATCGACCTGCCGCAAGATTCAACACCGATGGACGGCCACGGCATGCAATCCACGCTCGAAGGGCGCAGCCTGCACCTGCCCGGCTTCGGCGGATATTTCGGACGGGTGTGAATCCCGCCGCGCCAAACAAAAACCCCGCCGTAACTGGCGGGGTTTTTGTTTTATCGTTTTTCAATCCAGATACTTCAGCCCCTCCAGCCCCGGATAGGGGTGGGTGATGACGCGCACGGGGACGGGGGCGAGGTAGTCTTTGAAGCGGCCTTTTTCGAGGAAGCTCTGCATAAAGCGCGAGGCCGCAAAATAACTGCCGAGCCGCGGCACGATGCCGCCCGCAATATAGACGCCGCCAAAAGCGCCATAGGTGAGCGCGAGGTTGCCCGCCGCAACGCCCAGAAAATGACAGAACAAATCCAGCGTCTCCACGCAGACAGGGCAGCTGCGCGCGAGCGCGGCTTCGGTAATCTCCGCCGGTGTTTTTTCCGGCAGATCAAGTCCGTCGAGACCGCAAAGCCCGTGATAGATATTGACGAGCCCCTTGCCGGAAATCACCCGCTCGGCCGAGATATGATGGTATTTGGTTTGTTTGAGCCATTCAAACAGGCGGAATTCGCGCTCGCTTGATGCCGGCATGGTGACGTGGCCGCCTTCGGTTGTGACCGGTATCGGCTCCCCGCTTTTGCCGAAGACAACCGCGCCGACGCCCAGACCTGTGCCGGGGCCGATGATGCCAACGGGCGCGCCTTTGACGGGCGCACCGCCGCCCATCGTGTAAAAATCATTTTCCGTCAGATGCGGAATGCCGAGCGCGAGCGCGGTAAAATCGTTGATGACATCCAGCTTGGCAAGGCCGATATCGTCGCGCGTACCGGAGATGGAAAAAGTCCAGCCGTGGTTGGTCATGGCCACCTGATCGGCGCCGCTGAGCGGGATGGCGACGGCGAAGGCGCCGGTTTGCGGCTTCTCTCCGCCGATGCGCGACAGATAAGCCTTGGCGGCATCGGCCAGCGTGGGGAAATCATCGCAGGGCAAAACATCGATGTGATGGATGCCATCATCGTTCGCAATGGCAAAACGGGCGTTGGTCGCCCCGATATCCGCAATCAGCCGTGACATACGCTCTGTCTCTCCGTCTTTTGCCTGAAATTATAAGGAGCGCGTACCTTACCATGAATGTGGCAGGTGACCGCAAGCTTCTCGCGCCACGCCGCGTCCGCGGCAGAAACAAGCCAAGCCATTGAAAAGAGATAAAAAGATACACCATACGCCGCCGGTTGACTTTCATCTATTTATTGACATAATGATTGAGCTCTTTTTCGAATCCAAATTCTCTTCAGGCTCTTTCTTATGACCGCACCCGCAAATCACAATTCGCCGCAAACCCCGCTCTCTGCCGCCGAACAGGCGCTGCGGGCGTGGGATATTGATTACACAAAAAGAAGTGACGGCACGATTTTCGTGGCAGGTGATATCAACCTCTGGAACAAAGGGCTCACGCAGTTGCCCGACCTCAGCCGTGTTGTCGTTCAGGGGAATTTTATTTGCGACAATAACGAGCTGACCAGTTTGCAGGGCGCGCCTGCTTCGGTGGGCGGAAACTTTTCATGTAACAACAACCATCTGACCAGCCTGCAAGGAGCGCCCTCCACCGTTGGCGGCTATTTCTCCTGCGCGCAGAACCAGCTGACCACTTTGTTTGGCGGGCCTGCTACGGTTGGCGGTGGTTTCTGGTGTAAGTATAATAACCTTGTGTCGTTGCAGGGCGCGCCCACAAGCGTCGGCGGCGATTTTGAATGCTACGCAAACCAGCTGGCCGACTTGCGCGGCGCACCGTCAACTGTCGGCGGTGACTTTGTGGCTTACGATAACAAGCTGATATCCCTGCAAGGCGCGCCGCGCGCCGTCGGCGGCAGTTTCTGGTGCGAAAGAAATCAATTGGCCGGTTTAAAAGGCGGCCCCTTGTCGGTCGGCAAAGAATTCAGATGCCATGAAAACCCCCTGACCTCGCTTGAAGATGCACCGGAGCGTTTCAAAGTTCTTTATTCCGACTGGGGCGTTTATACAAGCTGGGAACAGATTCCGGACGCCTTGAAGCCCGCCCGTGCGAAGGACGAGGAACCCCGCGTTGAGGCGGCCGAAACCGCGCAGGATATCGGCGTGCTTCGCCCCGCAGCCAACATTCGCCGCCGCACGCCCAAAGGCCCCTGATACATTTTCAGCGTTATATTTGCGCCAAGGCTTCGTCGAGATCGGCGATGAGGTCTTCCACGCTTTCGATGCCGACCGACAGGCGGATGAGCCCGTCGGAAATGCCGAGTGCGTCGCGCTGTTCTTTCGGTACCGAAGCATGGGTCATGATGGCCGGATGTTCGATCAGGCTTTCGACGCCGCCAAGGCTTTCGGCCAGCGTAAAGATTTTGCAAGCCGACAGCATGCGGCGGGATGCCGCAAGGTCGCCCTTGACCTCTGCCGTTACCATACCGCCGAAACCGCGCATCTGGCGCTTGGCCAATTCGTGCTGCGGGTGGCTGGCAAGGCCGGGATACCATACCTTTTCGACCTTCGGATGTTTATCGAGCCAGGCGGCGATTTTCTCCGCCGACTTGCTGTGGCGTTCCATGCGTACATCCAGCGTCTTGACACCGCGCAGGGCAAGGAAGCTGTCAAACGGGCCTAAAATGCCGCCTGTCGCGTTCTGGATAAATTTCATGCGGTCGGCGAGTTCGGGATTATCACCGACAATCGCCACGCCGCCGATGATATCCGAATGCCCGCCGATATATTTCGTCGCGCTATGCACAACAACATCGACACCCATCGTGATCGGACGCTGGTTCCACGGCGTCGCAAACGTATTATCCACGACCGTCAGCAAAGCTTTTTCGCGGGCAATCTTGGCAACGGCGGCGATATCGGTCAGCTTCAGCATCGGGTTGGTCGGCGTTTCGATCCAGACCATTTTCGTGTTCGGGCGAATGGCGGCGCGCACCGATTCCGCATCGGTCATGTCGATGTAGGACACTTCCAGACCCGTCGTATCCTTGCGCACACGTTCAAACAAACGGAAGCTGCCGCCATACAAATCGTCGGAGGCAATCATGTGCGACCCCACAGGCAGTACGTCTAGCACCGCGCACATCGCAGCCAGACCGGAGCCGAAGGCAAAAGCCGCGCTGCCGTCTTCAAGGTCGGCCATAGCACGTTCAAAGGCATGGCGCGTCGGGTTGTGGCCGCGCGCATAGACAAAGCCTTTATGCTCGCCCGGTGCGCTTTGTGCATAGGTCGATGTCGCATAGATCGGCACATTGACAGCGCCCGTTGTCGGGTCATGCTGCTGCCCGCCATGAATGCAGCGGGTGGAGAAATCGCGGTTTTTACGGGAAGCAGACATCAGGCGACCTGACCTTTCAGATAAAAATGGTTGAGCATATCAACGCGGGTGACAACGCCGATAAATTTGTCGTTATCAACGACCATGATCGATCCGCCCTGCTGCAAAAGCGGCGCGGCGGTTTCAATCGGTGTTTCCTTGGGCAGCACGGGGGCGGCTTCACGCATCACATCGGAAACGATACCGGACATCAGCGCGCCCTTGTCACCCAGTGTCATGCGGTTAAGGAGCGTTTTTTCATCGACAACACCGACCAGACGTTTACCCGCTTCATCCAGCACCGGCAGCTGCGACACATCGGCGAAACGCATGCGTTTATAGGCGGTTTTCAAAGGGTCGGTCGCACGGACAAAAACCGTATCGCCGCTGTCGTGACGGCGCATGATGAGGTCTTCGATCGTGCCCGTGGGCTTGCGCAGCGTAAAGCCCTGCTCGCTCAGCCAGAAATCGCTGAAGGTTTTGGACAGGTATTTATCGCCGCGGTCGCAGATCAGCGTGACGACGCGTTTCGGCTCTTTTTGCGCGCGGCAGTATTTGATGGCGGCGGCGGCCAGTGTGCCCGACGATGGGCCAGCAAGAATGCCTTCTTTCAGCAGCAGTTCACGCGCGGTCGCGAGGCTTTCCTCGTCCGAAATCGCATAGGCTTTTTTGCACAGAGACATATCGAGAATATCGGGGATAAAATCTTCACCGATGCCTTCGACCAGCCAGGAGCCCGGCTCGACCGTCTTGCCCTCGTTGACCAGCGGCGCAAGGATAGAGCCGACCGGATCGGCCAGTATCATTTCCGTCTTCGGGCTATGTTTTTTCATGTAATTGCCGATGCCGGTCAGCGTTCCGCCGGAGCCGACGCCGCAGACGACAGCATCCACATCGCCTTCCATCTGCGTAAAAATTTCGGGGCCGGTATATTCAAAATGCGCGGCCACGTTGGCGGGGTTGGCGAATTGGTTGACGTAGAAACCGCCGGTTTCCTGCGCGATACGTGCTGCCACGTCCTGATAATATTCGGGGTTGCCGCGCACAACATCGCTGCGCGCCACGCGCACATCCGCGCCCATGGCTTTGCAATGGAAAATTTTCTCGCGCGACATTTTGTCGGGTACGACGAGAATGACTTTGTAGCCCTTCAGCCCGCCGATGAGCGTGAGGCCAAGGCCGGTATTGCCCGCCGTGGCTTCAATGATCGTGCCGCCCGGTTTCAGCTTGCCTTCTTTTTCAGCCACGTCGATCATCTGGCGCGCGATGCGGTCCTTGATCGACCCGCCGGGGTTTTGCGATTCCAGCTTGGCGAACAGGCGGCAGGGGCCGGTATCGAGGCGGGTGATCTCGACAAGCGGCGTATTGCCGATAAGCTCCAGAATGGCGGGCGGCTGGTTGGTCATGCGGGATCTCTCATGTTGAAATTTTGCTGATTTTATAAAGCATTACACCCAAAGTAAAACCTTTTCGGCTTTGGCTTTTCCGCGCGGCTTTTCCATGAATATGGACGTTCAAAATTGCGCGTGACTTGCCCCGCATAACTGGCTAAAACCTTGAACATGAAGCAGGAACACGCCCTATCCGCCGCCACCCCGCAAGACCTCTGGCCCGCATTGCGCGGTGCAGCAGAAAAACTCTGCGCCGATGACGCCAGCTTTGCGCCGTGGCTGCGCGAAACGATTCTGGATGCCGCACATGTCGGCGATGCGCTGGGTCGCCTGCTGTCGCAAAAGCTGCAAACGCTGCATTTTCCTGCCGCCGTGTTCCGCGATGCCTATGCCGCGCTGACCATCCGCGACGCCGATCTGCCGCGCAAAATCGCGCATGATTTGCAAACCGTGCTGCACAATGACCCTGCCGCCTGCGATGCGCTCCGGCCGTTTTTATTCTTCAAGGGTTTCCACGCGCTGCAATGCCACCGGCTGGCGCATGACCTGTGGCATCACGGCCGCCGCCCGCTGGCGCTTTTGGTGCAGAACCGTGTGTCTGACCTTTTCGCCGTCGATATTCACCCCGCCGCCCGCATTGGCAGCGGCATCATGTTTGACCACGCCACCGGCATTGTGATTGGCGAAACCGCCATGGTGGAAGACGAAGTATTGTTCTGGCACGGCGTGACGCTCGGCGGCCGCGCCTTCGCCCCCGAAGACCGCCACCCGAAAGTGCGCAAGGGCGTGCAAATCGGTGCGGGCGCCACCATCCTCGGCAATATCGAGATCGGTGCGGGCGCGAAAATCGCAGCGGGCAGCATTGTCGTGAAATCTGTGCCCGCCGGCGCGACCGCGGCCGGCACACCTGCAAAGATCATCTGATTTTTGACCGCGCCCGATTTTACAGGCGCGCCGCAATTTCGCGCAGCTGGCGCAGATGAATGGCGTTGTGTTCGGCCAGCAGCCAGTGCCATTGGCGCAGGTTGAAGGCGCCGAACCACGGATGCGCCATCTTCATTTTCGCATCGCGTTTTTCCGGCGGCACGGCAGATTCGATCTGCGGCATCAACATCGCGGTAAAAGATTTATAGTTATCCAAGACCGTTTGCGCGGGCAGTTTGCCCTGCGGCTTGACGCGCGCGGTATCGGCTTTGCCCGGCGGCAGCTGTTCTTGCGACAGGCGGATGATGATATCGCGGATGCTCGTGCCGACGATCATCACATGCTCCAGCGTCATCGCCGCCGACCAATAGCGCGAACTGTCTTCAAGCCCGCGCAGGCGCGGCACCAAGATGCGTTTTTGCAGCTGGCCGTTATCGAGTTTGTCGGCAATCGCCGTGATCTGTGCGGCGGTTTCATGAAACCGCGCCGTCTCGGCCTGCCAATCCGCTTTGGCCGCCACATAGGGGCCGACGTAGTAGCGCACAAACAACAATGCCGGCCACGGCAAACCTGCGCCCGGTCTTTGCAGTCTTGCTTCGATTTCGCTATCGGTTAAACCTTCGGTACGCATCATCATTTTTTCTTGGCGGCGGGTTTGGCGGCGGCAGTATCGACAACGGGCGGATCCCAGCTGCCGCCGATGGCACGTATCAACCGCACCGTTTCGCGCAGACGAGCCCCCTGAATCTGGATACCGCTGCGCTGCGTTTCAAGCGCGCCGCGCCGTGCGGTGATCGCCTCCAGATAGCCCACATCGCCGTTGTCGTAGCGCATGCCTGCCAGTTCCGATGCGCGTTTGGCGGCTTTTTCGGCCACGGCCTGAGATGATGCCTGACGCGACAAACTTTTCAGACGCGACAGGCTGTTTTCAACATCGCGGAAGGCCTCAATAACAGACAGGCGGTATTCGGCGACGGCTTCTTCGTAAACTGCTTTTTGACGGTCCAGCGCCTTCACATCCGCGCCGCCCGAAAAGACCGGCAGCGTCAAGAGCGGGCCAATCGCCCAGGTACGGCTTGACCAGCGGAACAGGTTCGAGAGCACATCCGATTCCACGCCGCCATTGCCCGTCAGTGACAGACTGGGGAAGAACGAGGCACGCACCACACCGATGCGCGCATTTTCAGCCGCCAGCTTATATTGGGCGGCAGTGACATCAGGACGGCGCTCCAGCACGCTGGACGGTACGCCTGAAGGAATAACCGGAATGCGGCGCGGCAGCTCGGCAGATTTCAAGCTAAACTCCGACGGCGCCTTGCCGAGCAGCAGCGCGAGCGCATGTTCCGCTTCCTTGCGCTGCTGGATGATATCCTGATACTGGATGCGTGTGTTTTCAAGGTCGACCGTTGCCTCGGCGATATCCAGCTCGGTGATGGAGCCGATCTCCATCCGCTTTTTGAGGATTTTCAGCGCATCTTCGCGCAGACCGATAGAAACCGACAGCACACCCCGTTCGCGGTCAAGCGCGCGCAGCAGGAAATAAAGATCCGCCACATCTGCCTGCATGGCGAGGCGCATGCTTTGCAGCGTGGCTTCGGCATTCTCCGCTTCGGCCTTCGCCGCCTTGTGGCGGTTGCGTACGCGGCCAAAAAGATCAAGCTCATAGCTGAAGGTCAGGCCGGTTTTCAGGCTGTTTTCAATCGCCAGTTCGTTGCCTGCCGCCATGCCGCGCGTCACGGCGTTGGGCTTTTGCCGCGTGGCAGAGGCATTGCCGTCGATGACGGGGAAATATTGCGACCGCACCTGCCCTGCCGCTGCGCGCGATTGGCGTACGCGCGCCTCCATCGCCTGTACGGTCAAATTTCCGGTGGCGGCTTCGGCTTGCAGTTTGTCCAGCTCGGGCTGTTTGAAAACTTTCCACCATTCGCCGCGGTCGAAATGCGCGGCGGGCTCGCCCACTTTCCATTTGCCTTTTTCTTTCAGCTCTTCGGCTTCGCGAAAGGTCTCGGGCGCCGCCGTCGAGGGCAGTTTGAAATCCGGCGCCAGATTGCAGCCCGATAGCGGTGCGCCCAGCGCGGTGGTGAGAGCCAGTATCATGACGAATTTTTTCATCTTAATGCACCTTCGGAGGCGGCACAGGATGCAAGCTGGTCAGCTTGCGGCCGGAAAGTTTACGCAAGAACACATAGAACAGCGGCGTCAGGAACAGTCCCATAAACGTCACGCCAATCATGCCCGAAAACACGGTGATGCCGATGGCCTGACGCATTTCCGCGCCCGCGCCCGTCGACAAAACCAGCGGCACAACACCCATGATGAAGGCAAAAGACGTCATCAAAATGGGACGCAGACGCAGGCGGCAGGCGGTCATGGCGGCCTTGACCGTTTCCATCCCGCTCAGTTCCAGCTCGCGCGCAAACTCGACGATCAGAATGGCGTTTTTGCAGGCAAGCCCCAGCACCACCAAGATCCCGATCTGGGTAAAGATGTTGTTGTCGCCGCCGCTCCACCAGACACCGAAGACAGCGCTGAGCGTCACCGCAGGCGCGATCATAATAATCGCCAGCGGCAATATCAGGCTTTCGTACTGCGCCGCCAGCACAAGGAAGACGAGGAAGATGCAGAGTGGGAAAATAAAAATCGCCGTATTTCCCGCAAGGATTTCCTGATACTTCAGCTCCGTCCATTCAAAATCCATACCGGGCGGCAGCACTTCGCGCAGGATATCGATCATCGCCTGCTCCGCTTCACCCGACGAGAAACCGGGCGCGGGGCCGCCGTTGAGCTCGGCCGTGCGGAAGAGATTATAACGCGAGGCGGAATCCGGCCCATAGCTTTGCGATACATTCAACACGCTGCCGAGCGGCACCATCTCGCCTGCAAGGTTGCGGGTTTTGAGCTGGCCGATATCGGCGGCGTCCATGCGGAACGGCGCATCGGCCTGCGCAATGACCTGATAGGTACGGCCAAAACGGTTGAAGTCGTTGATATAGAGCGAGCCGAGATAGACCTGCAGCGTCTCGTATATGTTCCCCAGCGGAATACCCAGCTGCTTGGCGCGGTCGCGGTCGATATCGACAAAAAGCTGCGGCACGTTGATCTGAAAGCTGGAGAACACACCGGCCAGTGATGGCGTCTGCCATGCTTTCATCTGCGCGGCCATCAGCGCGCCATAAAGCGCTTCGTTGCCCAAATCGGAACGATCCTGTATTTGCAGGCGGAAACCGCCGATGGTACCCAGACCATCCACCGCAGGCGGCGGGAAGACGCCGACAAAAGCATCCTCGATTTCCATGCCCAGACGTCCCATCAATCCTTCGGCAATGACCGGCCCGTAAAGTTCGGGCGATCTGCGTTCCTCAAACGGGTCGAGCGTCATAAAGACGATGCCCGCACTGGAGCTGGCGGCGAAACCGTTGATCGACAGGCCGGGGAAGGCGACGGCATTTTGCACACCCGGCGTTTCCATGGCAATCTCGCTCATGCGGCGGATAACATCTTCGGTACGCTGCAGCGACGCGCCCGAGGGCAGCTGCGCAAAGGCAACCAGATACTGTTTATCCTGCGCCGGTACATAACCGCGCGGCACGATATTGAACAAGACGGCAGAGCCTGCGATCAGCACAAAATAGACGGCAAACATGCCCACCTTATGCCGCACGATGCTGCCGGTGGTGGCTTCGTAGCGGGTCGAAGACGCCTTGAAAAATTTATTGAACCCGCGGAAGAACCAGCCGAACAGAAAATCAATACCGCGCTGCAGACGGTCAGGCTCGGCATCCGGCGCTTGCAGCAGTTTGGCCGCCATGGCAGGGCTGAGCGTGAGCGAGTTGAAAGCCGAAATAAAGACCGAAATCGCAATCGTCAGCGCAAATTGTTCATAGAATTGGCCGGTCAGACCGCTGACAAAAGCAACAGGAATAAAGATGGCCGCCAGCGTCAGCGATGTCGCGATAATCGGCCCCGATACCTCTTGCATCGCCTTATAGGCCGCTTCGCGCGGGTTGAGGCCCTCTTCGATATTCCGCTCTACGTTTTCAACGACGATAATCGCATCATCGACGACGATACCAATCGATAGCACAAGGCCGAAAAGCGTCAGGTTGTTGATCGAGAAACCAAGCAGCTTCATGACGGCAAAAGTACCGATCACCGATACCGGTACAGCCAGCAGCGGAATGATTGACGCACGCCAGGTCTGCAAAAAGACGATCACGACCAGAACGACAAGAAGAACGGCCTCGATCAGCGTATAGATCACGGCGTCGATACTGGCCTGCACGAAACGTGTCGGGTCATAGACGATGGTATAATCGATACCTTCGGGGAAGACGTTCTCTTTGAGATCCGCCATAACGGTGCGCACGTCATTGGCAAGTTGCAGCGCGTTTGATTCAGGTGCCTGAAACACGGCGATGGCCGCCGCCTGTTTATTATCGAGCAGCGAGCCGAGCGCATAGGTATTCGCCCCCATTTCCAGCCGCGCCACATCGCGCAGACGGACAAGCCCGCCGCCGGGGTTGGTCTTGAGAATGATATCGCCAAATTCCTCTTCGGTTTGCAAACGTCCGCGTGCGTTGACCAGAAGCTCGAAGGCGCCTTTGTCGGTGCGCGGCTGTCCGCCGATGACGCCGCCCGCAACCTGCGCGTTTTGTTCGCGCACGGCCAGCGCCACATCGCCCGCCGTGAGGCCAAGCGCCGCCAGCTTGCCGGGATCCAGCCAGATACGCATCGCGTAATCACCGCCGCCGAAAACCATCGCCTCGCCAATACCGTTCAGACGGGCAACGCGGTCTTTGACGTTGAGCACGGCGAAGTTGCGCAGATAATTCGTATCATAGCGGCCATCGGGCGAGGTGATATGCACAACCAGCGTGATGTTGGCAGAACTTTTGACTGTCGTCACGCCGAATTGCCGCACGATTTCGGGCAGGCGCGGCAGGGCTTGCTGCACGCGGTTTTGCACCAGCTGCTGCGCCAGATCGGGGTCAGTACCGATTTTGAAGGTGACGGTGACCGCCATCTGTCCGTCTGCCGTTGATTGCGACGACATATAAAGCATGCCCTCGACGCCGTTGACCTGCTCTTCGATGGGCGTGGCCACCGTTTCGGCGATGGTGCGGGGGTTGGCGCCCGGATACTGCGCGCGCACAACAACGGAAGGCGGTGCAACGTTCGGATATTCCGAAATCGGCAGGGTCGGCAAAGCCGCCGCGCCCGCGATGAAAATAAAAATCGACAAAACCGCGGCAAAAATCGGCCGGTCGATAAAGAACCTAGAGATATCCATGACGCCCCCTAAAGGCCGGCCCGCAGGGAGCCGCGAAGAAAAGAAGTGGTTTTTTTACTTATTATTGTTGCGGCGGTTGCTGCGGTTGTTCCTGTGGCGGCGCTTCAGGAGACTGGAGCGTTTCCATCGGCACCATCATCGGCTGGATTTTCATGCCGGGCTGAATACGCATCAGGCCGTTGACCACAATTTTGTCGCCCGCGGCAAGCCCTTCGGTAATCACGCGCAGACCGTCTTCCGTCAGCTTGCCCAGTGTCACAGGGCGGTAGCCGACCGTGCCGGTATCATCCAGCGCATAGACAAAGCGGCGTGTCTGGTCTGTGTTAATGGCTTTGTCATTGACCAGAACAGCCGCGGATTTTTCGGGGCTGCCAAGACGGATGCGGGCAAAGAGGCCGGGCGTCAAAAGACCATCGACGTTTTTGAATTCCGCGCGCACGCGCAGTGTACCGGAATCGCCGCTCAGCTGGTTGTCGAAAGAGCGGATGCGACCTTCACGCGTCAATTCGGTTTCATCGGCCAGCGCCATCAAGACGGGCATATCCCCGCCCCTGCCGTCGCCGCGCACGGCTTTCAGCACGCGCAGATAGGCGCGCTCGTCCATTTCAAAATCCGCATAAACCGGATCGATTGATTGCAGCGTCGTCAGCACACCCTGTCCGGCCTGTACCGTATTACCGACGGTGATGTCGGGACGCCCGACACGACCATCAATCGGCGCGCGCACTTCGGCATATTCCAGATCCAGCGCGGCAAGATCCACCGCGGCCTTGCCTGCTGCAACGGCGGCGTCGGCCTCCAGCCAGGCGTTTTTCTTTTCATCGAACTCGCGCTGCGACACAGCTTTTTCGGCCAGCAGCTTTTCGGCGCGGTCTAGATCGCTGCGCGTCAGCTCGGCGCGTGCCTCTGCGCCTTTCAGCGCGGCGGCGGCTTGGTCATAGAGCGCTTTGTAAGGACGCGTATCGATGGTGAAAAGAGTTTGGCCTTGTTTAACCAGATCGCCTTCACTGAAATGCACGGCATCCACCGTCCCCGAAACGCGCGGGCGGATTTGTACATCTTCGGCGGCGCGCAGGCGGCCTGAAAACTCGCTCCATTCGGTGATTTCGCGCGACAGCGCCACGGCCACACTGGCGGGCATGGCTTGCGCGGCGTCCGGCGCGGCGGCCACCGCGATGGCGGGCTGCTGCATCTGCGCAGGGCCACCCGGCAGCGGTAGTTTGCCGGTGAAAACCATATAAGCGCCGAGCGAAGCCGCCGCCGTAAAAATAACCACACCCTTGAGCATGCCGTCTGTCTCCGTTTTTATCCCGCGAAAGCACCATGCCGCCGCGATTGTTGTTTATGGCCTTATGACGTAGGTTGTCCTTCTACGCCGACTAGTCGTTTGAGGCCCACAAGCAGGTCGCGCCGGATCACTTCCGGATCGTTCATGATCTTGGCCTGATAAAGGATCCCCATCGTGTAGGAAAACATTTCCTGCGCGCGCACCATGCGGTTTTCAACTGGCTGCTCCGCATAGGCGGGCAGTCGCGCCAGAAATCCGGCAAGATAGGCGCCGTTCTTGTCAAAGATATCCGCGATTTTCTGGCGGATGCGGTCATCCTGCGCACCCATTTCCTGTCCCGCGTTTGCGTGCGGGCAACCGTATACTTTGCCTTCGATATCATGGATGCGTTTTTGCATTTTATAAACTTCGTCCGCATAACGCTCCAGCTGCGCGGCGGGCAGTAGCGCATTGTCGAAGCAATGATCGAGGATTTTTTTGAAATATTCCCATTTCCAGTCATAGGCCGCGATAGCGAGATCGGCCTTGGAGGCGAAGTGGTGATAGAACGTGCCTTTCTTGATATCCGTCGCCTTGCAGATATCATCGACGCTGACGGTGCCGAAACTTTCGCGCATCAGCAGCTCCGCCGTCTTAATCACCAGACGGTCGCGCGTGCTCAAAGAATCGGTTTCGATGTCAAATATGTTCATCTTTTCAGGCTAACCGACCAGTCGGTCGGTCGTCAATCCAAAAAATTATCGACTTGAAAATAAACAGATAAATGATTTCGCAGCGCAGCATACGAAGGTATTCTTGACATTATTCTATAATTCTATAATTCTAGAATAATAGAAATATGAACACAGAAAACGCCCTTTCCGCCTTCTCCGCCCTGTCGCAGGAAACCCGCCTGCGGGTTTTTCGTCTGCTTGTCGAATACGGCGCGGGCGGCGCGCCTGCGGGCACATTGGGCGAAAGGCTGAACATTCCGGCGAATACCTTGTCGTTTCACCTGTCACATCTGGCGCGCGCCGGACTGGTGGGGTCGGAACGGCGCGGCCGGTCAATCATCTACCGCGCCGATTTCGGATTTTTCACCGGCCTGATCCGCTTTATGGCCGAAAACTGCTGCCGCAGCGATGTCGCCAGCGTCCGCGATGACAGCCAGAGCGGCTGCGCCGTGATCGAACTTGCAAATTGCTGCCCCCCCATTTTACAAGGAGACAGAACATGAAACGTCTACATATCCACGTCGGTGTCGAAGACATTGCGCATAGCGTCACATTTTACAGCGCCCTCTTTGGCGCGCCGCCCGTCAAGGTCAAAGACGATTACGCGAAGTGGATGCTGGATGACCCGCATGTGAATTTCGCCATTTCGTCGCGCAGCGGCAAACGCGGCGTAGACCATCTTGGCATTCAGGTCGACAGTGCCGAAGAGCTGAACGCCCTGCGCGCACAGCTCTCTGCGGCCAACCTGACCACCCATAGCGAAGGTGAAACCACCTGCTGCTACGCACGGTCGGAAAAGTCATGGGTGGAAGACCCCGCCGGTATGGCATGGGAAGCCTATCACACCATGGAAGATGCACAGATTTTCTCCAGCAAAGCCGCCGCCCCCGTGGAATCTGCCTGCTGCGCGCCGCAACTGGCCGCTGCGCCCGATAAAGATAAAAGCTGCGGCACATCCGGCAGCGGCTGCTGCTAAACCAGACGGAGCCGCTTTATCATGACCGACATCGCTGCCGCCGTGCCGCCCGCTTGCCCGCGCCGCCTTGGTACGCTTGACCGTTTCCTGACGCTGTGGATTTTTATGGCGATGGCGGCGGGGATTCTGCTCGGGCGTTTCTTTCCCGAAACGCCTGCACTGCTCGACCGGCTGTCGGTGGGCGGCACCAGTATCCCCATTGCCATCGGCCTGATTGTGATGATGTACCCGCCGCTGGCGCGCGTGCGCTATGAAATGCTGGGCGACGTCTTCCGCAACAAAAAAATCCTGATGCTGTCGCTGGTGCAGAACTGGGTGATCGGGCCGGTGCTGATGTTTGCGCTGGCGGCGCTTTTTTTACATGACAAGCCTGAATATATGACAGGGCTGATCCTGATCGGCCTTGCGCGCTGTATCGCCATGGTGATTGTCTGGAACCAGCTGGCAGAGGGCGATAACGAATATGTCGCAGGACTGGTTGCGTTCAACAGTGTTTTCCAGCTTGTCTTCTTCACCGCCTATGCGTGGTTTTTTCTGGCTGTTCTGCCGGGCTGGTTCGGCTTGACTGTGGCGCTCGGCGATATTTCTTTTATGGCCGTGGCGCAAAGCGTTGCACTTTATCTCGGCCTGCCTTTCGCGGCAGGATATCTGACGCGCCGCATGCTGCGCAAACGCAAAGGCGCGGCGTGGTACGATGAAAAATTCGTCCCCGCCATCGCACCGCTGACACTGGCTGCGCTTTTGTTTACCATCGCGGCGATGTTTACGCTCAAAGGCCATATGGTTTTGGAGCTGCCGCTGGATGCCCTGCGCATCGCCCTGCCACTCGGTATTTATTTTGTGGTGATGTTCGCGGTCAGTTTCTTTATGGGCCGCAGCGCCGGCGCCGATTACCCGCGCACCACCGCCGTTGCCTTCACCGCCGCCAGTAATAATTTCGAGCTGGCCATTGCCGTCGCCATCGCGGCCTTTGGCCTCGCATCCCCCGTTGCCTTCGCAACCGTCATCGGCCCCTTGGTCGAAGTGCCCGTGCTGGTCGCGCTGGTCGGCGTTGCGCTGCGCCTCAAACACCTCTTCCCCCAAGGAGAAAAGCCATGACTGCTCCCCTCAACGTCCTTTTTCTGTGCACCGGAAATTCCTGCCGCTCGGTGATGGCGGAGGCTTTGCTGAACCACCTCGGCCAAGGCCGCTTTGCGGCGCATAGTGCGGGCAGCCAGCCCACGGGAAAAGTGCATCCTGGTGCGCTGGCCACGCTGGCGCGGCATGGCATTTCTGCCGGTGCACCGCAGAGCAAATCATGGGATGTTTTTGCGAAAATGCCGCTGGATATTGTGGTCACGGTCTGCGACAGCGCGGCGGCGGAAAGCTGCCCGCTGTTTATCAGCGCCGCAGGCACACCGCCGCAAAAATTGCATTGGTCAACGCCCGACCCCGCACATGTGGGCGGCAGCCCTGACCAGATTGTCGAAGCTTTCGATACCGCGTTTTTTATGCTGAAAGAGCGCATCGAAACGCTGATCGCACAAAGCGCCGCGGCCTAAAACATCAAGCCGCGAAAGCAACAAAGGCGGGGTTGAGGAATTTTTGTTCCGCCTTGCCGTAGACAAGCGGTTGCCCGTCCAGCTGCGTCACCTTGCCGCCTGCCGCGCGTAAAATCGCATCGCCCGCTGCCGTATCCCATTCGGAGGTCGGGCCGAGGCGCGGGTATAAATCAGCCTCCCCCGCCGCAATCACGCAAAATTTAAGCGAACTGGAGCGGCTGATAAGCGTATCAACGCTGCGGCCTTTGAGAAAATCCTGCAGCCCTTCGGGGTCGCCGTGGCGTTTGCTGGCCACCACCGTCAGGCCTTGCGGCGGCGCGGCGCGCACACGCATTTCCTGCGGCGCTGCGCCCTCCAGCGACATAAAGGCTTTGCCGTCTGCGCCATAGTAAAGTGCATCCGTCACCGGCACGTAAATCACGCCCATGACGGGTGTGAAGTTTTCGAGCAGGGCGATATTGACGGTAAAATCACCGCCGCCGGTAATAAATTCGCGCGTGCCATCCAGCGGATCAACCAGAAAAAAACGCCCGCCCGAAATATCGGGGATCGCCCCTGCGGCCACCGATTCTTCGCCGACCATCGGAATATCCGGCGCAATGTCTTTGAGCGCAGCAGCGATCAGCGCCTCGGCTTCCTGATCGGCGAGCGTGACGGGAGAGCCATCGGCCTTGTCGATAACATCCGCGCCGTCGCGGTAATATTTCAGCTCAATCGCACCTGCCGCGCGCACGGTAGGGATCAGTTTTTCGGCCAGCGCCAGTAAATCGGTCATCTGAAAATCTCCTTGTACCTTTTTTAGCGCGCCGCCATTCGAAAGAAAAGGGCGGCAAAAGAAAAGGGCGGCACACGGCCGCCCTTTTCATTCGTATCAGCAGGCAGCTTACATGCCGAATGCGTTTTTAGGCTTGGGCGCCTTGGCCGAAGGCACGGAATCGAGTGCCGAGGGGCTGTTGACGTTGGCAGGTTCGGACGCGCCGAGACCGATGCCTTTGACCGCTTTGACCTTGAGGCCTTCGAGGCTGATTTTCTGCACATCCACCAGTGTGATGGTGGTGAGGGCGGATTTCAGCTCGTCCGGCGTCAGGCCGTGGTTCTTGGACAGCTTGCCTTCTTCTTCAAGGCGCAGCGCCAGTTCTTTTTCGACCTTTTCGACCAGGTTACGCACCGTACGGCCGTTGCCGAAATCTTTCTTGGCGCGGTCTTTTTCTTCCTGTACCAGCGCGATGGCGTGATCGCGCGCGGCGGGCTCAATCGTATAGCCGCGTTCTTTCAACATGAAGTCCATGATCTCGGTCAGTTCTTTGACCGGATAGTCTTCAAAGTTGATGTAGGTCATGAAGCGGGATTTCAGGCCCGGGTTGGCGTCGATGAAGTTTTTCATCGGCTCGGTATAACCCGCAACGATGACGATCAGGTCTTCGCGCATGTTTTCCATCGCAGCCACCAGCGTATCAATCGCTTCGCGGCCGAAATCCTTGCCGTCACCGCCGCCGCCTTCAGAGCCGCGCGACAGGGCATAGGCTTCATCGATAAACAAAATGCCGCCTTTGGCTTTGTCGATCGCTTCTTTGGTTTTCAGCGCGGTCTGGCCGACGTAACCGGCGACGAGGTCTTCGCGCTTCACTTCATGCACTTCGGCTTTTTCGATGAAACCGAGGGCGTGATAAACCTTGGCCACTTCGCGGGCGAAGGTGGTTTTGCCCGTACCCGGGTTGCCGGTGAAGACCATGTGGCGCGAAATCGGGTTGGTATTGACGCCCATGTCTTCTTTGGCGCGGTTGAAACGTGCAACGGCGATGTTCTGCTTGATGTCGCGCTTGGCACCATCAAGACCGATCATGTCGTCGATTTTCTTCAGCGCCTCTTTCAGCTTCGCATCATCATCTGCGCTTTCGCCGCTGTTGGCGGTTCTGGGGGCAGGTGCGATACGCGCCTTGACCAGATCATCCGGCAGGACGGCTTTGGCGATGTTCGGCAAAATACCGGCTTCGGCGTCTTTTTTGCTCGGCCAGACGATGGTGAAGATGCTGCCGGTCTTGCCTTCGGCGGACAGCTCCACCGCATAGGTCGTCTGGCTATAGGGCAAGGTCTGCGGATCGCGCAGGCCGGGCGTGCCGTTATTGGACGCCAGCGGGCCGAATTTTTGCACAAGCTTGCCCTCAAGCGTCTCAATATTGGTATTGAGCGGTTGCACAGCCTTGCAGTTACCCTCGGCGTCGAGTTTGATCCCGTAGGCGAAGCCTGTTTTGAGATCGACGATCAGGTGTCTGGTTACTTCGTTGGCCATGGCGGCGTCCTTTCCTGTGCGTGTGTCGTGCCTAAGGTTTGCGTCTGTTTTCGTTTATCTGTGCAGCGTTGACTTGCGGCTGTTTAGAAATTTTGTTACATAGCAGCAAATCAATTGTGCGATTCATTACGCAAACCGGCACAGGAAGCTAATTTAATTCATTGAACGGGTGTTCGCTATACCCTTTTCGCTGTTATTTTTCATAAGTTTACAGTTTTTTTGCAGGGGGTTGCCGCTTTTCTGTAGGTAAGTGGTCGGCACTGACCTATAATTCGCCATCCGATTCACCCCCCGTTTTTCCCCGATTCCGGAGCTTTTATATGCCCCCGACCGCCGATGCCCTTATTTATATACTGGCGGGCGGCGTGGCGGGTCTGGCGCTCGGATTCGCGGCCGGTTTCCTGCTCTTCCGCCGTGGCGGCAGCGATTTGCAAAGCCATCTGGCGCAAAAAGCGCAAGAGATGGAGGCGCAGGTGCAGCAGCTTTTGCAGCAGAACGCACGGCTGGAAAGCGATATGCAGAACCTCGCCGAACAAAAAAACCTGATCGAACAAACCAAACAGCAGATGACCGCAGATTTCAAGGCGATGAGCCTTGAAGCGCTGAACGCCAGCCGCGACAACTTCCTCGCCCTCGCGCAGGAAAAATTCGGCCAGCTGCAAAGCGCGGCCAAGACCGACATCAAACAGGTCGTCACGCCCGTCGAAGCCACGCTGAAGCTGATGGACGAGAAAATCGCCCTGCTCGAAAAAGAACGTCACAATGCCTATGGCGAGCTGCGCGAACATCTGAAAGGCATGAAAAGCGATCAGGAAAAGCTGCGCAGCGAAACCGGCGCACTGGTACAGGCGCTGCGTTCCCCCTCCACCCGCGGGCAATGGGGTGAAATGCAGCTGAAACGTACGCTGGAAATGGCCGGTATGGTCGAAGGCATCCATTTCGACCAGCAAGTCAGCGTCGATGACCAGCGCCCCGATGTTGTCGTCAGATTGCCGGGCGGCAAATCGATTGTGATCGACTCCAAGGTGCCGATTGACGCCTATATGGATGCCCTCAAAGACGGCGCGACCGAAGCTGAACGCAAAGACGCGCTCGACCGTCACGCGCGCCATGTGGGTGCACGGATCAAAGAGCTTGGCAAAAAAGCCTACTTCGAAAAATTCGACACGCCGGAATTTGTCGTGATGTTTATGCCGAGCGAAAGCTATTTCAGCGCCGCGCTGGAGCGTGACCCCGCGCTGATCGAGGCGGGCGTTGACCAGAAAGTCATTCCGTCTTCCCCGACCACGCTGATCTCGCTGCTCAAAGCCGTCAATTACGGCTGGCGGCAGGAAAAACTGGCCGAGAACGCGCGCGAGATTTCGGAGCTGGGGCGCGATCTTTATAAACGCCTCGGCGTTTTCGGCGGGCATATGCAGAAAATCGGCAAAGGCCTTTCCGGCGCGATTGGCAGTTATAACGATGCTGTCGGCTCGCTGGAGCGCAGCGTTTTGCCCGGCGCGCGTAAATTCCAGAGCCTGCAGGGTATCGGTGCCGACAGCGACCTGCCTGACCTCGGCGTCATCGAACAAGGCCCCCGCCAGTTGACCGCCCCCGAGCTGGCCACCCGCACAGGCGAGCCCGAAGCCGAAGCCGAAACCGACGACGATGCGCCCCAAACCCCGCGCAAAATCGAAAACCGCTGAATTTCAAAAAGATGGCACGACTTTCGCCGCGCCGCAGATGCCGCCGCGCTTGACCTTTTCGCGCTTTCATCTTAAGTAAATGGCAGGAAATAAAGGATACGAACCATGGCCGTATTGCCCATTTACGTCGCACCGCATCCGGTGCTGAAAAAACCCGCCGCGCCTGTCGCTGAAGTGACGGATGAAACACGCCAGCTGGTCAAAGACATGCTCGAGACGATGTATGCCACACGCGGCATCGGCCTTGCCGCGCCGCAGGTTGGCCTGTCTTTGCGTGTGCTGGTGATGGATGTGGAACAGACGGGCGGCGAGACCGGCGAAGACGGCGATGCTGCCCCCTTTGTGCCCGGCAAGCCGTTTGCGGTCATCAACCCCGAAATCGTCTGGACGTCGGACGCGTTGAACACTTACGAAGAAGGCTGCCTGTCGATCCCCGGTCAATATGCCGAGGTCGAACGCCCCGAGAAAGTCCGCGTCAAATATCTGGACGAAAACGGGCAGCCGCAGGAGATGGAAGCCGATGGCCTGCTCGCTACCTGCGTACAGCATGAAATCGACCACCTCGACGGCATTCTGTTCACCGACCACCTCTCCTCGCTCAAGCGTGACATGCTGCTGCGCAAGCTGAAGAAATGGACCCGCGAACACGAAGAAGACATGAAAGAAAGCTACGTATTGCCATGACATCCACCGCACCCAAATACACATCGCATTTCGGCGTCTACGCCCTGATTTTTAACGAGGCGAAAGACAGCATCCTGCTCATCAAAAAAGTGCTCGGCTGCTATAAGGGTCTGCACGACTTGCCCGGCGGGTCGCCAGAGCCGCATGAACATCTGCACGAAACGCTGGTGCGCGAAGTTTTCGAAGAAACCGGCTGCTATGTCACCGACAGCCAGCAGCTGGGCGCTTTCAGCTCGCTGTTTCCCTTCATCGAAACGAACGGGGAGCCGATGACGATGCGCCACCTCGCCACGATCTATACCGCCACCATCGCGGGCAACCCGATTGGCTATATCGAAAAAAACAGCAACAACAGCAGCGGCTGCGTCTGGATGCCCCTGACCGATATCACCGCTGCCAATACCGTGCCGCTGGCGCGCCTTGCGCTTGAGGCCCTCTCCAAAAAAGCGGCCTGACGTGACATCCCCGCTCGCCGCGCTGCTGGAAAAGTTCTCGCCGCAGGACGACGAAGAAGCCGCCGCGCTTGCGCAGTTGCAGCAGTTCCTTGCCCATTCACCCAATCCTTACGGCCGCGACAACCTTGTCGCGCATGTCGTTGCCGACGCCTGGATCGTCAACCCCGCCCGCACCCATGTCGTGCTGGTCGAACACGCCCTAAACAAAACCTGGATGGCGCCGGGCGGACATTGTGACGGCAGCCCCGATGTCTTCGCCGCCGCCCTGCGCGAAGCGGAAGAAGAAGCCGGATTGACCGGAGCACAGCTGCGCCCGCTTTTGGGCGGCGGCATTTTCGATCTCAATTCCGGCCATGTGCCGCTGCGGCGCAAGGACTGGGGTATCGAGCCTGTGCATGTGCATTTCGACGTTTGTTTTGCTTTTGAGGCCGATGCCGATACGCCGCTGACCGTCTCGCACGAAAGCACGGGACTGAAATGGGCGGCGCTGGACGGCATCGAAGCGCAGGGCTTTTTCGGCGGGCATATCCGCCGCATACACAAAACCCGCGCGGGGCGGCTGCATGCCGCGCCGGAGGCCTGCCGCGCATGAAAGTGATTTTTATGGGCACGCCGGATTTTGCCGCACATGCACTGAATGCACTGCATGCCGCGGGGCATGACATTGTTTGCGTCTATTCGCAGCCGCCGCGTCCGGCCGGGCGCGGGCATAAATTGCAGCCTTCCCCCGTGCACAGACGCGCCGAAGAACTCGGCCTAAGCGTGCGTCATCCACTGAGCCTGAAAAAAGACGCACAGGCGCGCGCCGATTTCGCCGCGCTCAAGGCGGATGTCGCCGTGGTTGCCGCCTATGGGCTGATTTTGCCGCAAGACGTGCTGGATGCGCCGCAATATGGCTGCATCAATATCCACGCATCGCTGCTGCCGCGCTGGCGCGGTGCAGCGCCGATCCAGCGCGCCATCATGGCGGGCGACGACAAAAGCGGCGTCTGTATTATGCAGATGGAGGCCGGGCTGGATACAGGCCCCGTGCTGATGCGCGGTGAAGTGCCGATCACGGAAAAAACAACCGCGCAAACGCTGCACGATGCACTGGCGGCGCAAGGCGCGGCGCTGATTGTCCAGACGTTGGAAAACTTGCCCGCGCTGAATCCCGAAAAGCAAAGCGAAGACGGCGTGACCTATGCGCATATGCTGTCGAAAGAAGACGGCAAGATCGACTGGGCACAAAGCGCCGCTGCCCTTGAACGGCAGATGCGCGCCCTGTCCGGCTGGCCGGGGGTCTGGACGCTGCATCGCGGGGCGCGGCTGAAAATTTTGGCCGCAGAGATTGAAAAATCTGATGGCACGCAAGGCAAGGCAGGCGAAATCATTGACCGCCATCTGATCGTCGCCTGCGGCAGCGGTAGTCTGCGCCTGACATCGGTACAACCGGAAAACCGCAAAGCGATGGATGGCCTGTCGTATATGAACGGCACGCATGTCAACATCGGGGAGGTATTAGGATGAACGAAGACAAGCCCCCTGTTATCGACGCCGATGCCGTCGAAATGACGGCAGACGGCACTGCCGTAAAGCAAGACAGCACCGCAAGCACCGACGCCGAGGCGAGCAAGGATAACCTGCCCGCCGTCACCGAAGCCCGCGCCGCCAGGACGCAGCGCTGGAAGCTGACGATTGAATACGACGGCACGGATTTTGCGGGCTGGCAGCGGCAGAATAATTTACCCACCGTACAGGGCAGCATCGAAGACGCCATCTATAAATTCACCGGCGAGCGTGTGACCGTGCATGCCGCCGGACGCACCGATGCGGGCGTGCATGCGCTGGGTCAGGTCGCGCATATCGATCTTTTGCGCAAGACCGACGAAAAAACCGTGCGCGACGCGATTAATTTTCATCTGCGCCCCTTGCCCGTTTCGGTGATTTCCGCCGAAGCGGCCAGCAGCGATTTTCATGCGCGGTTCAGCGCGACCTGGCGCGTCTATGCCTATCGCATCCTGTGCAATCGCCGCGCCGCGCCCGCCATTGGCGGCGACAACGTCTGGTATCATCCCCTTGATCTTGACCTCGCCGCGATGAACAAGGCGGCCAGCTATCTGACCGGCACGCATGATTTCACCACGTTCCGCGCCACCGGATGTCAGGCCAAATCGCCTATCCGCACGCTGGAGCGGCTGGAATTCATCGAAGATAAAACCAGTCCGCAGCAAGGGCGTCATCTGGTGCTCTGGGCGGAGGCACGGTCTTTCCTGCACCATCAAATCCGCAATTTCGTAGGGACGCTGGCACTGGTCGGCGAGGGAAAATGGCAGCCCGAAGACGTCAGGGTGGCGCTGGAAGCACTCGACCGCACCAAGGGCGGCCTCATGGCCCCCGCCAGCGGCCTGCATCTTGTGCGCGTCGATTACACGCCGCGCGCGATCTTCCAGCAGGGGCTCGACAGCATGATCTGATCCCCTCCTTGCGGGTTGACATAAACCCGCAGCGCGGTTAGGCTTGGGCATTCTCTTTATCAATATTTTTTGACGGACGCGATGACCGCACCGGAACACACGTTTAACAAGCATGCTGCCCCTGCACCTTCCGCGCAGGCGCAGGCCTATGGGCAGGAATTGCTCAATGCCCTGCGCAAACAGATGCCGGACATGGACGATGTGATGTGGCTGGTCAAAAACGGCGCGTCTTTTGATGCCACCGATGCGCGCGGCGATACCGCCCTGCATCTGGCCGTGCGCATGCAACTGAAAGACATCGTGCGTGAAATGGTTTTGCGCGGTGCGGATGTGAGCGCCGCGAATAACGCCGGAAACACCGCTGTTATTCTGGCTGCAACCGGCGGCAGCGATGTGATGCGCAGCGTCTTGCTGCCCAAGCCTGACCTTGCCCACCGCAACAACGGCGGTAACGATGCGCTGACCTGCGCCGTGGCGGCGGAAAAATCGGACAACATGCATCTGCTGCTGGCAGCGGGCGCGCAGGTGGATGCGAAGCTGATCGCCATGGCCGAGCGGCTGGAGCGCAAAAGCCTGCTCGGCGATTTGCGCGCGGCGCGCGAAGAGCAGGGCCGCCGTGCCAGCATGACAGGCCGCGACATTATCGCCCTGAAACCGCCGCGAATCTTCCGTCCGAAGCATTGATTTTACTCAATAAATCAAAAAACATAGACATAACTTTTGACGCAGCGCAACCAGCTGTGCTAAGAATACAACCCGACACACCCCATAAAATTTAAAAAAATCATAGAGGAGAAACCATCATGGCATTTGATTGGAAAAAGAAATTCGAAGAAGGCAAACAAAAAGCCGCTGACGCTTTTGCAAACGCTGTCGTTAAAGGCGAAGAGCTGCTGGAAAAAGGCGAAAAAGCCGCTGCCGAATTTGGCCAAGAAGTAAAAGCCAAAGTCGAAGAAATCAAAAAGAAAGACGGCGGCCCGAAAAACGGCTAAGCGTCTATCGCTTTCACAAAAAACGCCCCGTTTCATACGGGGCGTTTTTTTTGTGGCCTTATAAATAATCACGCAATCCGGAGGGATAAAGCGGCAGCCCGTCCGGCAAATCATCTGGGTCGTGCCAGACGAGATTGAAAGCTGTGCCATCATCTTCCTGCGCGGAGATCACATCCTGCTCGTCAAAACCCGCATCGGCAAAATCGGCGGCATAGACCACAATCACCTCGTGCCCCGCCTGCCCTGCATAGGTAAAGACGTTTTCAATCGTCGCGAGCGTATGGAGGTTTTCGATTTCCGCGCCTATTTCCTCGCGCATTTCACGCACAAGGGTTTCAGACGATTTTTCACCAAATTCAACATGCCCGCCCGGAATGCGAAAGCCGATGAGCGTGCCGTCCGGCTCTCGCACCTCGTTTACAAGGATCTGATCACCACGGCGAAATACCCCCATCGCCTTGACGCGGATATCGGCGCGGGTTTTGGGCGCGCCCATTACTGTGCCGTCCAGCCGCCGTCGACGGTGAGCGCCGCGCCGGTCATCAGCTTTGCACTGTCGCCGCAGAGGTAAACCGCCATATCGCCCAGTTGATCGGTGGTGACGAAATCCAGCGCAGGTTGTTTTTCACCCAGCAGATCGCGCGCGGCGTCTTCTTTGCTCATGCCGTTTTGTGCGGCGCGGTCGTCAATCTGTTTTTGCACCAGCGGCGTGAGGACGAAACCGGGGCAGATGGCGTTGCAGGTGATACCGTTCGTCGCATTTTCAAGCGCCGTGACTTTGGTCAGCCCGATGACGCCGTGTTTGGCTGCGACATAAGCCGATTTTTCTTTGGACGCGACCAGCCCGTGTACCGAAGCGATATTGACGATACGGCCAAAGCTGCGCGTCTGCATACCGGGCAGCACCGCTTTGGTTGCAAAAAACGCGGCAGAGAGGTTGATCGCGATGATATCGCTCCAGCGTTCATCGGAAAAATTCTCGATCCGCGCGACGTGCTGGATGCCGGCGTTATTGACGAGAATATCAACCTTGCCGAAAGTCTTTTCGGCGCTTTGTACCATGGCGCGGATGTCATCGGGTTTGCGCATATCGGCGCCGTGATAGAACACACGCACGCCGTAATCGCTTTGCAGGACAAGGCGCGCCTTTTCAATCTCCGCCATATCACCAAGGCCGTTGAGCAGAATATCCGCCCCCGCCGCCGCCATGCGCTGCGCGATGCCAAGCCCGATACCGCTGGTGGAGCCGGTGACGATGGCGGCAAGACCTTTGAGGGACATATGCTTTCTCCTTTTATTCAAAAACGTATCTGGAACCCCGTCCCTCATCCTCCTGTCGGGAGATGTCTCTGTCATTCCGAGCGCGGCGAGGAATCTTGAGCCTGACCGCAAAAGGAGAGGACAAAGATTCCTCGCTGCGCTCGGAATGACAGACTGGTCTCCAGTGACCGCCCGCTCTCGCCGAAGGCAGAACGCACAAGCTATAACGGATATGTTGCGATGCCGAAAGTCTCTTTGCGCGAGGGGTATTATTTAAAAACATGGGGATAAGGTACTTTTGTTGTCCGCATTTTGACTTATGGAAATCATTTTTGACTCGCGGGCGGCTTTACGTATGCTATAAAGTCGCCCATCCGGAATAATTCCAACGAGGTTGGCTTGGCCAAACAGCGTCATAATATTCTTGTCCTGAACGGACCGAACCTGAACATGCTCGGCGTGCGTGAGCCCGATGTTTATGGATTCAAGAACCTGAGCGCCATCGCGCTTGAGTGCGAGGAGCTGGCGAGCGAGCTAGGCCTCGCCATCGATTTCCGCCAGAGCAACGACGAGGGCGAGCTGGTCACCATCATCCAGCAGGCGCGCGAAGGGTTTTCCGGCCTGATCATCAACGCCGCTGCCTATACCCATACATCGATCGCCATTCACGACGCGCTCAAGCTGCTCGACGTGCCGGTGATCGAAGTGCATCTGAGCAATATCTACCAGCGTGAGGCGTTCCGCCATCATTCCTATGTCTCGCCGGTTGCGGCGGGCGTCATCTGCGGTTTTGGCGGGCATGGCTATCTGCTCGCGCTGCAGGCGATGCGCGCCCTGCTGGACGACGACGCCTGAACAAACCATCCGAAAGGACAATCGCCATGAGCAAAGCAAAGGCCGTACAAATGCCCAAAGAAGACACCAAAGAGAGGAACAACGACATGTCCGCCATGAAAATCGACCACGAGGCGATCAAGAACCTCGCCGGCCTGCTCAATGAAACAGGCCTGACCGAGATCGAAGTGACCGATGGCGATAAATCTGTCCGCGTGACCAAAAACCTTGGCGCGCCTGCCGTACATGCCGCGCCCGCTTTGCAGCACGCCACCGCTGCCGCACCCGTGGCATCGGTTGAAACCGGCAAAGTCGCGGCGCTGACCCCCGACAACCATCCGGGCGTTGTCAAATCGCCCATGGTCGGCACGGCCTATCTGCAATCAGAGCCGAGCGCGCCAAAATTCGTCACCAAAGGCGCTACCGTCAAAGCCGGCGACACGCTGCTGATTATCGAAGCCATGAAAGTCATGAACCCGATCAAGGCCGAAAAATCCGGCACCGTGACCGACATCCTGATCGAAGATTCCCAGCCGGTCGAATTTGGCCAGCCGCTGCTGATTATCGAATAAGACGCACCGCCGACCACGCGCGCGAACAGGACAACCAAGGGACTTCATATGTTCAAGAAAATTCTTATCGCCAACCGCGGCGAAATCGCTCTGCGCATCGTGCGCGCCTGCCGTGAAATGGGTATCCAGAGCGTGATGGTACATTCCACCGCCGATGAATCCGGCATGGCCGTGCGTATGGCCGACGAAAGCGTCTGCATCGGCCCGCCCGCTTCGCGCCAGAGCTACCTGAACATTCCCGCCATCCTTTCCGCCGCCGCGCTGACCAATGCCGATGCGATCCACCCCGGTATCGGCTTTTTGTCGGAGAACGAAGAATTCGCGCGCATGGTCGAAGAACACGGCTTTACCTTTATCGGCCCCACGCCTGAACATATCGCCAAAATGGGCGACAAAGCCGTGGCGAAAGACACCGTCAAGGCGCTCGGCCTACCGCTCATCCCCGGCTCGGACGGTATCCTGAAAGACGCCGACGAAGGCCTGAAGATTGCCAAAGAAATCGGCTTCCCCGTTCTTATCAAAGCGGTTGCGGGCGGCGGCGGCAAAGGCATGAAGGTTGCGCGCAGCGAAGACGAATTCAAGGCCTGCTATACCATGGCCTCCAGCGAAGCCAAGGCCGCCTTCGGCAATGGCGCGATGTATATGGAGCGTTACCTGTCGCACCCGCGCCACATCGAAATTCAGGTGCTGGGCGACGGCCAAGGCAATGCCGTGCATCTGGGCGAGCGTGATTGCTCCATCCAGCGCCGACACCAGAAGGTGATCGAGGAATGCCCCTCCCCCGCCCTAACGCCGGAGCAGCGCCATTTTATCGGCGAGCTGGCCGCGGATTGCGTGCGCAAGATGAACTACCGCGGTGTCGGCACCATGGAATTTTTGTTTGAAGACGGAAAATTCTATTTCCTTGAGATGAACACCCGCCTGCAGGTCGAACACCCGATCACCGAGATGATCACCGGTATCGATCTTGTGCGCGAACAGATCATGGTCGCCGCCGGACACAAACTGTCGTTCACGCAAAAAGACGTCACCTTCAACGGCCATGCTTTTGAGTGCCGTATCAATGCGGAACATCCGGAAACCTTTATCCCCTCGCCCGGCAAGGTCAACCGCTATCATGCCCCGGGCGGCTTTGGCGTGCGCGTTGACAGCGCCATTTATGACGGCTATAGCGTGCCGCCGCATTACGACAGCCTTGTCGCCAAGGTCATCGTCCATGCCCGCACCCGCGAAGAAGGCCTGATGCGCGTCGAACGCGCGCTGGGCGAGACGATCATCGATGGCATTTTCACCAATATCCAGCTGCATGAACGTATTTTGCAGGAGCCTGAATTCCGCGCCGGTGATTTCAACATTCACTGGCTGGAAAAAATGCTCGCCCGCAAACAGGAAGAGCAAAAGAAAGCCGCATCATGAAGAAGATACTCGCCGCCGCCCTGATCGTTATACTTCTTGGCACATCACCTGTGCTGGCCGCAAAGCCGGATGCCTTTACGTTTGATAAAACGCATACGCAGATTTTCTTTTCTGTCAGCCATCTGGGTTTTTCGTTTTCGACCGGCAGCTTTACCGCTTTTGATGGCGGCTTTACCTTCAGCGAGCAAAAGCCGGAGCAAAGCAGCGTGAACGTCACCATCGATGCCGCAAGCCTGAGCCTGCATGACGAAAAATGGGAAGAACACCTCAAAAGCGCCGATTTCCTGAACGTTGCCGCGCATCCGAAAATCACGTTCAAAAGCACCAAAGTCGAAAAGACCGGTGACAACACGGGCCGCATCACCGGCGACCTGACGCTGCTGGGCACCACCAAACCCGTGACGTTGGACGTGATCTTCAACAAAGCGGCCATTCACCCCTATAACAAACAATTCGTGGCGGGATTTTCGGGCAAGACCTCGATCAACCGCAGCGATTTCGGCATGGATTACGGCCTGCCCGGCATTGGCGATGAAGTGAACATCACGCTCGAAGTCGAAGGCATCCGCACCGAAGAGCCGCCCAAAAAGCCCTGAAATCAACCCCTTGCCAAGGCCGCGCGACAAGCCCTGCCTTTTTACGGTATAATATAAAATACCCCGCGCAGCCTTGCGCGGAGCATGCAGCACGACCATGGGGGATCGCGTGACGACCAAAGCCATCTATGCCGTTTTTAAATCACGCCTTATCAAAGGTGCTGCGCTGGCTTGCTTTATTGCAGCCGGCCTGTTCATCGCCGCACCGGATGCGCTGTCACAAGCCAAGCAGCCACGCAAATACGGCGTGATGGCCGGCCCGACCGCTGCGCAGAAATGGTCGCTGGTGCAGGAAAAAAGCAGCATGAGCTATACCAATAGCAGCGCCAGCAACAAAGACATTCCCATCACGAACTACAACATGCAGCTCAATTTCGACCCGACCCAGCTGGAAAAGAGCCGCATGGTTCTGATGGCCGATGTGGCAAGTATGTTTCTGCCCGCCAAATCGGTGAACGTGCCCTTGCTGGAACATCTGCCGCAATCGACCCAGGTTGCGCAGTCACCCTCGACCGCGACATTCATGTCGAGCGCCATCAAGCGCCGCAGCACAAACGAATTTATCGCCGAGGGCGGGATTCGCCTCGGCGATAGATCAAAGGCGATTGCCATTCCGTTTTCTGTCACGATGGACAAAAACGTGCCGGGCGGCATGATGATTATCCTCAAGGGCGGCTTCACGGCCAACCGCGGCGATTTCTCGATCGGAAACCATGCATCGACAGGTCAGAGCGATGTGCCGGTGAAGTTCGAACTGGCCGCCATTCCGATGCGCTAGACGCAAGGCCGCTACGTGCGGCGCGGGTATCGTTTCCCTCTTTTCTTCAATCGAATCGGCCGTGCCTGCGCGGCCGTGCAGGATATGTCAGGCCGCTCTTGTGCCGGAGAGCCGCGCCCGCGCAGGACTCTGGCAACTGCTGCCCTTTGTGTTCCCACAGGTATGATACGGCGCGCAAGCCCTGCCCCGATGACAGGACTCTGTTAAAACACATGGCACGCAGGTTGCCTTTTTAAAGGCTTTGCGCGCAGACGCCTGTCTGTCTCTTGGCTGATCTGTAAAATTTGAGAATCACCCGTTCATGAATCCAAAAATCGCCACGGCGCATTTTTCAGTTATGCAAGCCAGAATTCGCGCCAAGTCTTTGATTTTATGTTTTGCGATTCAGGAACCCTTGCGTAAGATTCAAACCAATGAGAACGCTGTATCATCTCTGGCTCCATCCTTCTTCCCGGAAAGTGCGTATCGCCCTTGCCGAAAAGAAGCTTGATTTCGATCTGAAGATCGAAAAAGTATGGGAACGCCGTACCGAATTTCTGGCCATCAACCCCGCCGGCGACGTGCCGGTGCTGATCGAGCCGGATGGCACCATCCTGACCGATAGCCAGGTCATTTGCGAATACCTCAACGAAGTTTATAACACCATCGACCTGATGGGTCGCGCGCCCTTGCAGCGCGCCGAAACCCGCCGCCTTGTCGCGTGGTTCGACCATAAATTCAACGCCGAAGTGACCGAAAACCTTGTCGGCGAGAAAATGATGAAACGTTTCCTGAAAATGGGGGAGCCGCATGGCCCGTCCATTCGCGCCGGTCACGCCAACATCCACTACCACCTCGACTACATCGGCTTTTTGACCGAACGCCGCCGCTGGCTGGCGGGCGATGATCTGTCGCTGGCCGATATCACCGCTGCCGCGCATCTGTCGGCCATCGATTATATCGGTGATGTGCCGTGGGACGAACACAAGGCCGCCAAGGATTGGTACGCGCGCATCAAATCGCGTCCGGCGTTCAAGCCGCTGCTTGACGATATGATCCCCGGATTTGCGCCGCCCAGCCACTACCAGAACCTGGATTTCTGATCGGGGGGCCATGCCATGACCCTGCCCACCGACATTTCACGCCCCTTTGCCGCCGCTGCGCGCGAGAAGAAACTTTTTTGTTTCGGCTATGGCTATACAGCTGCCGCGCTGGCATCCGTGCTGCGCGGCGAGGGCTGGCACATCGCCGGCACCACAACCGACCCCGACAAACGCGCGCAAATGGCCGCAGACGGTATTACCGCCGAATTGTTCGAACCGACCCACCACCTGCCCGACCCCTTCGGCAGCTTTCGCGGCGTGACGCATGTGCTTTTGTCTATTCCGCCGACGCGCAGCGGCGACCCCGCTTTTGAAGCGCATGCGCATGACCTTTTGGAATGCGGCACGATCGAATGGGCCGGGTATCTATCGACCACAGGCGTTTACGGCAACCACGATGGCGGTTGGATCGACGAAGACACGCCCATTGCCCCGACCAGCCAGCGCGGCAGCCAGCGCGCGCGTGCCGAAGAACAATGGCAGTCCCTCGCGCTCAACGAAGATTTTCCGCTGCATATTTTCCGCCTGTCCGGCATCTACGGCCCCGGCCGCAGCGCGCTCGACACCGTGCGCAGCGGCACCGCCCGCCGCATCGACAAGCCGGGGCATGTGTTTAACCGCATCCATGTCGATGATATCGTGCAGACGCTCCTCGCATCGATCCGCCAACCGAATCCCGGTGCAGTCTACAACCTTGCCGACGATTACCCGAGCAGCAGCCACGAAGTGATCGCCTTCGCCTGCAACCTGCTCGGCCTCTGCCCGCCGCCGATCATCCCCTACGAACAGGCTGACGTCGCACCGATGGTGCGCAGTTTTTACAGCGACAACAAACGCGTCAAAAACGACCGCCTTAAACGCGAACTGGGCGTCACCCTGCGCTACCCCGACTACCGTGCGGGGCTTCAGGCCTGCATGGATGCGGAGGATGAGGCGGAGGCGCTGCTGTCAGCCCCCTAAACGCGCACATTGCTTATTGGCACTTAAATCAAAAAGGCTCCGGTTTAAAAACCAGAGCCTTTTTGCTGTGACAAAGATATGTCGGCGGCTTAAAGCGCGGCGCGTTTCGGGGCGGCTGGGGTGGCTTTGGGCGCGGTATCTTGCTCCGGTGCTGCAGACTGTTCGGGCGCTGCGGTCACGCGCGCGGAGACTTTGGCAAAATCGCGCGCCGGATCTTCGGTGATCCCCATACGGCGGCGGCCGGACGGGTCACCATAGAGTTCGACCAGATGTCCGTAAAGATAGGGCAGCACGTCGCGCCAGTATTTTTCCTTGACGTCTGTTGTCAGCAGGCTGGCATGTGCCGCATTTAGCTGCGCCACATGGACGTTGACCGTTTTTTGCACGGCGCGGCCAAAAGCGCCGCGCAGACCCTTTTGATAGAACTGACCCAGTCCCGCCTCTGTACTTTCGTCAAGCTCGCGGCGGATGGCAGCCGGCGCGTTGAGCCCCATCGAGATCAGCGCGCCCCAGGCCTCATGCCGTGTTTCGGGCAGCCTATGCCATTTTTCACGGTAACCTTGGGCCAGCACCGTATGCAGCCGCGCCTGTATCTCTGCATCTTTGCGCAGGTAGGTCAGCATGCTGACGCTGACGAGATTATCGGCAGCATATATCTTCGAGAGCAGAGAATTTTCTGCGCGCTTATTTTCCACCAGCTGCTCGCACATCCCTAACCCATTTTGAGATGCCGACATAAATCCCGTCTTGTGCTCGTCATGCACCTGTAACACATGGATATGTTCGTGACCCACCGTATCCATCACGGATTTGAACGGCATGGTCAGGATTTGCACCGCCGTAGCCCAGCGCGCGCTTGAAAGCAGCAGCGCGCTCAGGATGTAGTTGTTCTTGAGCACGCCCAGCGCCGCGCCCGCCGTTGCCGCGATCGTCTTGGCACCGACAGCCACCGCATAGGCCGCCGTCGCCAGCGGCGCATGTGCCAGCTTTAAAACGGCTGCCTGCGCCAGTGGCGAGTAAAAAACCTTATTGAGGTAGATCGCACGGTCATAGGCGACACTGCGGTCGTTGACATCGGCCTCTTCCGGCGTCCACGTCGTTGGAATCTTTTCGTTACGCACATAGCCGAGGGAGAACAGCGTACTGAAGACTTTTCCGAACCAGCCGCCTTGGGGGTCTTCGAAATACCCGCGCACGGAGAGTCGTCGTTGATTAACCTGCGCAATGTCGATGCCCTTCATAGGATATTCGCCGTATTCGATCTCGATCACGTTACGGCTGTTAAGCGTTTTCGCCGCAATATGGTTGAACATGTCGCGGTCACGCTTGTAAAAATTGATCGGGCGGATTTGAAGGGACGGCATCGCTTTAACCTCACTGGAAAGCCGGTATACGGCATAATAGCTTGCGAAGGTATATCTAGCCCTGGGTAATATTTATGTCAATTAAAATCGCCGCCGCGCACGCCGAATGGGCAGCTGAAAATATAAAAACCCTTATTTTTCAAATGTATTTTGTCTTCGGTGGTGGTCGCCTTACACCGGACGGACGTTTCTGCTCTCCGGAATGCGGTCGGGCAAAAGGACGGTGACGATCGTGCCGACGCCGACTTCGCTGTCGATGTCGAGCGTGCCGCCGTGCAGCTCGATCAGGTCTTTGGTGATGGCAAGGCCGAGGCCCGTGCCTTCGTGGTTGCGGGTGAATTCGGAGCTGACCTGTTCAAACGGCAGCGTCACCACGTCCAGCTTGTCTTTGGGGATGCCGATGCCGGTGTCGCTGACGACGATGGCAACGCCGCCCAGCTCGCGGAAGCAGCGGATATCGACCGTGCCGCCTTCTTCGGTGAATTTCACCGCGTTTGACATCAGGTTCAAGAGCACCTGCATGATCGCACGCCGGTCGGCCATGATTTGAATATCGTCCGGAATATCATCAGACACCAGCCGCACCTGCGATTCATGCGCGCGGCCTTCGACCATATGAATAGCAAGGCGGATGATTTTGCCGACGTTCAATTCTTCCGCATACAGTTCATACTTGCCGATTTCGATTTTCGACATGTCGAGAATATCGTTGATAAGATCGAGCAGGTGTTCGCCGCTCTGGCGGATGCCTCCGACGTATTCGAGATAACGCGCATTGCCGACGGGGCCGAGCAGCTGGCGCTGGATCATCTCGGAAAAGCCGATGATGGCGTTGAGCGGCGTGCGCAGCTCGTGGCTCATATTCGCGAGGAAACGCGTTTTGGAAGCATAGGCGCTTTCGGCGGCTTCTTTTGCTTCGCGCAGCGCCTTTTCGTGACGGGTGCGTTCGGTAATGTCCTGCATGATGCCGAACAGCGCCTCGGTGGCGCCGGTGCGCGGGTTGACCTTGCAGCGGCCTTCGCAGCGCACATAGCGCAGATCGCCGCCGGGACGGCGCAGGGCGAATTCAACTTCGTAGTCGCGCTTGCGGATGGATGCGCGCTGGAAGACGCGGAAAACACGGCCGAGATCCCGCTTCAGCAGCATGGCGCTGACATTGCCGATGCTGGGCGTGAAATTTCCTTTTTCAACGCCGAGGATGCTATAGATCTGGTCCGACCATTCCATGACGTTCTGGCCGGTCTCCAGATACCAATGTCCCATGCGGCCGATTTTCTGCGCTTCGGACAGCTGCTGTTCGCGCCGCTCCAGCGCGACTTCATGCTGTTTGATATCGGTGACGTCGCGCCCGACGATATAAACGTATTCGCCCGTGACCTTGTGCACCCATTCGACCCAGCGGAACGTGCCGTCCTTGCAGCGCACGCGGCATTCAAAATCGATGCGCACCTCCTCGCCTTCCGGCGCATGCACGACTTTTTGCATCAGGTTCATGATATGGTCGCGTTCATCCGCATGGATCAAATCGACGAAGGGAAACATTTTCAGTTCCGCATCCGTGTAGCCGATGACGCGGTTAAAGGCCGGATTGACGCGCACAAAAGACATATCGCGGCGATAGACGCCCAAAAGATCGGTGGTGAGGTTGAGGAAGTGCCGCAGCTCGCCGTCTGTATTCGAAATATAATCAAGGTCGGGCTTGGCGCTCACCAGGGCTTCGGCTTTTTGCCGGTTTTCGCTGATAAAGAGCGCGAATTCGCGCGCCGCTGCGCCAAAATCATTTTGCTTTTGTTTTTGCAAACGTCCTTCGGGGTCGAGCCAGACGACGGTATAGGGCGCATCCGCGCCAACATCGACCGTATCAATACGCGCGCTCATGGCCAGAGGATCGCGGTGCTGGCGCAGCAACACGGCTTCGTAAAAACCATTGGCAGGTTTATCTTCGCCCTTCGGCAAAATCACATCGATGATAGAGGCCAGCGCACGGCCACGCAGCACACCGGCATTCTGACCCAGCGCCCAGCCCAGCGCGGGCGAGACAAACAACATATTGCCCGCGCCATCGACGACGCAGCGCATCATGTCGTGGCTTTGTTCCGGTTGTATGGTACGGCGTTTTTGCGTCATGTCCCCGCGCGGTAATCTCCGCGCCCCCTGAGCGTTCTCTCCGTTCTTCCCTGTCTTCCCACAGTAGTCCAAAACGGCGCGGCAGGACAAGCAGGCGATTCGCTGCGCCGACCTTCGTCACCGCGCCGCAAATTTTTATATATTATGTCAAATTGAATGCCTTTTCCGCATCGTGGCCGCTTGACGGTTCTTTTCTTTATGTATACAAATGACCCTGTTCACAACACTTTATAATAATAAACGCCCGTCTGCCGAAAGGATTCGACATGTTTCCCCAGATCAAACTCGCGCTCGTCTTCGCCAATCTCGCTCGTAAACACGGGCCGAAGGTTATGCATTCCAACAACGTCGATTTGCTGACCAAAGACCTGAGCGCCGCGCTGGTGGAACAGAAAAACATCCTGTCGTCCCCGCGCAAGGGCACGATCATGACCGCCTACGAAGTGCTGCCGGTCATCGCCGAAGTCAAAATCCTGACCGTTGCGGTTGCGAAAAAGCTTGAGATCGACACCAAGGGCAAGGGTGACATCCAGATCCTCGAAGAAATTATCGCCAAAGCCGAAGAGCGCAACGGCGCGAAATACGCCAAAGGCATCAAGGACACGCTGGAATGGACGCGCGCGCTTGTCGCTCATCCCGATTTCCAGGACATTTTGAAAATGGAAATGACCCAGATCGAAACGCCGACCAGCCTGAAGGACGTGACCAAATTCATCGCCCAGATCGCCAGCCGGTCGCAGGACGAAATCAGCCGTATCAATGAATTTCTGAAATACGCGAAAGATCTGGACGTCGCGCCGCCCGCCCCCAAAGCGGAGCCAAAAGCCGCCGAGCCAAAAAACACCACGCCCAAGAACGACGGCCCCAAGCCGCCGAAGCCGAACGCGTAAAAATTTACGCTACAAACAAAACGCCCCGCGCAAATTGCCGGGGCGTTTTTTGTTTTTGAAGCCGCGAATATTCACGCCTGTTGGCGTCCATTTGCGGTTAAAATCCTAGTCTATGACGCCTTCGCGAAAAGCGAGATCGGCCTGTTCCAGCTTGTGGATTTCATCGCGCAGGCGGGCGGCTTCTTCGAATTCCAGATTGGCGGCGGCTTCGCGCATTTTTTTCTCCAGATGCGTGAGATGCGCTTTGAGGTTATTGCCCACCATATGCGGAAGATCATCGATGATCGGCACATTGACGCGGTCGGCTTTATCAAACACGCTGGCCAGCACGTCGGATATTTTCTTTTTGATGCTTTCGGGTGTGATGCCATGCTCGGCATTATATGTTTTCTGCTTTTCGCGGCGGCGCGCGGTTTCATCGATGGCGTATTTAATACTGTCTGTGATGCGGTCGGCATAGAGCACGGCGCGACCATCGACGTTGCGCGCGGCACGGCCGATGGTTTGCACCAGCGATGTTTTGCTGCGCAAAAAACCTTCCTTGTCGGCGTCCAGAATGGCCACCAGCGCGCATTCGGGGATGTCGAGGCCTTCGCGCAAAAGGTTGATGCCGATCAACACGTCAAAAACGCCGAGGCGCAGGTCGCGGATGATCTCGATCCGCTCCAGCGTATCGACGTCGGAGTGCAGATAGCGCACGCGGATGCCCGCCTCGGTCATATATTCGGTCAGGTCTTCGGACATTTTTTTGGTCAGCGTGGTGACGAGCGCGCGCTGACCCTTGGCTGCCAGCAAGCGGCATTCGGCCAGCAGATCATCGACCTGATGTTCGGTCGGGCGGATGATAACATCGGGGTCGGTCAGACCGGTCGGGCGCACAACCTGTTCGGTAAAGACGCCGCCGGTTTTCTCCAGCTCCCACGGGCCGGGCGTGGCAGAAACAAAAACGGTCTGCGGGCGCATCTCGTCCCATTCCTCGAATTTCAGCGGGCGGTTGTCAAGCGCGGCAGGCAGACGGAAACCGTAGTCGGACAGCGTCTGTTTGCGGGCGCGATCACCGTTATACATCGCGCGCAGCTGCGGCAGCATGACGTGGCTTTCATCCACAACCAAAAGCGCATCTTCGGGCAGATATTCAAACAGCGTTGGCGGCGGGTCACCCGCCTTGCGGCCGGTCAGATAGCGCGAATAGTTTTCAATGCCCGCGCACATGCCGGTGGCTTCCAGCATTTCAAGATCGAATTGCGTACGCTGTGCAAGGCGCTGTTCTTCGAGCAGTTTATTTTGCCCGCGCAGCTCATCCAGCCGCGTGTGCAGATCGGCCTTGATCTGTTTGATCGCCTGCTGCATCGTCGGTTTGGGCGTGACATAGTGGCTGTTGGCATAGATGCGCACACTGTCAAAGCTGCCGGTTTTCTGTCCTGTCAAAGCATCGATTTCCGTGATGCTTTCGATTTCATCCCCGAACAGCGAAACGCGCCAGGCATGGTCATCCAAGTGGGCCGGAAAAACTTCGACAATGTCGCCGCGCACGCGGAATGACCCGCGCGAAAAATCGATGTCGTTGCGTTTATACTGAATATCGACCAGCTTGCGCAAAAGTTCATTGCGGTCGATATTGTCGCCGACCGTGATATCAAACGCCATACCCTGATAAGTTTCAACATCGCCGATGCCGTAAATGCACGACACGCTGGCGACAACGATCACATCGCGCCGCTCGAGCAGCGCACGGGTGGCGGCGTGGCGCATGCGGTCGATCTGTTCGTTGATCGTCGCGTCTTTTTCGATGAAGGTATCTGTCCGCGGCACATAGGCTTCGGGCTGGTAATAATCATAGTAGGACACGAAATATTCAACGGCATTGTCGGGGAAAAACTCTTTCATCTCCCCGTACAGCTGCGCCGCCAGCGTCTTGTTATGCGCCAGTACCAGCGTCGGGCGGCCAAGATTGTTGATAACATGCGCCATCGTGAAGGTCTTGCCGGAACCGGTCACGCCGAGCAGCACCTGATTTTTTTCAAGCGCACGCAGACCCGCCGTCAGCTCGGCAATCGCCTGCGGCTGATCACCCGCAGGCGTGAAATCGCTTTTGAGGTTGAACAGCGGATTTTCTGTTTTGACGGCAGCTTTGCTCACGCGCGGGGTATCCTTATTATTTCTTCTTGCTCGCTTTGGGTGCGGGCTTGCGGCAGGGATAGACTTTGTTGAGGGCGAGCGGCACGGCCATGGCGGCAACAAAGGCATCATGCTGCGGATGCGCGCGCAAATAAGTCAGCACGACAAAAGCCGCTTCGGTGATGCCGACATTCGCCGGAAGGCAAAAGGCCAGCGTCGGCGCCGTACCAACAGCCTGCATCACGGTGTGATAATCGATGACGCCCGCAACATAGTGAACACAGGCATAGACGTCCTGCTTGCGCTCGCTCAGGCAGTTTTTGACGAGATCGCCGCCCGCGACATACATCGCCGCCGCCGGTTGGGGCGCGCCCAAAAGCCCGCCACAGAGCAGCAAAGCCGCCACCCAGAGCCGCCATTTGTGTGCATATTCCTTCATGACATAACGCTCCTTGCCCCTGACCGCCTGCAAAACACTGTTCTAGTCCCGTTTTATGTCTATTTCAACGGGGTTTGATAAGAATTACTTAAGAGTCTTCTTGCATAGTAGTATCTGGGCTTCTATCTCTAAAAATATATGTCGTTCTTTTACCTGTCTCTACAAGGGTGTGTCATGCGTAAATTTGTGTTTTCTTTCATGGTGCTGGCTGTACTGGCACTTCCCCCCGCCGCGGCTTTTGCGCAAAAAGCAGTCAGCGAAGATGGCGCGGCCGAGCTGCGCCGCGTGGTTGACGAAACCATCAAGTTCGAACGCGATGTCGCCACCCAGAGCGGCGCGGGCCTGAAACTCGGCGATCCGCAGGTTTCGATCAAAGGCAGCTATTACGAAGTGCGCCTGCCGGATGTCGCCTATCACTATCCCGATATCGGTACGATCGACATTGGTACTGTCGTGCTCAACGTCACGCACGGTCACAATGTTGACGAATATCTTGCCAGCATGGCGTTGCAGCCCACGTTACATTTCAACGCCGCCGATGGCGACAAACTGAGCCTGCAGATCGGCAAGCAAAAATTTGCCATGGCCTGGCAGGCAACACTGCAATACCCCACGCGCATAGATGCCGATTACGGCGACCTGAAAATCACAACGGCAAAAGACAAGGATTTCGAAGCGACCGTCGCGAACCTCCGTGTTATCGTCAACATGCAGTCAAACGGTGACGGCACCTGGAGCGGCCCGATTGAAACCGAAATCCGCGATGCGCGTATCAACATTGGCAAAACCGACTTTGCCGGCGGTGGCAAAGTTGCGCTGGCGCGTTTTTATAACAAAACAGAATACGACAGTCTTGACCTGCCCATGATCCTGCAAAGCCGTAAAAACATGCAGGCTCTTGTCAAAAGCGCTGACGGACAGGCTGTGGAAGATGTCGAAAAGGTGCTGGAGGTCATGATTGACGGCGGCAACACAGTCTTCGCCGGTGCCAAGGCCGAAGTTATGATGGAGAACCTCAGCATCAACGTTGCCCCGCTGCCCGCACCCGAAGGTCAGACACCGGAAGAACCCCGCGCCCTGCGCCTGGCCGAGCTCTCGTCACTTGTCGAGATCAAAGGCCTGAAAACCGAAAAGGGCAGCCTTGCCGCACAGGTCGCGCTGAAAGATTTTTCGGGCAGCAACCTCGTTGCGCCTGAAAGCGCGGGCTACCTGCCGCAAAACGCAAGTATCGAGCTGTATATGGACGATATGCCGATGGCCAGCCTCTACAAGACCTTCGCCGGTCTGCTGGTACAGGGCGCACGTGCCGCCCGCATGGCGGAAGACGCCGAACAGCGCGGCCAGCCCAGCAACCTGAAGCGTCACCATGAATCGCAAGTCATGGCCGCAGCGATGGTCTTGCCGCAGATGCTGGCGGGCGCAGGCTCGACGGTTTCCATCCGCAATACCTTTATGCGCTCGGCTGATTTGTCGACCAACCTCTTCGGTTCGTTCAAAGCGACACCGGGCGCGGCCAAAGTCGCCGTGGGCGAAATGACCCTGACCATTCAAGGCCTCGACGAGCTTTTGAAAAAACTGGAAGGCGGCAATACGCGCCAGAGCCGCCGCGCCCTGCAAGGGCTGAGTTTCCTGCAGGTCCTCGGCCAGCAGGATACCGAAGGCGGCAAGCCCGTCCGCCGCTATGTCTTTGCGGTGACGGCGGACGGCAGCATGACCCTCAACGGCTCCGAAGTCGGGGGCTTGATGGGCGGTATGCCGCAATAATCTGCCCTCTGCATCGGGCCGCTAAAAACACCGGAAGCCCGTCTTCCGGTGTTTTTTTGTGCAAAACGGCCCCGGAGGGCAACATTATTATGGCATATGATTGCAAGAATCGCGAATATTTGCTATAACAGTAAATATCAGCGGCTTGAAACCGCAGGGTTTTTCCGGCTCCGGGCTTGGTGCCGCGCAGGTGAGGGACAAAAGCATGACCGATCAGAACAATCCCCGTTTTCAGGGTGACCGTTACCTGACACTGCGCAAGATTCTCGAGGTTATCGAAGAACAGCAAAGCGCGATCAAACCCACATTGATTATCGACATCAGCCTTACCTCACCCGGCGCGATGCAGGACAGCGCGCAAAAAGAATCCTGGGCGCTTTTGGCCAGCGGCATCCGCCACCTGATGGATGGCGCCCCCGGCGGTGCCCCCGGGTCGATGACGAGCGCCCTGAGCAAGGCCAGCCTGCGCAGCTCTTCTCTTGCGTCTTCCATCGGCGTGAAGCCGCCGCAATTCCAGCATATGTATTACGATGTCGATTACACAACCGGCCACGAAGCCGCGATTTTCGATTGTAAGCGCCTGATCGAAGCCGCCGAGGGAGATCTGCCGAAAAGCCGCCAGATCATCCAGCAAAAAATAATGACCGAAAAACCCGTCGGCGCCTTTGGTGTGATGACGGATATTCCCGACCCTGAGCTGAGCGATCTTTTCGGCAAAGTGGCGCAGTCGATGGGCGTCAGCGTCGAGGCTGCGGGACTGCAACGCCCCAAAGTGCCCGATGACGCCGTATCAGAAGAAAACCTGAC
>JAUXOC010000039.1 GCA_030682495.1 Alphaproteobacteria bacterium | reverse complement strand
GATGCGGCCAATGACGCCACGCTGGCCGAAAAACAAGCTGCGCTGCTGACCGCCAATGGCGCATCGGCAGGCGTGCAGATCGCGCTTGGTGCGGGGCTGTCTACGCAGGGCGCGGCGGATGCGCTGGGATACGTCCCCGCTTTTCTGGCCGCCAAGGCCACACTGGGCAAACGCGTGCATGCGCTGCTCGCACCCGCTTTTCGGGCGCGCTTTGCCGGCGTCGATGCCTATGCCGCCTTGATGCAGGAAACACAGGCAGCGCAAATGACGGCGGGACGTCACAACGTCAACCGCTCGGCGTTCTTATGGAGCAAAACCGCACTCGCCAATTACATTCTACGCACCTTGGGCGACGGCATGGATATGGCGCATAGCGTCGAAGGCCGCTTGCCCTTCCTCGATCACCAGCTGTTTGCGGCGGCACGCCGCCTGCCGGTTTCGATGAAAATCAAAAATGGGCAGGAAAAATATATCCTGCGCCGCGCCCTGAAACCTTACATCACCGATACGGTTTACCGCCGCCAAAAGCACCCGTTTATGGCGCCGCCCGTCAGCCTGTTCAGCAGCCCCGCACTGGCCGAGATGGTCAGCGATCATTTCGCATCCGGCAGTTTTGCCGCCCTGCCGTTTTTTGACGTTAAAGCCGCGCGCGCCCTGCCCGCACAATTTGACGGTATGACCGCCGAAGAACGCCGCGCACAGGAACCGGTTTTGATGACCATGCTCACCGCGCATCTGCTCGGCCAGAAATTCGGCCTGAGCGCCTGAGGAGACGCTATGAAGAACGGATTTATTCAGGCTTTTATCACCACCGCCGAAAAATGCGGCATGCATACCGCCATCGAAGATGCACAGGGCATGACAACTTATGATCTGTTGCTGCGCCGCGCGGCGGCGATTGGTGAAAGCCTCAAGGCACAGAACCTGCCTGCCGAAAGCGTGATTGGCCTATGCTTTGAAAAATCTGCCGACTATATCGCCGCACTGATCGGCACATGGTATGCGGGGCTGGCCTTTGCGCCGCTGCCGCCCTCGCTGCCCGCCGCGCGGCGCGACTATATTGTGCGCGATGCCGATATACGCGTTTTTCTGGATGCGCAAAATCTGCCTGCGCCGCTGCCCGCAGACGCTGCCCTGTCGCCTGCGCCTTATGAGGCGGCAGGTTTGGCTTATGTGATGCATACGTCCGGATCGACCGGCACGCCCAAAGGCGTTCTGGTCGAGCACCGCGGCATCTGCAACGTGCTGGAAGCGCAAATCACGGCCTTTGGCCTGACACCGCAAAGCCGCAGCCTGTTTTATCTGTCGATCAGCTTTGATGCATCACTGTCCGATATCGGCACGGCGCTGCTGTCGGGCGGCGCGCTGGTGATTGCAGGCGATGACACGCTGCGCGATGGCGAAAAGCTGACGCGCTTTCTGCGCCAGCACCACATAACGCATTGCGATATGCCGCCGAGCCTTCTGCGCACCTTGTCACCCGCCGACATGCCGGAGAGCCTTTCGACAGTCATCATCGGCGGCGAAGCCTGCCCGCCCGATGCCGTGCGCCGCTGGGCGCGCCGCCTGAAGGTCATCAACGTCTACGGCCCCACCGAAACCACAATTTGCACCAGCCTTTGCCTTTGCGATGCGGAGGGTTGGGATAGGCCGCTGCTCGGCACCCCTTTCGCAGGTGTTGAATACAGGGTCATCGATGGAGAGCTTTATATCGGCGGCTGCCAGATTGCACGCGGATACCTTAATTTGCCAGAGCTGAACGCCCGCAAATTTGTAACACAGGATGGCGCAAGATTTTACCGCAGCGGCGACCGGGTGCGGCAGACGGCCGATGGTGGGCTTGAATTCCTCGGCCGTATTGACCGGCAATTCAAGCTGCGCGGCCAGCTGGTCGAGCCGGATGAAATCGAAACGCGGCTGCAAAGCTGCACCGGCATTCGCAAAGCTGCTGTCATCAAAACGCCCGAGCCTGCACAGCTGATCGCCTATGTCACAGCTGAAACAGCACTTGATGAATCGCAAGTTGCAGCACATCTGGCCGCACACCTGCCCGTCTGGATGATTCCCGCGCGGATCATCCGGCTTGATACCTTGCCGCAGACGGTCACAGGTAAAACAGATTATGCTGCTCTCGCCGCGCGGCGCATCGAAGCTGCCGGCGTTTTCGCGCAGCCCGAAAGCGCAAGAGAAAAGCAGCTGTGGCAACTGTGGCGCGGCGCCATCGGACACGACAGATTTGGCATCGACCAAAGTTTTTACAGCGCAGGCGGCGATTCGCTTGGCATTATCCGCCTGACGCTGGATGCGGCGCGCACCGATATTGATGCCGCCCCCGCCGATATCGCACAGGGGAAATCGATACGCGAAATTGCGGCCAGCCAGATAGCCGGCGAAGCTTTTTGCACCAGTGCACAAAACCTGCGCGCGCAGGTCACTTTTGACGCGGCGATGAAGGAACGTCTGCGCGATGCCGCACAGCGGCCACACACACAAGACGCGGCAGACAAACCGGTTTTGCTGACGGGCGCGACAGGCTGCCTCGGCGCACGCGTCCTTACCGGACTGCTGAAGAGTGGAAAAACGGTATATGCGATTGCGCGTGCTGAAAATGATATCACCGCGCGCCAGCGTACCCTTGCAACCTTCGTCAAATACGGACTGCCCCTGTCCGTTGATGCCGAAGAGCGTTTGCATGTTCTTGCAGGTGATGTTTCTCTGCCGCACCTCGGGCTGTCCGTAGAAGTCTGGCAACGTCTCACGGATAACACCACGGCTGTTTACCACTGCGCCGCGACGGTCAATATGCTGGCCGATGGGGGCACGCTGGCGCCTGCCAATCTGGATGCCGTGCGCCATGTACTGGATTTTGCCCTGACCGGCGGCCGCAAAGATATTCATGCGGCATCAACGCTGTCTGTTTTTGTCGGCACCGACCAGAACAGCGGTGTTCTGCATGAATCTGACAGGCTTGAAAATGTCCGCCGCGTCTATGGCGGTTATGCACAGACCAAATTCGCCGCAGAATGCCTGCTTTTGCAAGTGCCCGAAAACGCCTGCCGCATCTGGCATTATCGTTTTGGCCTGCTGACCGGCGATACGCAAAGCGGCGCGGCGCCGGATCGTGATTTTCTTTCTATGTTCGGACGCGGGCTTGCCGCACTGGGCGTCTTGCCGGACGGATTTGACGACAGGCTGCATGTCGATATCACACCGGTTGATTATGCCGCGCGCGCTATGCTGCATCTGGCAAACACAGCGCCCGCCGGTATTTACCACATCGCCGCAAAGACGCCTTTGTCGCTTGGCGGGTTTGTCTCTGCCATGGCGCGCGCCGGACAGAACATCGTCCGCATCGATTCCGAAGATTGGCAGGACATGCTGCAAAGCCGTCCGATGGATACGGCCGAAAGCGCCGCCGCACTGGGGCTGTGCCGCACTTTGCCGCCAGACCAATATGCGCGCCACCGCATCATGGATTTGTTTCAGGCGACCGATGTTATTTTTGATACGGTAGAGGCAGATAAGTATCTTTTGCCCGCGGATATCATTTGCCCCGCACCGGATGACGCGCTGATGGATTTATATATGCGCAATATTTTCAGCGGTGTTCGCACTCCGCTGAAAATCTGCCTGTTCGGACCGGAATCGACAGGTAAATCAACATTGGCGGCAAAGCTGGCCGCGCATTTTGCCGCCCCGCTATGCGAAGAATATGCCAAGGCGCATATCGAAAAAAAAGACGGCGCGCTCACACTTGCCGATATTCCGCAGATTGCCGCAGGGCAGCGCCGCGCCGAATCTATGGCCGAAACAGAGGCCGCCGCGCGCGGGCTGCTGATTTGCGATACCGATCTTTTGACGACGACGATCTGGAGCCGCTGGCTGTTTGACGGCTGTCCGGCATGGATTGATGCGCTCGCGCGCGGCGGGCATTACGATCTTTATCTGCTCATGGATATCGATACGCCGTGGGTGGATGATATCCACCGCTATCTACCCGACAACCGCGCTGATTTTCTGGCCGTTTGCGAAAAGACGCTGCACGATGAAACCCTCCCCTACCAGAAACTATCCGGCACATGGGATCAGAAGTTCTTGGCCGCCTGCGCTGCAATTGATCGCCTGAACGCGCAAAACAAGGAAACCAAAGCCGCATGAGCCGGATCGAAATCACCACAGAGATCACGCATGGCATCGATGCGCCACTGGCCGAGCACGGGCTCGTCTTTGGCAAATTTATGCCGCCGACAAACGGGCATTTGTATATGATCGACTTCGCACGCCGGTCCTGCAAACGGCTGACGATTGTTGTCCTGACGTTGGATAACGAGCCGATCCCCGGACATTTGCGTTATGAATGGATCAAAGAGCTTTATCCGGACTGCACCGTCGTGCATCACGATCACGACATCCCGCAAGAGCCCAAAGACCCGCATGATATCGAATTTTACCACGCCTGGCGCGATACGCTGCGTAAACATTGCCCGCGCGATGATTTTGATGCGCTTTTCGCCTCGGAGAGCTATGGGTATCAGGTCGCCTGGGCGATGGGTATCCGCTTTATTCCTGTCGACACGGCGCGCGGATCGGTGCAGATTTCCGGCACGGCACTGCGCGCTGACCCATGGACGCATTGGAATCATTTGAACCCTGTTGTGCGCCCTTTTTTTTTAAAGCGCGTGGGCATTTGCGGCGGCGACAGCGCGGCACGCAGCAAACTGGCAGCTGAGCTGGCCGCGGCTTATCATACCTGCCACGTCGCCGATTATACGCAAACGCTGATCCATGATTTTAGCCGCAACATAAACGGCTGGACAGCCGCACAGTTGCGGGCAGGTGATTTTGCCACCATCGCGCGCGGTCAGAAAGCATCGGGCGAAGCGCTGGCACGGCAGGCCAACCGCGTGCTCTTTTACGCAGCCACTTTGACGGATATTAAAAACCACGCAGAAACCCTCTTTGGCGCCGCCCCTGCATGGCTGGGTGCACTGGCCGCTGCGGAAACTTATGATATTCTGCTGTCTCTAGATGACACCGCCCCGCCGCAGCAGGCTCTCCGGCTTGCCACCCCGACGCTGACGGCGGCGATGGCGGCGATGGAAGGGCGCTTGCCGCCGCCTGCTGCTGCGGTGTAGAATTTCCCTGTTGCCCCAGAAGAGATTTTTGGAGAGTTTTATGGTCCGCACCCGCCGCCGTCGCCGTTCATCTTTCCGCCGTATTATTATTGCCCTGATCGCGGTTGTGCTGCTCGGCCCGCTATCGGTCAGCCAGTTGTCCCGCCTTGACCAGAAAGACCCGATGGGGCTGACGCGTTTGCTTGTCCCCGAATACGGGCAGGAACAAACGGGTAGCGGCCATGAAGAGGCCGCACGTCAAGCGCCGGTCATCAGCGGATTGCGCCGCACGCATATTCTATATGGCGACCAAAGCGGCGGTGGACATTTGCACGGCGCGGGCAAACCCTGTAAATCCGAATTTCCGGCAGGCTGGAGCGCGGAAAAAATCATCGGCACCGTGGAGCGCGCAGCTGCCAACGATAATATTCCGTGGAAACTACAGGATAACGGCTATTACGCCGCAGATGTGATGGTGGACGATATCCGCATGCGGATTATTTTGAATGGTGACAAAAGCGAGGTTATTACCGCCTACCCGCTCAACGTACGGCGCAACCCCTGCCCCGCCAACGACAATCGCCGTTATTAAACGTCTTTGGGCTTTTTGATTTCGTATGTATGTGTGCCGCCGCGGTAATCGCGCAGCTTATAGCCATTGCCGTCTACGGCAGGTTCGATCCAGCGCGGCTCTACCGGCACTTTGCCATGGCCACCTGGAATATCCAGCATATAGCGCGGCAGTGCGATACCGGACACGCGCCCCTGCAAACTGCGCAGCAAAGCCTGCCCTTCGGCGATGGGCAGGCGGAAATGCGAGGTGCCGGGCGCAAGGTCAGGGTGATGCAGGTAATAAGGCTTGACCTTGATAGCCGTGAGCGCGCGGAAGAGATTTTCCAGCGCCTGCGGATTGTCATTCACACCGCGCAGCAGGGTCGATTGCGAGAGCAGCGGCATGCCCGCCGCGACAAAGCGGCGCAGGCATTCCTTTACAGCAGCCGTCAGCTCTTGCGCGTGGTTGGCATGCACCACGACATAAACCGCCTTGTCCGATGCCAGCGCAGCAATCATCTCCGCCGTCACGCGATCGGGCGCCGCGATCGGCACGCGGGTATGGAAACGAATGACCTCGACATGCGGAATAGCGTTTAGAGCCGCCATGATTTCCGCCAGCCGCCGCGGCGAGAGCACGAACGGGTCGCCGCCGGTCAGGATCACTTCCCAGACATTGGGCGCGTTTCGGATATAATCCAGCGCGGTGGCAAGCTCTTCGGCGCTCAAAGCTTCGCTGCCCGGCCCGACCTTTTCACGGCGGAAGCAAAAACGGCAATAGACCGCACAAACATGTACGGGCTTGAGCAGCACGCGATCGGGGTAGCGGTGCACGATGCCTTTTACGGGGCTATGCGCCTCGTCGCCGATGGGATCGTCGAGTTCTTCGGGGGTGTTCACAAGCTCCGCTGCGGCTGGAAGATATTGCCGCGCCACGGGGTCTTGCGGATTTTGCGGATCCATCGCCGCCAGCACGGTATCGGTCAACGACACGGCATAACGGTCCATGACCGCGGCGATGGCCGGATCATTCTGCGGATTGGCGATGTCTTGTTTTTGCCGGTTTTTGACCTGCATGATGGCTCCTTGCGAGACATTATGTATAGAATACACGCCCTTTTTTCAAAGACTTTCAACAAAATCTTTACATAACTTATAGGCTTTGATATATAAGCAGGCGCAAAACCGAGGGAATTCATGACCGCCGCACAAAACAAACCCGCCAAAAAGAAAAACACCAAGAACGAGGAAGCCCCCACCGTCGGCGTGGTCAGCCTCGGCTGTCCCAAGGCACTGGTGGATACCGAACGCATCCTGACGCAGCTGCGCAGCGAAGGCTATCAACTGTCGCCTAACTATGAAGATGCCAATGTGGTGATCGTGAACACCTGCGGCTTCCTCGACAGCGCGAAAAAAGAATCGCTGGAAGCCATCGGCGAAGCGATGGACGCCAACGGCAAAGTCATCGTCACCGGCTGCATGGGCGCGGAGCCGGAGCAGATTACCAAAGAATACCCGAAGGTTCTGGCCGTCACCGGCCCGCAGCAATACGAAGAAGTCGTCAGCGCCGTGCACAAAGTCGCGCCGCCGCCGCATGACCCCTATGTCGATCTGGTCCCGCCGCAGGGGATTAAACTGACGCCCCGCCATTACGCCTATCTGAAAATATCCGAAGGCTGCAACAACCGCTGTTCTTTCTGCATTATTCCGTCTTTACGTGGTGATCTGGTATCGCGCCCGATTATTCAGGTGCTGGCGGAAGCGGAGCGTCTGGTCAAAGCCGGCGTCAAGGAACTGCTGGTCATTTCGCAAGATACGTCAGCCTATGGCATCGACAACCGTTATCAGGCCTATCCCTATAAAAATCGTACGGTACGTACGAAATTCATCGATCTCTGCCGCGAATTGGGGGAGATGGGCATTTGGACACGTTTGCACTACGTCTATCCCTATCCGCATGTAGACGAGGTTTTCCCGTTGATGAACGAGGGAAAAATTCTTCCCTATATCGATATCCCCTTCCAGCATGCATCGCCCGCGGTGCTGAAAAACATGCGCCGTCCTGCGCATCAGGAAAAGACGCTGGACCGTATCCACGACTGGCGCAAGACATGCCCCGACCTTGCCATCCGCTCCACCTTCATCGTCGGCTTCCCCGGCGAGACGGAAGAGGATTTTGAATTTCTGTTGCAATGGATGCAGGAAGCACAGCTTGACCGTGTCGGCTGCTTTAAATACGAACCCGTACAAGGCGCGAAAGCAAACGAGCTTCAAGGCGCCGTGCCGCCCGAAGTGCAGGAAGAACGCTGGCACAGATTTATGGCCCTGCAGCAGGGCATCAGCGCCGCACGCCTTGCCAAAAAGGTCGGACGCACGCTGGATGTGATTATCGACGAAACCGGTAAAGGCGGCGCAACCGGCCGCAGCAGCGCCGATGCGCCTGAAATCGACGGTATCGTGCGCGTCAGTGGCGATGGCATGAAGCCGGGCGACATCGTACGCGTGAAGATCACCGCATCGGACGAATACGACCTTGAAGGCGATCTGGCCGCAGCCTAAAAACTTCGGCGATATCCTCTTAACGCACGTACCCTGTCATACCGGCAGCATGCTTTGCATGCGGGGCATGCTGCCGGTATCCAGTGCGCGAAGCGCAAGACATAAAACGTGTAGCCTCTTTATACATCAAGGCCTTTCGGCCTTGGGCTAGACACCGGCCTGCGCCGGTATGACAAAAAGAGAAATAGACACATCTCGTAAGCAGCTGCAGAAATTTATTCCGGTTTACGGCGCAGGCCGGCTTTTTGCTTGTCGATGCGGTGTGGGAAGACGTCTTCCACCGTGCGCTTGCCGCCGCGCAGGCGGTGTTTCTGGAACGCGTCGCGCAGCGCGGGCAGATTTTCAATCTGCGTAAAGCTCTCGCGGTAGAGCGCCTCGATCGGCTGACCTGCGCCTTTACGCACCAGCGAAATCCGCTCCAGCGTCCGGAAATTGAAAATTTCTTCCAGCATGCGGTCGCCAAGACGGCTGCGCTGGATAATTTCATCCGCATCTTCGTTTAAAAGCGCGACGGCCTCGGACGATTCACGCGCCTTTGCGAAAGTCAGCGCATCGGCGCCATCGCGGTTTTTCAAGCTGCGGTCGGCACCCGCATCCAGCAGCACACGCATGGCCTTGAGATTTGCGTTAAAGGCCGCCACCATCAGCGGGGTTGAGCCTTTGCTATTGGTCACATCAACCTTGGCACCCGCAGCGAGCAAAAGACGGATACAGGCGGCATGGTTTCCGGCGGCCGCCGCGAACAACGCAGGCGATACCCCCGCCCCCGCATTGGGATTGGCGCGCTGCTGCAACAAAGATGAAAGCTGCTCCGCCTTTCCTTGAGCGGCAGCTTTGATAAGCGCTCTATCAAGCGTATCTTGCAGGGTCTCTGTCATGACCGATCCTGTTTATGAATATACCTCAGATATAAAGAGGCCGCCGGCATGAGTCAACCGGCGGCCTTTCATACGAAACAGATATGTCTTTTACTTGTTTTTCAGCAGATCGCGGATTTCGGCCAGCAGAACCTCGCTTTTGGGCGGTGCGGGCGGCGTCTTGGCTGCGTTATCTTCTTCTTTTTGTTTGAGTTTGTTGATCGGCTTGACGATAAAGAAGAAAATCGCAAAGGCCACCAGCAGGAAACTGAACATCGCATTTCCGAACATACCGACATTCCATGTTGTCACGCCGGCGGCTTTGGCTTCGGCAATTGTATTGAATTCCTGATCCGTGAAAGACAGCGGAATGAAGAAATTGCTGAAATCCACTTTGCCGACAATCAGGCCCAGCGGCGGCATAATAATGTCATCGACCAGCGAGGACACGATCTTGCCGAAGGCAGCACCGATAATCACACCAACCGCCAGGTCAATGACATTGCCGCGCATAATAAACTTTTTGAATTCCTGAATCATCTTGTCTGTCTCCAAAGGGGGGTGGGGCCGGTTAAAACATCCCTCGCCGAGTCCCGCGCGGACCGGTCAAAAGGCACGGGGCGCATGCTAGACAAACCACGCCGTTTGTAAAGCTAAAACCATGAAATAATTGACAATTTTTTCTGAATTCATTTTCCGGAAAAAGATTTGCATAAAGAAAATACGGGTGCTATATTGCCTACGGTTCATATCAAACATCTAAGGATAACAGGCACGATGGCCGATCCCACTCCATCGACGACACCTTTCAAACTGCCGGATGACGTGCATGTGCTCGCCCATCTGCGCGACCAGCTGGGCGATTACCTCGCCACGCTGGAACGCAATACCGATTCCATCCGCGACTGGCTGGAGCAACAGCAGAACAATATCATCGTCGGCCACCACCGCCTTGTCCGCGCCATCACTTTTGATAAAGACGAGCAAAAAGCGCTCAAGGTTCTGGGCGAGCTGGGAGAAACCGCCGGTTTCATCCTCAATATGCAGGATTTTACCGCTCTGGCGCGCGCGCAGTTCGGCGAGAATGGCAAACTGGCCAAAACCATCAGTGATGCGCCGCGCGGCTTTCCCGCCGATATTCTTGAAGATCTGCCCGCTGTACGCGTCCCCAAAGAAGGCGAAACCGTCGAGGCCATCGGCCTGAATACCCGCATCGAGATTCCTGCTGCCAGCGAAGACGATCAGAAAAAAGGCTTTTGGTCATCCCTCGGCGGCATGTTCAAAGGTGCAGACCCTGAAGAAGAGGCGCGCCGCAAAGAAGAAGCGATCAGACGCCATTGGCGCAACCTGCGCGGCGAATTGATTAGCCTGCAAAGCGACCGTCATTACTATGTCGACAGCTTCATGGACTGGGTCGGCGAAAATCTGGAGCCGGAAGAGCCGCAGGCCATCACCCCTGTGATGATGCACCAATACCAGAACCCGCAATACGTCATCGACCTCGCCCAGAGCGATTATGCCGAAGTGAACCAGGGCCGCGCACAGCGTCTGAACGCACAGGCGCTTGATTATTCCGCGCTGGCGCGCAAGCTGGACACGCAGGATATCGACGGCTTTATCAAGCTGATGCCCGGCCTGTTCCCGCGCGAGGAAACCCCCGAAAGCAAGCGCAGCAAAAAACTGCTGCTGACCGATTTTGGCGTTGATAGCTTTGCCGAGCTTGCGCTGACGCATGTCAAAAAAGATGCCGACCGCATTGCGCTGCTGTCTGCTGCGCTCAGCCATGAGCCTAAATTCGAAATTGCCGGTCTGAAATCCGACACGCAGATCTTCGAGCGCGTCCTCGGCGAAGTGCTGAAGCCCGAACCGCTAAACCCCGCCGCGCTTGAACTGACCCTGACCAAGCTGCGCAAAGGCAAAGGCCGCGAGATCGACAGCGGATTTCACCTGCTGCAGCTTTACGCCCCGAACAATACGCCGTTCAGCCGCATCGCCGCGCGTTTTGCGGAAGAACCGGCGCGCATCGGCGCCGCGAACGAAAAAATTCTGGCCGGTCTTGGCGCACAGGATACTGCCCTTGCCGGAAAAGTCGCCGATTTCGCCGCCGCGGCAAAAGACAAGGACACCGCCGCCCTGCTGCACACCCTGCGTAGCATCGGCACCACCGACAAAGGTCAGGCTTTTATGGCGCTCTGGGCGCTGACATACCCCGACCAGTCGATTACCCGCCAAATTACCGAAACCGGCGCATCGCCCAAAATGATCGCCCAGCTGACCGAAGCGCTGATCGCCGCCGGCATGCATGACGAATGGCGCGCCGAAAGCAACGCCGTCAAAGGCAGCGCGGCCAAAGCCATCGCCTTTATCGCCGAACAGATCATCCCGAGCCTGTCGACAGATGAAACTTTTGAAATCAATGCCGCCCGCAAAATGCTGGCCACCAGCTTCCTGAACGGCGGGCTTGACGAATTGCGCCCGCAGTTGACCCGCAGCGGCGGCTGGCTGGAGCAGGCTGTCTCCTCGGACAGCCTCTCTGAAAAAGAAAAACTGGCCTGGGTCGCGGCCTTGATCGAGCCCTATGCCAGCAACATCGTGCGCGCCAATATTCTGCATCAGGCCGCCGACAATGCATCGGCGCCGTCCGCTGCAAAAATTCTCTCCGGCATGGAAGCCGCCTTTACGGGCGAGAACATCCGCCTTGACAATGACCGCCTGCTGACCAATTTGTCGCGCATCGCGAACATCTGGTACAATCCAGAGCCGAAAACACTGCGCTTCACCATCAGCGGCGTTGGCCAGCTGTTGCAGGAAAACGTCAGCCAGCACATGGCCGATGAAACACTCGCGCTCATCCAGCGCAAAGCCGGATTTGAGCCCGAATACGACGGCCTTGTCAAACCGGAAAACATCGACCGTATCGTCACCTCGGCGCAAGGCACCAAAATCGCATGGCACCGCCATACCGGTGATTTCAACGGCACCGACGCACAGGCCGAAGCGCTGCACCGCCGCGCGGATTTCCTGCACGAAGACGACCCGCAAGGCGGCGGCACATTCAGCATCAACCAGAAATCTGTTTTGCTGCTGCAACCGCTGGAAGACGGCACACATCTTCTTGTCGACAAATACGGTGCCGCACATGTGCTGGAAGGTAAAATTCGCCTGCAAACGCAGGAGCCGCTGCTCGACCTTGGCGGCATCTGGTTCAACCCGCAGGCGGCGTCCATCCTCTCCCTCAGCGGCGATGGCAAGACGCTGGAATTCCGCGCCGAGAGCAAAGAATTTGACGAATTTCTGGAACACGCCGAGAGCGGTGAATATCTCTACAGCATCGCCTTGCCCGGCAAGGCTGCTGCCGCCAAAATCGCAGCGGTTATCAATGGTGACAACGGCTTTGCCGCGCCGCTGGAGGCCGCAGATACACTGGCGCTCAACCTGCGCGCCCTCGGCTACCTGAGCTACCAAGACGGCAGCGAAGGCGAAGCTGGCTTCGCCTGCCACAAATACGGCCCGACGCGCAAACCCGGCTTTGTTCGCACGGAAGATCCGGAATTCGCCGCAGCGCTCTATCAAGGCCTGAAAAAATCTCCCGGCGTGATCGCCGTCGAAAACCTGATTGCGCATACAAGCATGATCGAAGATGCTTATTATAACGCTGAAAAGAACATGTTTTACATGATCGTCGGTCAGGACATTCTGAGCACGGAAACCGATGCTGATACCGCCTATGCCGCGCTGAAAAAACTGGCGTCGGAAAAAGGCTTTGAAACCGTCGGCTCCAACCTGATTGAAAACCCGGCCAAGGACGGCGTCGGCACGGCCGAAGTACCCGCGGATGTCATCAACCTTTCGCGCGCATCGCTGATTGCCTATAGCCCCGCGCAAGAGCAGACCTATGTCCACACAGATCAGGACAAGTACCATGTCAGCCTTGACCGTATCTGGACACGCACGCTGTTTGACCGTCTTGAAAAAGAAGGCCGCGGCGAAGCGATGAAGCAGACGCAGAAAATGCCGTGGGTACGCGACCTTGGCAAGACCCTGTCGATGGCACAGTCTTTTGAAATTTCCGTCAAACCCGCCCTGACCGACGATGCCGCGCCTTATCTGCTGGCACAGGCCATGGGAGCGAAACAGGAAACCCGCAAACTGCCAGAGCTGAACGCAGACTTCAGTGCGGCCACCGCGCCGCTGTCAACCGGCGATACCTTGCGCTATCCGCTGCCCCGTCTGGCATCCACATTGCACAGAACAAAAGACCGCGCCGCACCGAAGCGCTAAAAATACCAAGACATAGAAAAAACGCCCGCAACCATGCGGGCGTTTTTTTATGGCGAAAAGGCCGCTTAATAGCCTTTGTTATCCTTGGCGGCACCGGTCAGCGCGTCGCCTGCGGCTTTGGTGTCGCGGCCGAGGCCTTCCATCGTGTTGCAGGCACTCAGCGGTGCCAGCAGAACGGTCACAAGCGCGAGGCAGCGTATCCATTTCTTGAACTTTTTCATGGCAGGCACTCCCTTCTTACGTTGATTATTGTCCGGCAGGATAGCAGAAAACGACCCCGCCAATCAAGACGGCCGCTTAACCGCGTAAAAATCAAGGCAGCGCGGGCGCAGGAGGCTGTTCTATATCATCGTGCCGCGGCGGGGGAGCCTCTTCCGGTAATTCGTCCTGCTCGGGCGGGGGCACAGGCATTTCGTGCGGCGGCATCATGGCACGTCCACCGTGCGGCGGCTTTCCGCCATGCTCTATTATCGGCGGCCTTCCACCACCGCGGCGCAGGGGCATCATCTGGCGCAAAAGCGCACGGCCCTCGGGCGAGAGCTGTTCGATGGTGTTCAGGCGCGCGGCCGTCATTTCTTGCAGCAAGCGGGATTTGATCGCCGCTTCGGTCGCAATCGCGTCATCAAGAATTTCCTGATCCAGCGGCTCTGCGTCCATCGCGGCGGCCACTTTGGCGCGGGATTCGTCAAGAGCGCGGCGCAGTTCGTCGAAAATCGCGTCATAGGCTTCTTTGGACTGTTTCATCACCGCACGGTCGGCATCGCCGAGAGCGGCAAAGAGAGTCTCTTCGCGCTTTTGCCATTCGGCACGGCGCTGCTCACGGCTGCTGGCCACCGGCTTGTCTTTCGGGCTATCGAACGACAGGACGGGTGCAACCGCATCGCCCAGCATCAGACCGGCCAAAAAGAAATTCACCGAAAGAGACAGAAACAGCGCCGCCGCAAGGACGACTGTCAGTTTTTGCGGTTTCATTTAAAAAATTCTCCCGTCGTAAAATTCGCTGTCATCGACCAGAATCTGTTCTGTCTGGTAATAAACCGCGTTCATCAGCTTTTCCGGCTGGATCGCAGGCTGCATACCGATGAAAAAACCGATCACCGCCAGCACGGCAAGCCCGCCCGATGGCGCAAAGATAAAGGCCGGACGCCAGCGCAAGAAACCGCCTTCTGATACAACGGCTGTCTGCTGCGCAGGCAGTGCCGCGACTGCCGAAAGAATGCGGCTTTCCAGCGCGGAAAGATCGCTCTGCGGCGCGGTATATGCGCGCATATGCTCTTCCATCGCCAGCATGCTGTCGAAACGTGCGCGGGCTTCGGTATCTTTTTCGGTCAGGGCCAGGGCGGCCTTCAGACGGTCCTGCGGCCAGCGCGACAGATCAGCGCCGTAAAGATCAAGCAGGTCTGTAAATTCGTCACGTGTCATCATGGCCTATCCCCCGTTTTCCTGAAGAGTATCGTCGCGTTCGCCCTGTAGAAGGTCGCGTAGAGCCTTGCGCGCCCGCACCAGAAGAGATTCAAGCGCCTTGACGCTGATCCCGAGCATGTCTGCCGCCTCGCGGTTTGAAAAGTCTTCGTAGAAACACAGAACGAAAGCAGATCGTTGACGCTCCGGCAGCTGCGCCAGCGCGGCGCGGACGCGGACGGATTGCTCCTGCTGCTGCATCCGGCGTTCGGCATTGGGTCCACTGTCGGGCTGTTCCGGTACATCGTCGATATTGCCAAAAGTCTTTTTACGTTTTTCATCAATACACAGGTTAAGGACGATGCGGTAAAGCCAGGTCGAAAATTTTGCGCCGGCTTCTTCGGGTGTTTCCCAGCGGTCAGCATGTTTCCAGACGCGGATAAAGGCTTCCTGCGCCACGTCTTCGGCGGCCGCCGTGCTGCCCAATACCCGCGTGGCCAGACGCACCGTACGTCCCAGATGCCGCTGCATAAGGGCCTGTAGCGCGCGCTGGTCGCCTGTGGCGATGCGTGACATAAGCTGGGCGTCATCCCGTGCCTCGTCCGTGCTCTGGGTTATGTTCAAAGGCTCCTGCATCCGCTGGTCCAAAGGTCTGAGCTGCAACACTGTCCGCCCCCTTGTGAAGATCGCGTTTTAGGGCCTGTACCGCTTATGTCACGGCACGGGCGGCGAAATCCTGCGCGGCGGCTGGTTTTTATGTATGATATAGACGGTTTTTTTAAAACCTTTTTCGCGCATGGTTTACGTCTTTTGCGCGTGACAATCTTGAAGGCCACAGCGGCCGTATAGGTTTTCTTTATTAAAATCAAAGGAGTAACAACATGACCCCCACCACAACCCGCCTGATAGCTCTTTCCGCAATCGCGCTGGCTTTCGGGCTTGCCGTATCCACCCCCGCCGCGGCTGAAACCGCCGCCCCCACCACCCCCGCCGCCAAAGAGCGCAGTGGCGAAGGCACTCCCGGCAAAAAATGGGGTAAAGAACGTGGTGACAGAGGCGAAAAAGGCGAACACCGCGGCAAACGCGGCGGCGGCTTTGGCATCCCGAGCGAAGAAGAACTGGGCAAGCTGGAAGGCATGAACGCCGAGCAGAAGCGCGCCTATATGGAGGAAAAGCGCAAAGCCTGGGAGGGCATGAGTGACGAGCAAAAAGCCGCCCAGCGTGAAAAAGGCAAGGCCGCCTATGACGCGATGACGCCGGAGCAAAAAGCCGCGCTGAAAGAGCGTCATATGAAACTGCGTGAACAATGGAACGCCGATATGAAAGCACGGCTCGAAAAAATGACGCCGGAAGAACAGGAAGCCGCCAAAGCCAAAATGCGCCAGCGTATTGAAGAGCGCGGCGGTAAATGGGGCGAGCATAAAGGCAAAGACGGCGAACACAAAAAACGCGGTGAATTCCGCAAAGGCGGTGAAGCGCCTGCCGCACCTGACGCGCCTGCAGGTGAATAAACAGCCCCTTTAAAGACAAGAGCCGCAGGCATTTTTCTTGCCTGCGGCTTTTTCTTTTCTTTATAATCTGCACATGAATACACGCACCAGCACCAAAGTCTCTTTTCCGAACGGCCGCGGCCAAAATCTGGCCGCTATTCTAGACGCACCGGCAGATACGCCGCTGTTTTACGGTCTGTTTGGCCCCTGTTTTACCTGCCCGAAGGAAACCCATGCCGCCGCCAAAGTCTGCCGTGCACTGGCCGAAGACGGCGTGGCCATGCTGCGTTTTGACGTGACAGGCGTCGGCGGCAGCGAAGGCCGCGCGGCCGATACCGATTTCACCAGCCGCATCAGCGATATGCGCGCCGCCTATGATTTCCTTTCTGCGCATGACACCGCACCGAAAATCATGATCGGCCATAGCATCAGCGGCACGGCGGCGCTGTCAGCCGTGCGGCATATGCCGGATATCGGGTTAATCGCCACCATCGGATCGCCCAGCGACCCAGCCGCGGTTATCGCCAAATTCCGCCGCAATGGCGATATCGATGAAACTGAAGATGGCGCCACCATCAATGTTTTGGGTACGCCGCACCATTTCGGCGCGCATTTTGTGGCTGATATGCTGTCGCAAACCGTGGCGGAAGATACCGCGGCGCTCACGCGCAAGCTGATGGTCTTTCACGCCCCGCACGACCGTATTGTCAGCTACGATAATGCCGAAACCATCACTGCGCGCGCGGCAAAGGCGGATGCCGAGCTGATCCGCCTTGACGATGCCGCCACACATTTGTTTGAAAACCGCGGCGATGATGCCTTATTCGTCGCCGAAACCATCATGCTGTGGTGCCGCCGGCACCTTGTCTAGGCCCGTGCCGCCCGGCACCTTGTCTAAGCCTGCGCCGCCGGCATCTTCTCTATCCCTATGCAAAAGCAGCGCGGGGCGACCGACTGAACGAACGCCCCGCGCAAAATATCGCAAGCAAAACCCGCAGCTTATGACCGCGGCGGTTTCGGGCCTTGCGGCGGCTTCTTGTTGTTGTCGTTCTGCGCGGCTCCCTTGCCGGACTGAACATCCAGAATGGCGTCGCGGAAAATACGGCCAAGGCCGGTCATCTGCGGCTCTCTGGCCAATTCTTTTTCCGCCATCAGGCGTGTATTTTCTGCAATGTTCTGCGCCTGCTCCGGCGTTTTGCTTTGCGGCAGATGCGCGGGGATATAACGCCCGATCGTGTCCATATAGAGCTTGCAGATTTCCAGTACTGCGGGGGATTTTGTTTCAGCCCCTGTACGTGCCGCTGCATCGCGCAAATACGCAATCTTGTCAGCATCTGCCATTTTTTGAGTCATGGTGCCCATAACGATAGGCTTGAAAGCCTTGCCGACATTGTGTTCGGCATCGGTCGACAAATGCGTTTCCTGCGCGATTTTCACGGCCAGATCACGCGCCTCTTGCGGTGTCAGGTCTTTCAGCTTGTCTTCTTTGTTGAGGTCGATGACTTTTTGCACCGCACGTGATGTCCAATGGGTGATGTCCATTTTATGCACGGCGTTCATGTTACGCAGGTCGCGCACATATTCAGGGAAGCTGCTGCCTGCACCGTAACGTTGATAATGGCGGATCATCGAATAGGCATCTGCCTCGCATTCCGCCTTGTTGCCGAAGCTGCTGGTCTTCATGCTCTGTTTATCCAGCGTCAACATCGTCACAGCATGTCCTAGTTCATGGTCGAGGACATAGCGCTGCCACATTTCGGTATTGTTATGCGCCTCTGCCATGGTCGGGAAGCGCGCGTTAGGTTGGTGATCGCCCGCAACAAAAATAGACTTCAGCAGCGTCGCGCTGAACTGGTCGCCCGCCGGAATAACGATACGCGCAAAAATCTGGCTTTCGGATTTCTTGTTGAACATGGATTCGGAGATGTTCACGCTCATCGGCAGCTTGCCTTCAAACCCGCCGAGGGCAAAAGATTTTGCCATGCCGGTTTTTGCTTCCGGATGACGCGCTTCGAGCGCAGCGATTTGCGGCGCCAGCGCCTCAATCGCATCGCGCCCGCGTGTGAAGGCTTGATGATTGAGGATGAACACATCGTCTTTGTGCTCCGGAAAGTCGCTGTAAAATTCACGGATAGCAGCGGCGAGATCAAGCGGGGCGCCGCCAGCGTCATCTTCGGGCGTGCGAGGGATGCGCAAATCCATTGCGTGTACTCCTGATTTTGATTTTTTGACTGTGGCGATATTAGGGGAATACGGCGGCGCTGCCTAGCCATAGCAGCACAGAAAATGCCGGTTTTATTCCTATTTTGAAATTAAATTTTTATATTATGAAATATATATTCCACCATCAGACGACCTTTGCCAGCACCTCGCGGAAACGCGCGCGGTATTGGTCTTCGCGTTTGTGGTGGCCGTTCTGCACCACCCAGCGCCCGCCCGCCATGACGTCCTTCACGGGGTTGCGGCTGGCGGCAAAAATGGCGGTATCGAGGATATGATCGCGCAGCTTGCCCGTCATCACGCCCATGTTCGGATCCAGCACGATAAAATCCGCACGGTGGCCAATGTCGATGCGCCCGCATTTGCGTCCAAGCGCCTGCGCCCCACCCTGCGTTGCCCGTTCAAAAAGCATCGCACCTACTGACGGCAGTTCATGATCTTTGATAAGGGTGCGTTCACGGTGCAACAGACGCTGTACGTATTCAAGCCAGCGCAGCTCTTCCACCATATTCACGCTGATATGACTGTCAGAACCGATAGCGAAGGCGCCGCCCGCCTGAAAGTAATCAACCAGCGGAAATATACCGTCGCCAAGGTTCGCCTCGGTCGTCGGACACAGACCGGCCACAACGCCGGAGGCGGCCAGCGCGCGGGTTTCTTCCGGCGTCATATGGGTGCAGTGAATAAAGCACCATTTGTTATCGACGCGCGCGTTTTCCAGCAGCCATTCAACAGGGCGTTTGTTTGACCATTCAAGGCAGCCGTCTACCTCTGCCATCTGTTCTGCCGCGTGGATGTGAATGGGCGCATCGGGCAGCAGGCGGCGCACGGCATCCGTCCCTTCGCGCAGCATCGCAGGCGATACGGCACGCAGAGAGTGATGCGCGAAGCCGATGGTCACCTGCGGCACGCTCGAAAATTCGCCATAGAGATTTTCCACGATCCGCATCACGCTGCCCACATCGCCGATAAATCGCTTTTGTCCTTCGGCGGGCGGTTTTTCGCCAAAGCCGCCATGCGCATACAGCACCGGCATATGCGTAATGCCGATACCGGTTTCAAGCGCCGCACGAATCATCTGCCGCGACATGGCGGCAGGGTCGGCATAGGGATTCCCCTCCACGTCGTTGTGGATATAGTGAAATTCGCCGACAGTGGTATATCCGGCCTTCAGCATTTCGACATAGACATAGGCGGCCAGCGCCTCCATATCCTCCGGCGTCAGAAAGGCGAGGAAACGGTACATCGTCTCGCGCCAACTCCAGAAATTGTCTTTTTTGCCGATAGCACGCTCGGTCAGCCCCGCCATGGCGCGCTGAAAAGCATGGGAATGGACATTGGGCATGCCGGGGATCAACGGACCGGTGACGATATCGGCGCGGCCATCTGCGGGCGGCGCGGTTTTAAAGCTGTCGACCCCGACGATCCAGCCCTCCTTATCGTATTCGATCAGGACGTTCTCAGCCCAACCATCGGGCAGCAGCGCTTGGGGGGCGAAAATCGTGGTCATGCCGTATATTCCTTGATCAAAAAATCATTTATAAATGTATATCCACATCTGCAAAAGGCCAAGCCATGTTTGATACGCTCTGGAAAAATATCAATGTCGCAACAATGGCCGCAGGTGACGGTTATGGCATTATCAATAACGCCGTGATCGGTATCAAAGACGGTCGCATCGACTGGATCGGCGACAAAAAAGATTTACCCGGCGCACCCGATACGCTCAGCGATTACGTCCTCGACGGTGAAGGAAAATGGGTCACCCCCGGATTGATCGACTGCCATACCCATTTGGCCTATGCCGGCAGCCGCGCAAATGAATTCGAACAACGGCTGCACGGCGTCTCGTATCAGGACATCGCGGCGGCCGGTGGCGGTATCAATGCCAGTGTCCAAAGCGTCCGCGAAACATCCGAAGATATCATTTTTGATCAAACCCTGTTTCGCCTGCTGACGCTGTTCCGGCAGGGTGTCACGTCTTTTGAAATCAAATCCGGTTATGGCCTTGATACGGCAAGCGAACGCAAACTGCTGCGGGTCGCCACGCGCCTGCGTGATGATTACGGTTTTCGCGTGCAGCGTACATTTCTGGGTGCCCATGCCCTGCCGCCCGAATTCGCAGGGCGCGGCGACGATTATATCGACATGATTTGCGCCGAGATGCTGCCCACGCTGACCGCCGAAGGCCTGATTGATGCTGTAGACGCCTTTTGCGAAAACATCGCCTTTAGCGCAGGACAAGTACAGCGTATCTTCGATACCGCGCGCAACCTTGGCTTACCGGTCAAACTGCATGCCGAGCAACTGTCGAACCTGCACGGCGCGCGGCTGGCGGCGCAGTATCAGGCGCTGTCGGCGGATCATCTGGAATATCTGGACGAAGACGGCGTACGCGCGATGAAAGACGCAGGCACGGTTGCCGTCCTGCTGCCCGGTGCGTTTTATTTCCTGCGTGAAAAGCAGCTGCCGCCGGTGGATTTGCTGCGCCAATACGGCGTATCCATGGCCGTGGCCACCGATCATAACCCCGGCACATCGCCCTGTTTATCATTACTGTTGATGCTCAATATGGCCTGTACCCTGTTTCGTCTGACGCCCGAAGAGGCCTTGGCAGGCGCCACCCTTCACGCCGCGCGCGCGCTCGGCTGGCAAGATGACATCGGCACACTGGAAAAAGGCAAGGCCGCGGATTTTGTTCTGTGGGATATCACGCACCCGCGCGACCTTTGCTATATGTTCGGCAACAACCCCGCCGTCGGCGTTGTCAAATCCGGTGAATGGCACGGGTTTGCGGGATAACATCAGGCCCCGTAGCGGCTGCGCCCCCAATCCAGCAGGGATTGCAGCACAGCGCGCAAAACCGGTTTAAGCTGATCGGCCTTGTCTGCACGGTAATGATAGGGCGCACCTGCATCCATATACAAATCCCATGTCAATTCCATCTGTATGGCATGCACGTTTTCGGCAGGGCGTCCGTAGTGCCGCGTGATATGCCCCCCGACAAAGCGTTTGTTGAGAACCGCCGAATAATCTCCGGAAGCTGCCGCCGCCAGCGCCGCTTGCGACATTGCGGCGTCGCAGGTGCTGTCATGTGCAGTACCCAAGTTCAAATCCCACAAACGGCCGTCAAAAAGCCTTGGCACTTCGGCGCGGATCGAATGGGCGTCGTATAAAATCGCATAGCCGAAAACCGATTTAATGCGCGCAATTTCGGCTGCCAGCGCCTCATGATAAGGCAACCAATAGGCGGCGATACGATTGATCTTTTCAATGTCATCGGGCGTTTCGCCCTCGGCATAGATATCCTCGCCATCAAACGTTTGCAGCGGGCACAGACCGGTTTTGACCTGACCGGGATAGAGATCGGTATCTTCCTGCGCACGGTTTAGATCGACGACATAGCGCGAATGCGTCGACATAAGAACCCCTGCGCCAAGCGCCGGTGCAAAGTCATAGAGCTGATCCAGATGCCAGTCCGTATCGGGTAGGGTGCGGCCAAGCGGTGTCAGACGCTGTTTAATATCCGCAGGCAAATAGGTGCCCATATGCGGAATACTGACAAGCAAGGGTGTACTCCCCTGAAAAAGCTTACGCACCTGCATAGCCGCGCCCCCGCCTTATGCCGCAAAAGACGGCAAGGTCTTGCGCCCGACGAAGGGAAGGAATGCCCCCGCCTCCACCAGCCGTGTGGCAATACGGATATCGGGCGCAAAATAGTGGTCTTCGCTGTAATGGCTGACCTGCGCGCGTAAAATATGCATCACGTCTTGCAGCGGTCGGGAGGTTAGCAACGGCAGCTGAAAATCAATTCCCTGCGCCGCCGCCAGCAGTTCGATGCCCACAATATTCGCCGTATTCGTCGCCATATCATTAAGCCTGCGCGCGCCGTGCGTGGCCATACTGACATGATCTTCCTGATTGGCCGATGTCGGAATGCTGTCAACGCAGGCAGGATGCGCCAGCATCTTGTTTTCCGATGTCAAGGCCGCGGCCGTCACATGTGCGATCATAAAGCCGGAATTAACGCCGGCATCTTTGACCAAAAACGGCGGCAAGCCGCTCATTTTGCTGTCGATCAACATGGCGATGCGCCGCTCGCTCATGCCGCCGATTTCGGCGACCGCAAGGGCGAGGCTGTCTGCCGCCATCGCAATCGGCTCCGCATGGAAATTGCCTCCGGATTTTACTTCGCCGGTTTCAAGAAAGACCAGCGGATTATCTGTGACCGCATTCGCTTCGTTCAAAAAGATATCGGCCGCAAAGCGGATATGGTCGAGGCACGTTCCCATCACCTGCGGCATGCAGCGGATGGAATAAGGATCTTGCACTTTCTGGTCGTCTACACCTTCGTGCGATTTGCGGATGGCGCTGCCTTTCAGCAGATTGATATAAACTTTTGCAACGTCGATCTGTCCTTTTTGACGGCGTACCCGCTGGATATCGGGGTCGAAAGGCGTTGTCGAGCCCTTGACCGCATCCACGGTAAGCGCCCCCGCGACCACCGCCGCCGCAAAGCAGTCTTCGGCACGGAAAAGGCCGCGCAGCGCCAGCGCAGCAGATACCTGCGTGCCGTTGATGAGCGCGAGTCCTTCTTTGGGCGCCAGTTGCAGCGGCTTGAGCCCCTGCTTTTTCATTTCCATGCGTGCGTCTTTGAGCATGCCGCCGACACGTACCTGCCCCGCCCCGATCAGCGGCAGCGCCAGATGCGCCAACGGCGCCAGATCGCCCGAAGCACCGACGGATCCTTTTTCGGGAATACAGGGATAAATCTCGCGGTTATAGAGTTCAATCAGGAAATCAACAACCTCGCGGCGAACACCGGAGTATCCTTGCGACAGCGCATTAATCTTGAGCAGCAAAATCAGCCGCACAATATCGTCATCCATAAAACGCCCGACACCGGCCGCATGCGACAAGATAAGGTTACGCTGCAAAGATTCAAAATGGGCAGGGTCGATGCGCACCTTGGCCAGCGCGCCAAAGCCGGTATTGATGCTATAGACCGTCTGGCCATCATCGATGATGTTTTTGATATGCCGATGCGACAGATCAATATTTTTATAAGCCGACGGCGCCAGCGCGATAGGGAAATGATGTTTGGCCACCATGCGCAGCAGGGACAGGCTGATTTCGCCGGGTTCGATTACGATTTTTTTCATCTCTAGGCTCCTTTGGCACCGGAAATCATGGGCAGGTGCAGTTTCTTTTCACGCGCGCAGTCGATGGCGATATCATACCCGGCATCGGCGTGGCGCATCACGCCTGTGGCGGGGTCATTGGTCAGCACGTTTTGCAAGCGGCGGGCGGCATCGTCGGTACCATCCGCGACAACGACCATGCCGCTGTGCTGCGAAAACCCCATGCCGACACCACCGCCATGATGCAGCGATACCCATGTCGCGCCGCTGGCGGTATTCAAAAGCGCATTCAAGAGCGGCCAGTCGGATACAGCATCCGATCCGTCTTTCATCGCTTCCGTTTCGCGGTTAGGGCTGGCGACGGAGCCGCTGTCCAGATGGTCGCGACCGATGACGACCGGCGCGGAAAGCTCGCCGCTTTTTACCATGTCATTAAACGCAAGGCCGAGGCGTGCGCGGTCGCCCAGCCCCACCCAGCAAATCCGCGCGGGCAGCCCTTGAAACTGGATGCGTTCCCTCGCCATATCGAGCCAGTTGTGCAGATGTTTATTGTCAGGTAGCAGTTCTTTGACCTTCGCGTCGGTTTTATAAATATCGTCCGGATCACCCGACAGCGCCGCCCAGCGGAACGGGCCAATGCCTCGGCAAAACAGCGGGCGGATATAGGCGGGCACAAATCCCGGAAAGCCGAAAGCGTTTTCGAGCCCCTCCTCCTCGGCCATCGCACGGATATTATTGCCGTAGTCGAGGGTCGGAATGCCCATAGCGTAGAAATCCAGCATCGCCTGTACATGCACTTTCATGGATTGCTTGGCGGCATGGATCACTTCATCGGGGGCGCTTTGGCGTTTTTGCTCCGCCTCTGCCCATGTCCAGCCGGCGGGCAGATAACCATTGAGAGGATCATGCGCCGATGTCTGGTCAGTCACGGCATCGGGGCGGAATTTCGGGTCTGCCTTTGCACGTTTGACCAGTTCGGGGAAAATTTCTGCCGCATTACCGAGAAGGCCGACAGATATCGTTTTTCCCTGCGCATGTGCGGCGTGGATCATCTCCACCGCTTCATCCAGCGCCGTTGCTTTTTTGTCGAGATAGCGCGTGGCGAGGCGGCGCTCGATACGGCTCATCTGGCACTCTACCGCCAGCATCGATGCGCCCGCCATGGTGGCGGCCAGCGGCTGCGCACCGCCCATACCGCCAAGCCCGCCGGTCAGAAACCATTTGCCCTTCAGATCGCCGCCGTAATGCTGGCGGCCCACTTCGACAAAGGTTTCATAGGTTCCCTGCACAATCCCTTGCGTACCGATATAAATCCACGACCCTGCCGTCATCTGGCCGTACATCATTAAACCCTTGGCATCCAGTTCGCGGAAATGCGCCCAGTCGGCCCAATTCGGTACAAGGTTGGAATTGGCAAGCAGCACACGCGGCGCATCTTTGTGCGTCCTGAACACGCCGACCGGCTTGCCGGATTGCACCAGAAGCGTTTCATCAGCGTTGAGATTTTTAAGCGTCTCGACAATCTTGTCAAAAGATTCCCAATTGCGCGCCGCCTTACCGATGCCGCCATAGACAACCAGCTCGTCCGGATTTTCGGCAACGTCGGGGTCGAGGTTATTCATGAGCATGCGCAGCGGCGCTTCGGTCAGCCATGATTTGGCATTCAGCACGCTGCCGCGTGGCGCTTTGATGATGCGTTTGTTCACGCGTGCGGGTTCAGCAGACATGGCACACCTTAACTGTTTGAAATAATGATATAAAACCATACACCATTGCCGCATAAAGCAACAGGGCATTGCAAAGCGGTTGACAGTTACATAAAACAGGCAGATATTCCCTTGCTTCGATCTTGCGGCAGCGCCGCATTTTTTTGAAGATCGAAACCCAACCATAAAAAAGACAAGATATAGAAGGTGATACCATGACTTCCCCCCGTAACTGGACTGACCGCGATCTGGACAGTCTTTTCAACCGCGTTGCCCAGCAAATCGAAAGCGTGGCGCGTGATTTTGCATCACAACTCGTCGACGTGAATATGGTGATTGATATCGACAGCCGCGAGCCGGTGATCCGCTTTGTTTTCGCGGACAATACCGCGCCCGATCTGGAGCGCATGCCGCAAAACATCGGTGGCCACCGCGTTGTGCCGACGTTTAAAACCTAAGCGCGCATATCGACAATAAAAAAGGCCGGAGAATATCTTCGGCCTTTTTTTGTTAATCGGCTTTTATTCTTCCGGCCATTTTTCAGGCACAATACCGATATCGGCAGCCGTTTTTGCAGGTAGGGCATTCAAGATGACGCCCCGTACGCCTTCTTGCGGCGACATGGTTGCAATGACAATCATTCGCTTCTGCTGACCCGAAACAGCGTCCTTCCGGATAACCGCATAGACCTGTTGATGCTGTCCGTCTACTTCGCCATAGGTGACAGGCAATCGGCGGCTGCCTTCGGCAAAGACTTTCATCACCGCTGCCGCATTGGCCTCTGGCGCGGCGATCAAACAAGATGGCTGCTCGGTTAAGCCCAGCATGTAAAGACTGCCGCTGCCCGGAACCGTCAGTGCAACGCCGCGGTGTTTGCCGAGAAACTGCTGCGCAAACATCTGCGGAATGGCGGAAGCGCCGATAGAATAAGCCTGATCCAGCATTTCGTGTCCGTGGCCAAGATAGGCAAGGCAGAGACTGTCGAACAGCGTATTTGCTTCGGTCGCCACGGTATCCGGTTGCTGCGCCGCTGCGGGATGCAGGGGCGCGCATAAAACAGCGACCAGAAAAACGGCGGCGATAATCCTCATGCGGTACATCATATGTGGATCGGGCGGCCGTCAACCGCCAGCGCCGCCTCCTTGACTGTTTCGTTGAGCGTCGGATGCGCATGACAGATGCGTGCGATGTCTTCGGCGCTGCCGCCAAATTCGATGACCGCCACCACCTCGGCGATCAGTGTGCCTGCTTCGGGGCCGACGATATGGCAGCCGAGGACCAGATCTGTTTCCGCATGCGCGAGAATTTTGACAAAACCATCCGTTGCCGCCATGGCGCGCGCACGGCCATTGGCCATGAAGGGGAACTTGCCGGTTTTGTAGGGGATGCCGGACTCTTTCAGCTGCTCTTCGGTTTTACCGACACTGGCGGCTTCGGGGAAAGTATAGACCACGCCCGGAATGGCATCGTAATTGATATGCCCCGATTGCCCTGCAATAATTTCGGCAACCACCACGCCTTCGTCTTCGGCCTTGTGCGCCAGCATGGGGCCGCGCACGACGTCACCGATGGCATAGATGCCGGGCACATTGGTCTGGAAATGATCGTCGATTTCAACAACGCCGCGGTTATCCACGTTCACGCCGACTTTCTCAAGCCCCAGACCCGCTGTATAAGGGCGGCGGCCGATGGCGACCAGCACCGTTTCGACTTCCAGTTTTTCGGCACTGCCGCCATTGGCCGCTTCGAGCGTCAGGGTCACTTTACCCTTCTTCGTCTCCGCACCGGTGACCTTGGTACCCAGCTTGAATTCCATCCCCTGTTTACCGAGGATTTTTTTCATTTCCTTGGACACTTCCATGTCCATACCCGGCAATACGCGGTCGAGGAATTCAATCACGGTGACCTTCGCGCCGAGGCGCTGCCAGACCGTGCCCATTTCAAGACCGATCACGCCGCCGCCAATCACCGCCAGACTGGCAGGCACTTTGTCGAGTGTTAATGCGCCGGTGGACGTCACGATTTGTTTTTCATCAACCTCTATCCCGCGCAGCGGCGTCGATTCAGACCCCGTGGCGATGACAATATTCTTTGCCTGTACCGTTGTTTTTTTACCGTCTTTTCCGCTGACCTCCACAGTACCCGCAGCCGTAATGCTGCCCGTGCCGACCAGATGCGTCACTTTGTTTTTCTTGAACAGGAAGCTGATGCCCTGCGTATTCGCTGCCACGACTTTATCTTTGTGCGTCATCATTTTTTTGAGATCGAGCTTCGGCTTGCCCACATCGATGCCAAGGCCGGCAAAGTCATGCTCCGCATGCGAAAACTTTTCCGACACGCTCAACAGCGCCTTGGACGGGATACAGCCCACGTTAAGGCAAGTACCGCCGAGCGTATTGTCTTTCTCGATGCAGGCGGTTTTCAGACCCAGCTGCGCGGCGCGAATGGCGCAAACATAGCCGCCGGGGCCGGAGCCGATCACAACCAGATCAAAACTGTCAGACATATTTCCCTCTTTGTTTTTTTGCAGCGTTTTTCTGTGCCGACTCTACGCGAAATATGCCCTGCTTTCGAGTCAAATGCCCCGCGGCGCGCCCGTCCGAAAGGTCATAATCATTCTGTAAAATGCTGTTTTATAAAGAAACTCTCTTGACGCGAATCGTGTGGTTTGATATTCGGGAATCTTCGATTCAAGCGATCTCCTTTGCTGTCGAAGAAGTTTCTTGATAGAGGGTGTCTACAAGGAAGAAAGGGCCGGTCCGTAACACCGGCCCTTTCACCTTTTATAAAGAGAATTCTATTCTTTTTCAGAGATTTGGCAACTTTCTCTTGTCGCCCACCGGTTATTTTGTTATGTTAAATGCGCGCAAGCGGGGACAACGGACATGAAAAAAGCACGACTGGCCGACGGACAAGTGGTTTTGGCCCATCAATATAAACGCGACGAGCACGGCAGCGACCTGCACTGCGCCGATCCGGATTGCGGCGCACAGATGGGGTTTCGCAAAGAAGCCCTCACCCACGGCAGCCTTGCGCTCAAAAGTGCGCATTTCTTTTCCAAAAGCGTCAAAGATCATATCCACGACTGCAATGCGCATGAGCAGCTGGCCATTCAGGCCAAGCACCGCAAATCGCTGGAACAGGCCATTCGCGAAAACAAAAACATTGTCATCAACCTCAACGTCCGGTTGATGGAAAATTTTAACGGCGTTGCCGGCGCGCTGGTTTGCCAGTCGAGCACGAATGAAGTGCGTGATTATGTTGCCGTCGGTGCGCGCAATATCGAAGATATGCTGGATTATATCGACACCATCAACGAAAAAGGCGGCGATGCCGCCCGCGCCAGAACCCGCGTAAACTATCAGGGCAAGACCCTGCCGCTTGATGAATTCGTCATCGACAGCAAAGATAAATACCGCTCGCTGCTGAACAATATGTACCTGACGTTGCAATCGACACCGCGGCAGGTCAAAGACGGTCCCGATGCCATTCACAGCGTGCAGGAGATCACCGATTTCCCGCGCTTGATCCGCTTTAGCGCGACCGAAGGCAGCCGCGAGGGACGCACCAAAGCACTGCGCGGCACGCCAATCAATATTTTCAAAAAACCCGGCCAGCGCATCGTGCTGCTGCAGCGCGCCGATACCGACGATAAATTCCGCCAGACCCTGCGTGGTGAAGTCGTGCATCTGATCGCCCGCCCGTCACTGCATTGGCACGAGGCGCAGCGCGCACGGCGGGAGCTGGATGAAAACCGCCCTGTTGTTTTTGTCGACATGCACTGGAAGGTTGTGAGCGCAACACAATTCACACCCGACGAAAAACCGAACCCGAAAAACGCGCCCGCCGCGCCGAAGCAAGGCTCCCTCGGCATCTGATGATCTTTTGAGTTACCCTTTGACCGCGGGCAGCGCGTATTTGTGCTGCACGGATTTTTCAGCGCGTATTTCCGTGCATTCCGACCGGTCGCGCCACTGCCCGAAATCCGGCGTGGTGAAGGACAACACCACGAAGGCACCCGGTTCTGCAAGACCGACCGACTGACGTATCTGCGGCAGAATACTTTCAACCACATGCTGGCGATTGGTCGGGATAGCGACAACGGACAGGTTCATTCCCTCCAGCTTGCGCTGGTCTTTGATATTGGCATCCGCCGTCAGCAGGATATCAAACCCGGCCTGCTCGGCCAGTTTAAGAATTTCGCCATCGTCTTTTCCGGCCCAGCCCCTGTAGGAGACTGTTTCCGCATCATGGTCACCGAGCCAGGCAGCAAGGCGCAAGGGCAGGCATTCGTCGATCAGGATTTTCTTCTTCACAGCCCGCCCTCCGCTCCGTCCTGCACGCATTGTAGCGCGTATTCGAGAACGGCCTCTGCCGCGGCGCGCGGGATGGTCGGGTAGGATGACAGAATTTCATCAAGAGGCAGACCATCACGCAGGTTATCGAACAGCACGCAGACAGGGACGCGCGTGCCGCGAAACACCAGCTGCCCGCTCATCACATCATCGCTTTGGCTCAGCCATTCCTCGAGCGCCATACGGCTCTCCCTCTTTCTCGGTTATGACAGGGCGACGCCCGCTAAATATTATAGGGTGATGCCCGCCAAAAAATCGTTAACGCGGCATATTCCCCGCCCGCTTGAAAAAGCCGTATTGCAGAAAATGTGCGGTTTCAATGATAACCGCCGCATTTGACGGCATCGTGGCGTGGTTGGCATGCAGGACGATGTGGTCTTTTTCGCCCGCCACATGCGTGCTGGCAATCGATACCTTGCCATCATCGTCGCCCGGAATAATCACGGATGACAGCGGGTCAATCGTCCGGTCGCCCGCGATTGTGCCGATCTCGTAAAACGGTTTGTCAAAGGTGTGTTCGGCGCGGTAAACCGTCGTCAGTTCAAGCCCTGCGGGGCCGTAAAATTTTTCGTAGAGACTGCTCTGGCTCAGGAAATCTGCCACTTCGCTGCCGGTATTCGGGCTGCCGAGCGCGACGATGCGTCCCATATTGGCCGGTTTGTATTTTTGCGCATAGGCACGAATGACAAGTGCGCCCATCGAATGCCCGACAAAATGTAACTTGCGCGTTTTATCGACCGCAAAGGCATCGACATCTGCATGCATATTATCCACCAATGCCGCGATAGAATGTTTGCGCGAGTCATAGCCGAGATTAAGCACCCCATAGCCGCGGCGGCGCAGATCGGCTTCCATTTTCTTCATGGCCGCAGGGCTGCGCCCGATGCCGTGCATCAGCACAACGTAATCACCCACGGCCTGCGGTGCAGCGGGCTGCGCAAACACGGGCACCGGAAAAGCCAGAAACAATAGCAAGCAAAGAACAATACGCATAAGAACGGGGCGCCTTGCGGCGCCCCTCCCTGTTTTAAACGTCGAGCAGCAGGCGCTGCGGATCTTCGATGGCGTCTTTGATGCGCACGAGGAAGGAGACCGCTTCTTTGCCGTCGATGATACGGTGGTCATAGCTGAGCGCGATATACATCATCGGGCGCGCAACGACCTGACCGTTCACAACAACGGCGCGCTCTTTGGTCGCATGCATGCCCAGAATGGCCGATTGCGGCGGGTTGATGATCGGCGTGGAGAGCAGAGAGCCAAAAACGCCGCCGTTGGTGATGGTAAAAGTGCCGCCGGAGAGATCTTCCAGCCCCAGTTTACCATCGCGGGCGCGCAGGCCGAGATCGCCGATCTCTTTTTCAATACCGGCAAAACCTTTGATATCCGCATCACGCACCACCGGCACGACAAGGCCGCTGGGCGTCGAAACGGCCACGCCGATATCGTAGTAATTTTTATAAACAATATCGGTGCCGTCGATTTCCGCATTCACGGCGGGAAAATCTTTGAGCGCCTGAATGGCCGCCTTGACGAAGAAAGACATGAAACCGAGTTTGATGCCGTGTTTCTTTTCAAAGCTGTCTTTGTACTGGTTGCGCAGGGCGATGATATGGCTCATGTCGACTTCGTTGAACGTCGTCAGCAGTGCGGCAGTGTTTTGCGCTTCTTTCAAACGCTCGGCAATGCGCTGGCGCAGACGGGTCATCTTGACGCGCTCTTCGCGGTCGGCCTTGCTGCGCGGACCGGACGGCTGCGCGGGCGATTTGGCGGCAGGTGCAGCAGCGGGCGCTTTGAGCGCTTCGAGCACATCCCCCTTGGTCACGCGGCCATCTTTGCCGGAGCCTTGCAGACCGGAAACATCCAGAGCGTTGTCATCGGCGATTTTGCGCGGCGCGGGCGACAGAAAAGTATCATTGTTGGAGGCCTTGGCAGCGGCCTGCTGCGCCTTGGGCGCTTCGGCCTTCGCTGCGGGGGCTTTTTTATCGGCTTTGGCCGCAGCAACGCCGCCTTCGGAGATAAAGCCCAGAATCGCGCCAACCTCGACATTGCTGCCGGTCTGTACTTTGATTTCTTTCAAAACGCCTGCGGATTTGGCGTTCACTTCCAGCGTCACCTTGTCGGTTTCCAGTTCGACCAAAGGCTCGTCAACGGCGATAGCATCGCCGACGTTTTTGAGCCATTTCGCGACAGTCGCTTCCTTGACGGATTCGCCGAGGGCGGGGACGATGATTTCTGTGGCCATGTTTTACTACCTTCTTTGCTTAAAAGATGCGGATCAGACTGTAAGCGCGGTCATCACCAGCGCTTCCTGTTCCTTGTTGTGGGTTTTGAGAGAGCCGGTCGCCGGTGCGGCGGCCGCAGGGCGGCCGACATAAACGGGGCGTCCCGCCTTGTGCTGAATGCCCGTCAGTGTTTTTTCGATACGGCGATCGACAAAATGCCAGCCGCCTTGATTTTCAGGTTCTTCCTGACACCAGATCACATCGGCGTTCGGATATTTCGCCAGCTCGTCCGCCAGCGGTTTTTCGGGGAAGGGATAAAATTGTTCAAGGCGCAGCAGAACAACGTTTTTGATACCCGCTTTCTCGCGCGCCTCGAAAAGATCGTAGTATATCTTGCCGCTGCAAATAACCACGCGCTTGACGCCTTTGGCGGGCGGCGGATTATCTTCGTGCAGAATGCGGTGGAACGTCTGGCTGCCCGTAAACATCGATGCGGGAGAGACACAAAGTTTATGCCGCAGCAGCGATTTCGGCGTCATGACGATCAGCGGCTTGCGGAAGTCGCGGCGCAATTGACGGCGCAGCGCATGGAAGTAGTTGGCGGGCGTGGAGCAATTCAGCACCTGCCAGTTGTCTTCGGCACAAAGCTGCAGGAAACGTTCAGGACGGCCGGAGGAATGCTCCGGCCCCTGCCCTTCCGATCCATGCGGCAGCAGCAGGACAAGTCCCGACATACGCAGCCACTTCGTTTCGGCAGAGGCGATGAACTGGTCGATAATCACCTGCGCACCGTTGACGAAATCGCCAAACTGGCCTTCCCACAGTACCAGTGATTTCGGATTGGCCGTGGAATAGCCGTATTCAAAGCCCAGCACAGCCGCCTCGCTCAGCGGACTGTCATGCACTTCAAAGGCTGACTGCGCGGGGTCGATATTGTTGAGCGGCATATAACGCTTTTCGTTCGTCTGGTCGGTCAGCGCGGCGTGGCGGTGCGAGAACGTGCCGCGGCCGCAATCCTGCCCCGACAGGCGCACGGGGTGGCCTTCGAGCACAAGACCGCCAAAGGCCAGCGCCTCGGCGGTTGCCCAGTCGAAACCTTCGCCGGTTTCGAACATTTTCTTTTTTGCTTCCAGCTGGCGCGCGATTTTGCTGTTGAGGTCGAAATCATCCGGCACGGTCGTCAGCGCCTTGCCGATTTTTTGCATCATCTCTTCGCTGATCGCCGTTTCACCGCGGCGTTCATCGCCATGTGCCTGTTTAAGGCCGGACCAATGGCCTTCCAGCATATCGGCGCGGTTCGGTTTATAGCTGGTGGCGGCTTCGAATTCACGTTCCAGATACGCGTTCCAGTCAGCGTACATCTGGTCGGTTTCCTCTGGCGTCATGACGCCTTCGGCATTCAGCTGCTCGGCATAAATAGCGCGGGTCGTCTTTTTGCTTTTGATGACTTTGTACATCTGCGGCTGCGTGAAGGCAGGCTCATCCGACTCGTTGTGGCCGTGGCGGCGATAGCAGATGATATCGAGGAAGACGTCTTTTTTAAACGTCTGGCGGAATTCAACCGCAAGACGTGTGGCGTGCATCACAGCCTCTACATCGTCGCCGTTGACGTGGAAAATCGGCGATTGCACCATCTTGGCGACATCCGTGCAGTAATTGCCGGAGCGGGAATAGAGCGGCGCGGTTGTAAAGCCGATCTGGTTGTTGATGACAACATGCACCGTGCCGCCGACGCGGTAGCCGGGCAGATCGGACATCATCAGCGTTTCAGGCACAATGCCCTGACCGGACAGCGCGGCATCGCCGTGAATGAGCAGTGTCATCACCGACAGGCGTTCTTCGTCTTTGCGGATATCCTGTTTGGCGCGGACTTTACCGACCGTGACCGGATCAACGAATTCAAGATGCGACGGGTTCGGCGTCAACGACAGATGCACAATATTGCCGCCAAAATCGCGGTCAGAAGACGTGCCGAGGTGGTATTTGACATCGCCCGAACCCTGCACATCGTCCGGCTTGGCCGGCGTGCCCTGGAATTCGGAGAACATGGCCGTAAAGGTCTTGCCCATCACGTTGGTCAGCACATTCAGGCGACCACGGTGCGCCATACCTACGACAACTTCGCGCACGCCAAAACGCGCGCCGGTCGCAATGACTTCTTCGAGCGCGGGGATTGTCGCCTCGCCGCCTTCGACGCCAAAACGTTTGGTGCCGGTGTATTTCATGTCGAGAAATTTCTCGAAACCTTCCGCCGCTGTCAGGCGCTGCAGAAAATGTTTTTTCTCGGGCGCGCTGAAATTCATACCGGCATGCGGCTGCTCGAAGCGTTCCTGCAGCCACAAGCGCTGGCCGAGGTCCTGAATATGCATATATTCAAGACCGATAGAGCGGCAATAGGTGTCTTCAAGGCGCGTCACGATATCGGCGAGCGTTAGTTTTTCGGCACCGAAAGCACCATCGACAAAAATCTCGCGGCCCAGATCGGCTTCGGTAAAGCCATAGGTATGAATGTCGAGGTCGGCGTGGCGGCTTTTCTGCGACAGACCCAGCGGGTCAAGATTGGCAAGGAAATGCCCGCGCACGCGGTAACCGCGCAGCAGCATCAGCGCGCGGATGGAATCCTGCGCGGCGGCGCGCACATCGGCGGCATTTGCAGAGGCGGGCGCGGCTTTGTCGGCTTTCTTCGCCGGTCTGGCGCCCTCTTCGTTATTGGCAGCGGTCGATAAAACCGCGGAGAGTTTTTCGGGCGAAGGTGTCCAGCTGGCGCCTTTCAACTCGGCGATCAGCTCTTTCGCTTCCGCGCCCATATCCTTGAACAGCTCCGCCCAGCTCGCATCGACCGCTGCGGGATTTTGCAGAAATTTTTCGTACAGCCCTGCGATATAATCACTATCGACGGCGGAGAGGAAGCTGAGAGCGTGATGGTTTGACATGCTGTCGGTCTTTCAGGTGTCGGTCTTTAACAAAGTTCGTGCAAGGCAGAGACGCGCGGGGCGGCACAACCGGCCGCCCCTGAACATCTTATGCCGCCTTGATGGCTTTCATCACGGCATCGCCAAGGCCTGCGGGGCTGTCGGATACGACAAAGCCCGCTGCCTGCATGGCCGCAATTTTATCCTTCGCACCGCCCTTGCCGCCCGCGATAATCGCGCCGGCATGGCCCATGCGGCGGCCCGGCGGGGCCGTCACACCGGCGATAAAGCCGGCGATGGGTTTTCTCTTTTTGTGGCTCTTGACGAATTCGGCTGCGTCTTCTTCGCCGCTGCCGCCAATTTCACCGATCATCAGGATGGCTTCGGTTTCGTCATCGGCGAGGAACATTTCCAGCGCATCGATAAAGCTTGTGCCATTGACGGGGTCACCGCCGATGCCGATGCAGGTCGTCTGGCCCAAACCATTAGCCGTGGTCTGCGCCACCGCTTCGTAGGTCAGCGTGCCGGAACGCGACACGATACCGACCTTGCCACGTTTGTGGATATGGCCGGGCATAATGCCGATTTTGCATTCGCCGGGCGTAATCACGCCGGGGCAGTTGGGGCCGATCAGGCGGGTTTTGGAGCCGATCAGCTTGCGTTTGACTTTAATCATGTCGAGCACCGGAATGCCCTCGGTAATGCACACGACCAGATCCAGCTCGGCATCAATCGCCTCGAGGATGGCATCAGCCGCAAACGGTGGCGGAACATAAATAACCGACGCATTCGCGCCCGTATCGTTGACCGCAGCCTTGACCGTGTTGAAGACGGGCAGGTCGAGGTGTTTCGTGCCGCCCTTGCCGGGCGTGACGCCGCCAACCATTTTGGTGCCATAGGCAACAGCCTGTTCGGAGTGGAACGTGCCCTGCGCGCCGGTGAATCCCTGACAGATGACTTTGGTGTCTTTGTTGATAAGTACGGCCATGATTATGCAGCCTCCGCTTTGACAGTATTGACGACTTTCTGCGCCGCATCGGCGAGGTTGTCGGCAGCGATGATGTTAAGACCCGACTCCTTGAGAAGCTTTTTGCCCTTCTCGACGTTCGTGCCTTCGAGACGCACAACAAGCGGCATGGTCAGCCCCAGTTCGCGCGCGGCAGTAATCACACCTTCGGCAATCACATCACAGCGCATGATGCCGCCGAAGATATTGACGAGGATGCCCTCGACGTTCGGATCGGACAGGATGATGCGGAAAGCTTCGGCCACGCGCTCTTTGGTTGCGCCGCCGCCGACATCAAGGAAGTTTGCCGGCGCGCCGCCATAAAGCTGGATGATGTCCATCGTCGCCATGGCAAGGCCTGCGCCGTTGACCATGCAACCGATATTGCCGTCAAGCTTGACGTAGTTCAGTTCATGATCTTTCGCGCGTTTTTCTGCCGGATCTTCTTCGGCAACATCGCGCAGCTCTTCGATTGCCTTCTGGCGGAACATCGCGTTGTCGTCGAAGTTCATTTTCGCATCCAGCGGCAGCACATCGCCGGCCTTGGTCACGACCAGCGGGTTGATCTCGACGATCGAGGCATCCAGCTCGACAAAGGTGTTATAAAGCTTGTGCAAAAGATCAACACATTTGCCGACCTGCTTGCCCTCAAGGCCAAGACCGAAGGCCACTTCGCGGCCGTGGAAAGCCTGAAAACCCGTAGCAGGGTCAACATGGACTTTGAGAATTTTTTCGGGGTGTTTGTCGGCGACTTCTTCAATATCCATCCCGCCTTCGGTCGAGGCCATGATGGTGATGCCCGATGTCGCGCGGTCGGTCAGCATACCGAGATACAGTTCGCGGCCAATGTCGCAGCCGTCTTCGATATACAGGCGGCGCACTTCCTGGCCTTGCGGACCAGTCTGGTGTGTGACCAGTTGCATGCCGAGGATTTTGGTTGCGGCTTCTTTCACTTCGTCGAGCGATTTGACGACCTTGACGCCGCCCCCCTTGCCGCGGCCGCCGGCATGGATCTGCGCCTTGACCACGTAAATAGGGCCGGGCAGCGTTTTTGCGACTTCCACGGCTTCTTCGACCGTATAGGCGACGCCGCCGTTCAGAACGGGCACGCCGCGCGCTTTCAAAAGCTGCTTGGCCTGATACTCGTGAATGTTCATTTTATCTTGGTCCTTCTTTGGATGATCTGGCTTTGGCTGGTCTGGTCTCAGGCCGCAGCGGGCTTGAGGTTTTTGGCAACTTCGCAAAGCGCTTTCACGGCTTCGACGGATTTATCGAACATCGCCTGTTCTTCTGCCGTAAAGGTCACTTCGATGATTTTCTCCACGCCCTTCGCGCCGATCACGACCTGCACGCCGATGTAAAGACCTTTGACGCCGTATTGGCCGGTCAGCATCGCCGCGCAAGGCAGCACGCGTTTTTTATCGAGCAGGAAGCTTTCAGCCATCGCAATCGCGGCAGAGGCTGGCGCATAGAAAGCGGAGCCGGTTTTGAGCAGCGCGACAATCTCGGCACCGCCATCACGCGTGCGCTGCACGATTTTGTCGAGCTTGTCCTGCGTCGTCCAGCCCATCTTGACCAGATCCGGCAGCGGAATACCCGCCACCGTCGAATAACGCGTCAGCGGCACCATGGTGTCGCCATGCCCGCCCAGAACGAAAGCCGTAACATCTTCGACCGATACTTTGAATTCATCAGCGAGGAAGTGACGGAAACGCGCACTGTCCAGAACGCCCGCCATGCCGACGACTTTCTCCGGTTTGAAACCGGTGACGTCCTGCATGATGCCGACCATCACGTCGAGCGGGTTGGTGATAACGATCACAAAAGCATCCGGCGCGTGTTTTTTGATGTTTTCGCCTACGGCTTTGATAACGCCGGTGTTGATACCGATCAGGTCATCACGGCTCATGCCCGGTTTGCGCGGCACACCCGCGGTGACAATCACAACATCCGCACCTGCGATAGCGGCGTAATCGTTGCTGCCCGCATAGATGGCATCGAAGCCCTCGACCGGCGCGGCTTGCGCGATATCCAGTGCCTTGCCCTGCGGCACGCCTTCGGCGATATCCACCAGCACAACATCGCCAAGCTGTTTCATCCCCGCAAGAAGGGCAAGGGTGCCGCCGATTTGACCTGCGCCCACCAGCGCGATTTTTTTACGGGACATGTTCTGATCTTCCTTTTCTATCTGTTTTTTGCGGTTTGCCGCAGCGCGGGAGATTTCCCTAACATATTCTTGATTGTGTCTATTTTTAAGGACTCGAACCGCTGTAAAAACTAGCACAAATCGGCGTTGTTGGTAGGCCATTTTTCTTCAAAAAACAATTGTTTTCCGCAAGATGGGGGCTTGATTTTTGCTTTGCACAAACTTTACGCAGAAGGCCTGCGCCATCGCTGCATCTTCTCTTGGTCATTATGTCAAGACATCGTTTCAAAGCCGCTTTTCAGCCACCGTGCAGATGGTATAATGGCGCATGAACAAATCCACTGCCGAACATCTGCCGCTCGACGGCAGCGCCTTGGGCGCCTTACTGAGCCGCCAGCGTGACGAGTTTTCCTGCGGCCCCGCCTGTATGACCAGCGCCGCCGCTGTCTATGGCGCAAAGACTATGGATTACGAAAACTATCGCGCCGCGCTCAGCCCCAACCCGCAAACCGGCTCTGACAATTTCGACATGGCGGCGCTGGCCGAAAAGACGCTGCCCTTTGTTTCCAGCGGCGAGGATTGCTATCAAGGCGGCGTTGCAATTGCCAATATTATTCAGGAGGAAGGGCACTATGTGCTGTTTCTCTGCCGCGAAGGACAGCGCGTGGTCTATTACGACCCTTATCACCATGAGCTGATCGAAGACGATATCAATGCGCTCGAATGGGTGTCGGAAAGCGGCCACCTGACAAAATGGTGTATCAATCTGGCGCCGCTGGAGGACAACAGCATCGACAAGTGGCGGCAGTTGGCACAAACGCCATCGGCAGAAGCATCGCCCGCGCGAAACTTGCCGCCACAGCGTAAACGCTGATTTTTTTTAGGCGTAAACGCTGATTTTTCTAGCTTTCAATCCCGAAGAATTCCAGCTGCCATTTGATCTCGTCAACAGTCAGCGGATATTCTGTGCCACCCTTGGCGTAGAGAATATCTTTGAGCGGGATTTTGGCCAGCCTCTGCTGGATTTCGATGCAAAAGCGCATCGGTAGTTTCGCTTTCCAGCACAGTGCCACCAGCGGCTTGGGCGTCATGGTTTCGACGATACGCTTGACCACCTGCGGATGCACTTCGGCAAAATGCGCGATGCCGAAAATCACAAAATCGGTTTCATGCCACGCCAGCGCATCGGCCAGCACGTCCGGCGTCATTTTGCCGGATTTGATATAGCGGATGGCCTTGTGTTCTTCCGTCTCGCCTTCCGGCGCATCGTGCAGATAGCTCAGACGGCGGCCGACCATTTCGGATATTTGCTTGCGGGCGGGCGCGTCAAAATCACTGCGCTTTTCCAGCATATCCAGCACCGCCTTGTCGACAAAGCCGATCATCTGGCGGGCAAGTTCTGTCGATAGTTCTTTGCGCATTGCGACCGGCTGCAGCCATTCCGGATGGTCTTTTGCCCGCTCGACGATCGATTGCAGCGCCTCGGTCGACAATCTTGCGCCGGGGTTTTTGACCAGTGCTGTTGTCGCCTCAACTTCATGGGTATTGACGACAGCGTTGGACACATTCTCCGAAACGCTCTCGCGGTGGGCAATGGCCACCACGACCCAGGGCGCCGAATAGCCTGCGATAATATCCAGCAGATCTTCGTCTTTCAGCGCGATGCAGAAACGCAAAATCGGCTCGGCCACTTCGCGCGCAAGATCGTTTGCCAGACGAATGACAACCTGCGGCGGCGCAAGCGCATAATCGCTCAGCGATGTTGTCAGTGCACGCCGGATTTGCAGCATTTCATCCTGCGCCAGCAAACCAAGCGCCTGCACGGTAAAGGCGTATATCTGGCTATGACGCTCCGGCGTCAACGTCGGCAGAAGTTTTAAAAGCCGCTCTGCCAGTACAAGACGAACGTCACCGTTGCGGTCCTGCGCCAAAAGGCTGGAGGCCTTGAGCGGGGTTGATTTATTGTGCGCAACAGCGCGCCGCACCTCGGCATCGCCCTTGTCGGCAAGATAGTAGAGAATTTCAGGGTTGGTTTGCTCGTCCTGTGCCAGCATCAGCCAGTTTTTCCCGTCGCCCGCGGCCAATTGTTTTTTTTGCACGTCATAGCGTTTTTGGCGGCGTTTTTCCTGAAAGTTTTTAAAGAAAGAAAACATGCTACGCGGCTTCCCTGTAGGTTCGAGATTGCATTTCCATGATACGGCTGACGGTACGGCCAAAAACCCCTGCATGAATCGTGCCACGATACAGGCGTTCAGGAGGCTGCGCGGCGGACATGACCAAAACAATATGATGGTCATAGAGCGTATCGACAAGCGTGACGAAGCGCAAAGCCGCATCGCGGCGCGTATCATCCATTTCCGGCACGTGCGCCAGCACAAGAACGCGGTAAAGCTTTGTCAGCTCCAGATAATCCAGCGCACTTTTGGGCTGTTCGCACAGATCGGCAAAGCTGAAAAAGGCGACTTCACGCGATGCGCGCGGCACATGGATGACGCGGCCTTTGACATGGATTTCCTGCGGCGCGCCCGCCTCGTCATCACTGAGCGTGCGGAAAATCCCCTCCAGCGACTCCTGCGCATCCTTGTCATGCGGCCAGAAATAAACCTTGCGTCCCGCGATGCGCCCCAGACGGTAATCGGTATGTCCTGCGAATTCGACAACGTGCAGTTTTTGTTTAAGCAGGACGATAAAGGGTAAAAACCGGTCACGCTGCAAACCGTCCTTGTACAAATCATCCGGCTTGATATTCGATGTCGCCACCACAACCACACCCCGCGCCAGCAGCGCGGTAAACAACCGGCCAAGGATCATCGCATCGGCCACGTCGCGTACCTGAAATTCGTCAAAGCACAAAAGCGTTGCGCGCGCGGCGATATCATCGGCACAAGCGATCAGGTCGCCATCGATGCGGGCTTTTTCGTCTTTGCGCCGTGCCGTGCGCTGCGCATGCAGAAAATCATGCACTTCCAGCATAAAAGCATGAAAATGCACGCGGCGTTTTTTGGCGGTCGGCGCATGGGCAAAGAACAAATCCATGACCATCGATTTACCGCGCCCGACACCGCCATAAAAATAATATCCGTTTGGCGCAGGGGCCGGTTTGCGAAACAATCCGCGCCGCGCCGGTGCGTAGCCAGCCAGCGCACGTGCAAGCCCGTCCAGCGCAGCCACCGCCGCCGCCTGCGCGGGATCGGGCAGAAGAGTTCCTGCTGCCAGCTTTTGTTCATAGGCTTCTAAAACAGTCGTCATGCTTTTCTTTTTACATTATTGTGAGACATCCGGCATCTGTTTACCGCCGCATCCCGTTTTTTTCGAGATCTTTCATACAATGAAGCTGCCCCGCCCCCAAACCCCGTCCGAAGCCTTGCTGGTCGCCGTCAACCTGCTGCCGCTGGCGGGGGCGGCGCTGTGGGGCTGGAAGGTTTTTGATATTCTGCTGCTCTATTGGATCGAGAACGTCATCATCGGCCTTTTGAATGTTTTCAAAATGCTTGCCGTCATGAACCGCAAGCGACTCTGGATTGCTATTCCCATAGTGCCATTTTTCTTCTTTCATTACGGCATGTTTACGATGGTGCATGGCGTTTTTGTGATCGGATTGTTCGGCCTGAAGCTTCTGGCTGGACAAAGCGCGGAATGGCACGAGGTCGAAACCCTGCTCCGCGGCATCGCCGCCGATCCGTTCTTTTTGCTCGTCGCGCTGGGGCTAGTCGTCAGTCATGGCTTTTCCTTCATTTTCAATTTCCTGCGTGGTGGCGAAGTTGATCGCACCAGCCTTACCCAGCTGATGCGGGCCCCCTATGGCCGGATCGTTGCGCTGCACATCACGATTATTCTGGGCGGCGGCGTCACCATGATGATGGGCGAGCCGATCTGGGCACTGGGTCTTTTGACAATTTTCAAAACCATTGGCGATGTGCGGGCGCACCGCAGGAGCCATGAAATCCGCACCGAAAGCAAAACTGTCGCGACATAAAATTGCGCAAATCAGCCTATGGCCATCGCCCTGCGGCGGGCGTATGATAAGGCACACCTTCTATCACCCTTTTTAAGGAGATCGATCATGAGCAATCATAAATGCAGCGGCAAAGGCAAATGCTGCCACGCTTTCGACAAAGCCAAAGACGCACCGAAAACGCCGGCCGCCCCGCCCGCCAACGATCAAAAAGAACCCGACGCACCTAAAAAGAAATGCTGCGGCGGTTCTTGCCACCCGAAAAAATAAGCGCCAACTTGCGCAGATAAAAAAGCCCCGGTTCACGCCGGGGCTTTTTTTATACAAAAGATGTTTTATTTGCCGAGCTTGCGGCGGATGAAATCCATCGTCGGCGTGAAAGAGTCTTTATTGACGGTATGGCCGAGACCGGGGACGACTTTTTCTTCAACCGGCAACTTCGCGCCTTTGAGCCGGCGCAGGCTGTCGTCGAAATGCAGGCTGACGTGCGACACCGCTTCGTTAAAGGCTTTTTTCAGCTTGCCTTTGGGCTGGACGTTCATTTTTCCTTCGTAGAAAAAATGGTCTTTGTCGCCCATGACGAAAAGCGTTTCCGGTTTTGATTTGGGTCGGATGATCGGAAAAACGGGGCCGGAGTGGTTGATGACGGCGGCAACTTTGTTGTCGCGCCGCGTACCCATCTGCACGGCAATCGCGCCGCCCAGTGAAAAACCGAAAAGCGCAAGCGCCTCATCCGCAAGACCGCGCTTGGCCAATTGCGCATCGGCGAAAACATTCAGCTGGTCAACCACCGGTATGCGGTTAAAGAAATGGCTCAGCACCAGCTTCGCATTCTCGCCGGTGTTTTTGCTGACCTTGTGCCATGTGTAGAGGTCGTCCGCCCCGCGCGCACCGTTTTTGCGGATATGCTCCTTGGTCGCGCCTATGGCGATGGGTGCTTTGACGATGAGAATATCTGTATTGGGGCGTTCGTCGCGGATTTGCTTGGCCAGTTTGTCGAACATCACAGGGTGGTTGGCATGGCCGGGTAAAATAATCACAAGCCCGTCTGCCTTGCCTGATGCGCAAGGGTATTCGACAAAGTCAAAGCCGTTTTCGTGCTTCATCTGGCGTCCGTCGCTTTCACGTTGAACCGCCTCTATCCCGCCAAGGACAAGTTATGCTATGCGAGGCCGCAGCCCTTGTAAACCGCAAAGATGAACGCCCGATCAGCCGTGTGAAAACCTTTAAAACTGGTCGTTGGCGATTTGACACGCCGCAGCATTGCCGCCCATGACAGGTTTGCTAAGGCCATAAACTTGCGGCAACAGTGCTTCGGCAAAGAATCGCGCCGTCACCAGGCGCGTGTTCAGAAACAATGCATCCGCACCGCCGTCAAAGAGCCCTTCGTGCGCGGCCAGCGCCAAACGCGCCATCATATACCCGCCCGCCACCAGCGCGAATTGTCGCTGGTAACTGACAGCGCCCGCTGCCACCGCTTCGGTATTCGATTTGGCATTGGCGAGCATCCAGTCTGTTGTCCCCCGCAGCTCGGCCAGCGTATCCGCAACACTTTCGCGGATGACGTCGAGGTCGTCGCTGGGCTTTTGCGTCAATTGCGGCAGGAAGGCATCGATCTCATCCATGAATTTTTTCGCCTCTGCCCCGCCGTCGCGCAGCAGTTTGCGGAAGACCAGATCATTGGCCTGAATGCCGTTGGTGCCTTCATAGATCGGCAAAATGCGCGCATCGCGGTAATATTGCGCCGCGCCGGTTTCTTCGATAAAACCCATGCCGCCATGAATCTGTATACCCGTCGATGTCGTTTCCAGCGCCAGATCGGTCGCCCAGGCTTTGACCAGCGGCGTCATCAGATCCGCCCGCAGCTCTGCTGCCGTGCGCGCCGTTTCGTCTGCCGCATGACGCATCCGGTCAAGCATGCCGCCCGCGTAATAGGACAGCGCGCGCGAAGCTTCGGTATTCGCCTTCATCGTCAGCAGCATGCGGCGCACATCGGCATGTTCGATGATCGCAACACGTTTGCCAGATTTATCGCCCATGCGCGCACATTGCACGCGGTCTTTGGCGTATTGCAGTGCGTGCTGATAGGCCATTTCCGACAGCGCCACACCCTGAAGCCCCACGGCGATGCGTGCATTGTTCATCATCGTGAACATATTGCGCAGGCCCTTGCCTTCTTCGCCGACCAGCCATGCTTTCGCGCCGCCCTTTTCCCCGTATTGCATAACGCAGGTGGGAGAGCCGTGAATGCCGATTTTATGCTCCAGCGACACCACGCCCAGATCATTACGTGCGCCAAGGCTGCCGTCGTCATTCACCAAAAACTTGGGGACGATGAAAAGGCCGAGGCCGTCGTTCCCCTCGGGCAAACCGTCAATACGCGCCAGCACCAGATGGATAATATTGTCGGTGAAATCATGCTCGCCAAAGGTGATGAAGATTTTTTGTCCCTTCATCAAATAATGATCGCCGTTCTTTGTCGCTACCGTGCGAATGGCCGCAAGGTCAGTGCCCGCCTGCGGTTCGGTCAGGTTCATTGTGCCTGTCCATTCACCGGAAACCAGCTTGGGCAGATACATTTCTTTTTGCGCGGGCGTGCCATGTTTTTCAATCGCCTCGATCGCGGCCGAGGTCAAAAGCGGGCAAAGGCTGAGCGCAAGGTTCGCCGATTGCCACATTTCATTGACCGCCATGCCGAGCGCCCAGGGCAGCCCCTGCCCGCCGTGGTCCGGCGCACAAACAAAAGCATTCCAGCCGCCGTCGGCAAATTGTTTGTAGGCGTCTTTGAAGCCCTCCGGCGTTTTGACGCCACCCTCTGCGATTTTCGACATCTGGCGGTCACCGGTTTTATTTGTCGGCGCCCAGACATCGCGGGCAACACGTGCCGCTTCTTCCAAAATCGCATCGACCATGTCCGGCGTGGCGTGGCCATAGGCCGGCAGGGTGGAGAGCTCTTCCAGTCCGGCGATATGATCGAGCACAAAGCGCATTTCCTTGACAGGGGCGTGATAGGGCATGGGGGTCTCCTGAAGAGTTGTTTCAAAAGAGTATAGGGATTTACGCGCACGAAGAAAGACACTCGCCGCCAAACCCCCGCTCTGGCACGGGGTTTGCAACGATATATTCCAGAAGAGGGCAGAAAGCCCCGTCTCAGGTTAAGGAGTTTGGATATGACAGCAGCTTTCGGTGCCGCAAAAGGCAACATTATTCAAAAATATCAAAAGCTTGCATCGCAAGATGTCATTCAGGCCGTCCAGAGCGCATCGCGCAAGACCGGGGCAGATTTTGCCTTCCTGATGCAAAAAGCTTCCGCCGAGAGCAGTTTTAACCCTACCGCCAAAGCCAAAACCTCCTCCGCGACCGGCCTGTACCAGTTTATCGAAAGCACCTGGCTGAATATGGTCAAAAAACACGGCGACAAATTCGGTCTCGGTGATTATGCCAATAAAATCGAAATGAAAAACGGCAAGGCCGTCTGCCTGAGCGATTGCGACCGCAAAGACATTCTGGCGCTGCGCAACGACCCCGAGATTGCGGCGCTGATGGCCGGCGCCTTTACATCTGAAAACAAGACGCATCTGCAAAAGAACACCAAAGGCGATGTCGGCGCGACCGAGCTTTATTTCGCGCATTTCATGGGCGCAGGCGGCGCATCGAAATTCCTCAACAGCCGCGCGGTGAACGGTGAGGCGATTGCCGCCGATATTTTCCCCGCTGCCGCCAAGGCGAATAAAAATGTTTTCTACGACAAGGCCTCCGGCGAAGCGCGTACCCTGAACGAAGTCTATGCGTTTTTTGATAAAAAATTCGGCGGCAGCGGCACGGCTCCCAAACCCGAAACACAGGTTGCAGAAGCCGCCACAAAACCTGCCGCGCCCAAAGTGGCCGCTACACCCGCGCGCGGGTCAATCCCCGCGGCGGTGCTGGCGCAGTTGCCTATGTTTGATGATGCCAATGAAAAAGACGATATTATCTGGGACAACGACCCGCGTTTTTATCCGCAAAGCGGCTTTGCCGCACGGTCAAACCCTTTTGGCTTTCAAAAAGTGTCGCCGGTGAGCATCCTGATGCTGGCGGAAATCCAGCAAAGCCTGATCTCCGACAATAGGAAGCCGCGCTACAACACCTGATAAAACTCAGCGCACATCCGCATAGGGAGCGCGCAGGACAATACCTGCGTCCGGCAAAGAACCTTCAATCGCATGAGCCGCATCGGCGGCGCTGATGGTGAATTGCGGGCGGAATAACGCGCCCTCGGTCGCCAGAGAGATAAACATTTCCAGCGTCGATTTACGCGGCGGAAAACGTACCAGCGGTACATCTTCGTCGTCTTTCAATTTGGCCAGCGCGCGCGCGTGTTTGATAGCGACATCAATACCGCCCAGATCATCGACCAGTCCGTTTTCTTTCGCCTGTTTGCCCGTGTAGACACGGCCCTCGGCAAGGCTTTTGACCTTGTCGCGCGGTATATTGCGCCCTTCGGCCACGCGGTCCAGAAACGCTTCGTAGGTTTCTGCCATCAGGTCGTCAAATCGCTGCAACTGCACGGGTGTAAAGCTGCGGTTCGATGACCACATCTGCGCATTGCCGCCTTCGCTGACGCTGTCCCAGCCAACGCCGAGTTTTTCCCACAGGCCTGAAAACACAAATTTACCGCCAAAAACGCCGATGGAGCCGGTCAGCGTGCCGGGCTGCGCCACGATTTTATCGGCAGGGGCGGCAATCCAGTATCCGCCGGAAGCCGCGCTGCTGCTCATGGAGACCACCACGGGCTTGCCTTTGCGGCGCGTCTCCATAATGACGCGTCGAATGGTTTCCGATGCGGCAGGAGAGCCGCCGGGGCTGTCGATGCGGAAGATCACCGCCGCCACGCCATCATCGGCCTGCGCGCTGCGGAAAGCCTGTACGACCTTATCTGCCGCCATATCACTGGCACCGAAGGGAGAGGCCTGTGTCCGAGAGGTGAAAGGAACGATTTCGCCCGATCCGTAGATCAGCGCGATTTTGTCTTTTTTGCTCAGCTCCGTCTTCGGAGCTTCACGCCGCGTCAGCTTGGACATGAAACCGCGCACCCCCTTGCCCAGCGCCTGCGTCTCGGCGACGAAAGAATACCCCAGCAGCGCAATCGTTTCGGCAGAAGGTTTTTCTTCAGCCGCGGTGGCGGGAGCAGGTGCCTTGTCTTTCTTATCCGCATCGTCTTTCTTATCCGCATCCGGTGTGGCGATCGTGTTTTCTGCCGGCGGGGCGGCAGCCGGTTTTTTCGGTGCGGCGCTTTTGGGGGCGGCCTTGTCAGTGCCCAGAGACGACGACAATGTGCGGCGCGCATGCGTCACCATTTCGTCGAAGTAGCCGATACGGTCAACGACTTTCAGACGCAGGGCATCCTTCTCGCCAAAGGGCGACTGTTCGACCCTCTGGCGCACCTCCGCCGTAGAGAGGCCACGGCTGAGCGCGATACCTTCCACCATCTGGGCGGCAAGGTCGCTGACGATGGATTGCATCATCTCGCGGTGCGGTGCGCTCATTTGGCGTTCGGTCAGGCTTTCGGGCGCGGATTTATAGATTCCCTGATGGACGAATTGCGTCTCGACCCCCAGTTTATCCAGCAAATCGCGCACAAAGGGCACTTCGGCCGACACACCGGAAAGCGAGACAATCCCCACGGGCTGAAGCCAGATTTCATCAAAGGCAGAAGCCAGATAATAATCGCCCATGCCGCCGCTGAAACCGCCATAGGTATCGGCATAGACATAGGCGCGTTTACCCGCCATGCGGAAGCGCAGCAGCGCGTCACGCAGTTCCTGCAATTGTGCCGCGGAAAGACTCATGTCTTCGATACGTGCGACAAGGCCTTTGACACGCTTATCTTTTGCGGCAAGGTCGAGCGCGGAGACGGCATCCTGCAACGTGGTTGCCGGACGCAAGAGCGGCTGAGACAACGAAGGACGCCCGACAACTTCGACAAGATCTGATTTGATGACAAAGGTCAGCACCATTTCATCGGGCAACGACGACGGCGTATAATTCATCATGCGCGACAGTGTCATGATGAGCATGACACTGGAGATAAACATCGCGACGCCGATCATGAAAAAGAAGCGATAGAAAAACCGCCATACTTTTGCGGAGAATTTATCTTCTTTGCGGCGCTGTGGCATGTCGCTCATGTCAATACCTTTTAAAGGAGGTGTGGAAAATTTTTATGAGACTAACTCAAGATTGCGTGTTGAACGACACATAAATTGCGGATATATTCCATTGCATCAACCAAGCCAAAAAAAAGCCCCACATGCCGAAGCACATGGGGCAGAATCATCGAAGCGAAGTATTAAGGGAGGCACCGTAGCCAAAAAATTGGGCGGTGCTTTTCCTCGAGTCAGAGTGTCGTGTCTCTGTGGATAAGAGTCGAGTCTTTTTTACAGGCGCCCCCCGCCCGAGAAAATACTGTTTATTTTCAAGACCCTAAAAAACAGACTCCGGAAAAACCAGCCGCCGCACAACCTGCTTTGTGTCTGAAAAGGTTGCGTTTTTAGACGAAAGCCCTCGGCGATTCGCCCGCGCATGAACAAACAGCCCCAAGATTCTGATTTTTAAAAGAAGCCGTAAGCGGTGTGCGTAGGGCTTTTGCTTTGCTTACAGAGCTCACAGGCGCTTTATCTTTACGCCCCTGCAGGCTACAGGCACTGCGCCTTGTGCCGCAGCCAGTGATCGCAGAGCGTGAGCGCCATCATGGCTTCGGCAACCGGCACACCGCGAATACCCACGCAGGGGTCGTGGCGGCCTTTGGTGGCAATTTCGGTTTCATCGCCGTTATCGTCGATTGTCAGCAAAGGCTGCGGCAGAGAGCTTGTCGGCTTGAAGGCCATACGCACCACAATATCCTGCCCCGTCGAAATACCGCCCAGTATGCCGCCGGCATGATTGCTGAGAAAATGCGGCACGCCGCCCTGCATACGGATCTGGTCGGCGTTTTCTTCGCCGCGCAGCCGTGCCGCCGTAAATCCCGCACCAATCTCGACGCCCTTCACGGCATTGATGCTCATCATCGCTTTGGCAAGATCTGCATCCAGCTTGTCGATCACCGGCGCGCCCAGTCCGGCAGGAAAGCCACTGGCAACCACTTCGACAACCGCGCCAAGACTGGAGAGGTCTTTGCGTGCGGCGTCCAGCGCCGCTTCCCACTCAGGCACAATCGCCGCATCGGCAGAGAAGAACGGATTCTGGTCAGTCTGCGCCCAGTCCCAGCGACTGCGGTTGATCGCAATACCGCCAATTTCAACAACAGCGCCGCGAATAAGGATATCTTCGCCAATCTCGCTTTGCAGGATTTTGCGCGCCACGGCGCCCGCCGCCACGCGCGAAGCGGTTTCACGCGCCGAAGAGCGCCCGCCGCCGCAATAATCACGAATGCCATATTTCTGGTCATAGGTGAAATCTGCGTGGCCGGGGCGGTATTTGTGGCGGATATTCTCGTAATCTTTCGACCGCGCATCGGTATTTTCGATCATCAGCGAAATCGGCGCGCCGGTTGTCATGCCGTCAAAGACACCGGAGAGGATTCGCACTTCATCCGCTTCCTTGCGCTGGGTGGTAAAACGGTTTTGCCCCGGCTTGCGGCGGTCAAGGTGATACTGGATGTCGGCTTCGCAAAGCGCAATCATCGGCGGCGCGCCATCGACGACGCAGCCAATCGCCGGCCCGTGGCTTTCGCCCCAGGTGATATAACGCAGCAACGTACCGAAAAGATTGGCGGACATGCATTCCTGCCGTTCTGAAAAATTTAGCCGGAAATGCTCGCCAGAAGCTCTGCCGTTTGCTTGGCGCTGTCGACCTGCACCATGCCGATGGTGTTATAGCCGCTGTCGACATACATGATTTCGCCCGTCACGCCCGCACCGAGGTCGCTGAGCAGGAACAGCCCTGCCCCGCCGACATCTTGCGTGGTGACATTGCGGCGCAGGGGCGCGTTCAGCTCGTTCCATTTCAAAATGTAACGGAAATCACCGATACCGCTGGCAGCCAGCGTCTTGATCGGCCCTGCGGAAATAGCATTAACACGGATGCCCTGCGGCCCGACGTCGCTGGCGAGATAGCGCACCGAAGCTTCCAGCGCCGCCTTAGCCACGCCCATGACATTATAATGCGGCATGACGCGTTCTGCACCGTAATAGGTCATGGTCAAAAGGCTGCCGCCGTTTTTCATCAGCGGCACGGCGCGCTGCGCGACTGCCGTGAAAGAATAGACGGAAATGTCCATGGTTTTCAGGAAATTGTCGCGGCTGGTATTGAGATACATACCGTCCAGTTCGTTTTTGTCGGAATAAGCGATCGCATGCACAACGAAATCCAGCCCGCCCCATTCTTTTTCAATATGGCTAAAAGTCGCATCAATGCTGTCCGCATTTGTCACGTCACAGGGCAGAACAATTTTGGAGCCAATACCATCGGCCAGCGGGCGTACGCGTTTTTCCAGTGCTTCGCCCTGATAGGTAAAAGCCAGCTCTGCGCCGTGGTTATGCGCGGTTTCGGCAATGCCCCAGGCGATCGAGCGGTCATTGGCGACGCCCATAATCAATCCGCGCTTGCCCTTCATCAATGTGCTGGCATGTGTCATTTTTTCACCCTTTTGTTCAGGCTGTCCGTTCATGGAGTTTTCCTGCGTACGATATGATCCCGCGCATCCTACACAATCTTATAAAGTCACGTCCAGCGCGTTGTACGTTTCGTAATATATGTTCGGTGTTTTTCATATCATAAATAATTATTTACAGGCCTCTGTGGAACCCTCTATGGAATATACGCTTTACTCTTTGTTAACAGTACGCTTTGCGTTAGATTATGTATTCGGGGATCGGCCTTTCGGTCAAAGTCAAGTCTTGAATTCGTATCTGTACTGGTGTTCACTTCCCTCACCTTCGCAACAACTCAAAGGTATGGACCTTGCAGCAGTATTATTCACCGCGCACAAGAATGTTCCGCAAACGCCATTTCCGTTTGCGTCAGGCCTTTCTTCCGCTCGTCGCAATTGCCGCTGTCTATGGCGCGCTCTCGCTCCTCTCCGCTCCCGCCACCACGCCGGAAAATTCTCCGCGCATGGCCGCAGCCGATGTGATGACGCCCGCCCCCAACACCGCGCATTTTGCCGGCGTTGAAAATATTCCCGGCAATGTGCCCGGCAACATGAAAAGCGCTTTCAATCATGTACCCGCCCCCGCCTCCTATGAATTCAGCGACTTCGCGCGCACAGAGCAGCGCCCTGTCGACAAACCGCAGCCCGCGCACACGGTCACAGCCAAAGACGTGCCCCCTGCCGTTGCCGAAAAACTGGCCTTCATTCACAGCAGCATCCAGAACCTTTTGCAGGCAGGCAGCGATTTTTTTGTCGCCGAGAAAAAACTGGAAGTCGGCCGCGGCGATACGCTGATGGAACTGCTGGTACGCAACGATGTGCCGCGTGGCGAAGCCTATAGCGCTATTCAGGCGCTCAGCAAAGTCTACAACCCGCGTGATCTCAACCCCGGCAATGCCATCACCGTCTTTTTCAATAAAGACCCTGCCGTGGCAGACCCCAAATTCAGCGGCCTGCAAATTGAAAAAGATAAGATCAATACGGTCATGGTCAACCTTGCCCAAGATGGCAGCTATAAAGTCGGCCAGCATGAAAAGCCGATTTTCCGCAGCGTGAAAGCCGCGCGCGGTACGATTGATAACTCGCTCTATGTCTCCGCCAAGAACAGCGGCGTGCCCGATGCGATCATCCTCGACCTGATTAAAATGTATTCCTGGAACGTCGACTTCCAGCGCGACATTCAAGTCGGTGACAAATTCGAAGTGATGTACGAAGAATTCGCGACGGATAGCGGTGACGTGGTTTCTGGCCGCAATACCATCGTTTACGCCAAGCTGCAGCTTGGTGGCCGTGACATGCCTTTCTATCTCTATAGCTCCCCCTCGGGCGACTCGGACTATTTTGACAACAAAGGCCAATCCGCCAAAAAATCGCTGATGAAAACACCAATTGATGGTGCGCGTCTCAGCTCCGGTTTCGGCATGCGTCGCCACCCGATCCTTGGCTACGGCAAGATGCACAAAGGCATCGACTTCGCCGCGCCGACCGGCACACCGATCTATGCGGCAGGGGATGGCACGGTTGAGAAAATCGGTGTCCTCGGCGGCTATGGCAAATATATCCGCATCCGCCATCGCAAAGACCTGCAAACGGCCTATGCACATATGAATGGCTACCGCGCCGGTCTGAGTGCAGGAAGCCGCGTCAAACAGGGCCAGATCATCGGTTATGTCGGCACCACCGGCCGTTCGACCGGCCCGCATCTGCATTACGAGATTCTGGTCAATGGCAAACACGTCAACCCGACCTCCCTCAAGCTGCCAACGGGTAAAATGCTGGAAGGCAAGGAGCGCAAGCAGTTTGACGGTCTGGTCGCAGAGCGTAACGGACAGTTCCAGCAGCTGATGAACGGCATGGTGATTGCCGACCGTACGCCGGTACGCAACAAGCCCACGCGTCAGGCATCGCGCTAACCGTATAAAGACTTTAAAAAAAGGCGGCTTATTGAAGCCGCCTTTTTTTTATGGGCGGCGCATGGTACAAACGCCTATTCACGCTCCCCCTCTTGCCGGAGGCTTCGATGCGCCCGTTTTCTATTTTGACACTGTTTTTCTGCCTGCTTTGCGCCCTGCCTATCCGTTCCACCCTTGCCGCTGTCAACAGCGATGGCATGACCGGCCATGAGCTGCTGGTCATGTGCAACAGCCGCTATGATACGGATTACGGCTTTTGCGCGGGTTATGTCAGCGGTATCGCCAATGCCATGCTGGCCGGCCCCGTCAGCGGGGAGCGCGCTTGCAGCCACGGCCCGGTGCGCAGCCAGCAGCTGATCGACCTTTATCGCAGCTATGCCGAAATTTTCCCCGAAAACCTGCGCGGTGCGGCAGCAAAAAATGTCGCCGTTGCGATTGCCCGCGGCTTTCCTTGCCCCGAGTAAGATTATTTTTTAACCCAGCGACCTTGTTCGTCCTGCTGGAAATAAGTCAGATCGTGCCCTGCAACCTTATAATCCGCCCAGCGCGCCCGCGCCGCGGCAACGGACTCATCGTCATTGCCATCGAACAATTCGCAGCATAAATCAAAATCCGCTACCTGCGGCGATGTCGCGCCATCGGTCAAGACCAGCATTTTCGCCCCGTTCGGGTTGTCATCTTCGGTCGTCAGCCAGACCGGCTGGTCGGCTTCGCTTCCGTCACGGATATAGCCGTGCGGCAGAAACCCTGCGGGATCAAACGTCCACAGCAGGCTGTCCAGTGTTTCGATACGCTCGCGGCTGCCTGCTTTGACAACAATGCGCGGCTGCACGGTGATCGCTTTGGCCAAAAGCTCAGGCAGCGCCTGCTCCAGCCGTTTTGTGATCATGTGATAAAATCGTATATCGGTCATAAGACTTCCCGGCTGCGCGGCAGCATTGTTTACAAAACGAACGATGTGGTATTATTCGGCGATCACCTCCAAAAGGCAAGAGGCTCCGCATGACTGACGGCTGGCATTCCCCCTCCATCGCACAGACGACCGAAATTCTGCATAAAATCAACGCGGCCGAACCTGTCACGCGCTATGGCAGCGATTGCGCGCTGGCGCTGATGCCGCTGCCCTTTTACGGCGACGGGGCGCAGCTGGCGCGTGTGCTCAAACCGCAGCCCACAGCGCCCGCACAGTATTACGTGGTGCTGCACGCGGACACGATCCCGCTGGATGGCAGCATCGCCAATATCCACGCCGCAAACGCCGCCGCGCCGCTGGCGCTGGATGTGGACAATATCGAGGATTATCTTTCTTTTCGGCTTTATTTCGGCGCGGCTGCTGTGATGCTGCGCGCACGGTGCGAAAAATACGGCGGCGGCTGGCAAGCAACGCTGCGCATGCGCGACAAGACCGGCACTTACGAAACCACCGTCACCCTCTCCACACGCGGGGAGCTGAGCGAAAGCCACAAAGAAAAGCGCAGCGACGAATCCCTCGCCCTTCTGCCGCCTTTCGCTGAGCCTTCGGCTTAAACCGCCGCCGCCTGTTTTTGCAGCGTCACGTAATCCGTCTTGCCGGTGCCCAGCAGCGGGATTGTCGATACGGGCTGTATCTGGCGCGGAACCGATAGTTCATTGAGCCCCAGCGTGCGGAAATGCGGCGCAAGGGCATCGGCCTTCGCTTCCGGCTGTGTGGTGAACAAGATCAGCTTTTCGCCTTTCTTATCGTCTTTGACACTGACCACCGCATGCTGCGCCTCGGGCCAGAGTTTCTGCACGGCAGCCTCGACCGCCGTGAGCGACACCATTTCACCGCCGATCTTGGCGAAGCGCTTCATACGCCCCTGAATGGTGATATAACCCGCCTCGTCAATCGCGACGATATCGCCGGTATCATACCAGCCACCTTCTGGCGGCTGCAGCACGCCCGGTGCGTCGGATTTAAGATAGCCCTTCATGATATTGGGGCCATGAATAACGAGCTTGCCTGCCTCCGCAGCATCAATCCCCTCGACAGGCTCCAGCCGCGACGTGATGCCGGGCAAAAGCCGCCCGACACTGCCCGGTTTGTTGTGCATCGGCGTATTGATGCTGATGACGGGGGCTGTTTCGGTTGCGCCATAGCCTTCAAAAATACGCACACCGTATTTATCGGCATAGGTCTTGCGCGTTTCATCCTTGAGCTTCTCCGCGCCCGCAAAAATATACCGGATCGCATGGAAATCGTACGGATGCGCAAAACGGGCATAGCCAGACAGGAACGTATCGGTGCCGAACAGAATGGTTGCGTTGGTGTCATAGACCAGCTCCGGCACGATGCGGTAGTGCAGCGGCGACGGGTAATAAAACGTGCGCAGGCCGGAGAGGATCGGCAGCAGTGTGCCGCCCGTCAGACCGAAAGAATGGAACATCGGCAGACAGTTAAAGACGATATCCGACGGGCCGAAATCGATACGGCTGCCGATTTGGTGGCAATTCGCGCGGATATTCCGGTGCGATAGCACAACACCTTTGGGCGTGCCTTCCGATCCCGACGTGAACAGCACCACCGCCGCATCGTCCGGCGTGGCGGCAGGTTTTTGCAGCCGGTCGAGCGCTTCCGGCCAGACACGCGCGGCAAGGCCATAAAGCTTATCGCCAAAGCTGATTTTTTTGCGCAGGTCTTCGAGATAGAGCATCTCCACCCCCGCGGCTGCCATCGCCTCGATCACGGAACCCAGTTTTCCCATCTCGACAAAGCGGCGCGACGACAGCACATGCGTCAGCCGCGCCGTCTGGCAAGCACTGACAATCTGCGCAGGCCCTGAAGAGAAATTCAGCATCGCAGGCGTACGGCGCGCCGCATGCAGGGCAAAAAACGTCAATACCGTGCCCGTCATGTTTGGCAGCAGCACGCCGACAGCAGGCACTGCCGTATCGGCAGGTGCGGGGGGCATGGCACGGCTGAGCACACGCGAAAGCGCCATGGCGGCACTAATAAGATGCTTATATCCCATCGGCTGACGCATCGGATCTTCGCAGACGACATGCCCGCCGCCATGCAGTCGCCGTGCGCGCATCAGCGCACGCAGCAGGGTTTCATTTGAATCGCTGGCTTCAAACATCATACCTGACATCAAGTCATAGAGCTTGGATGCGGCCAGCTGGCGACGGCGGCGGCCACGCGCTTCTTCGGGCAGCTGGAAGTCACAGGGCGGCAGCACTGTCAGCGTTATTTTGGGGAACCAGCGGATATTGACCTTGCCGCGCAGCCGCGAAAACGGCGTATATTGCGCCCCGTCGATACGAATAGGCAAAAGACGCGCCTGCGCCTTGTCGGCAATCATGCCGGGGCCCTCGTAGATTTTCATCAATGCGCCGGTGACGGTGATGCGGCCTTCGGGGAAGATCATGGCGATTTTATCCTGCCTGACTTCTTCGACAAGCGCCTTGACCGCCATCGGATTGGTGGGGTCGAGCGGGAAGGCGTCTACCAGCGTCAGGAAAGGCTTTACCCACCATTTCTGCGCGATGTGACTGTTGACGGCAAACGTGATTTTGACCGGCAGATAGGCCGCGATCAGCGCCGCATCCAGAAACGATGTATGGTTGGCGACGATCAGCACGCGCTTTCCGGCGGCTTCGAAATTCTCGAGTCCTTTGATTTCGACTTTATAAGCCCAGCCCAGAACAGTACGTGCAAGCGAGCGCATCAGATCCTCCGGCAAAAGATGTACGATATAAAGCGCGACAAGAATATTACACAGTGCCATCACAAAAAAGATCGCAGGGATTGTGAAAGCCATTTGCAGCAAAATAACGCAAATAACCGCTGAAACGACCATAAAAAGACTGTTCATGACGTTCAAGCCCGCGATAGTGCGGGCAACCATACCTTCGGGCGCGCGCTGCTGCACCATGGCATAAAGAGGCACCACAAACATACCACCGCAGCTTGCGACCAGAAAAAGATCGAGCATCACGCGCCAGCCGCCAGCTTGCGCCGCGAAACCAGCGGCATTCATGAGTGCGCCCTCATTCACCAAAGGCATCACGCCGCCCGTTGCGAAATATAAATCGACCCCGAATATCGCCATACCAATCGCGGCAAGCGGCACATAGGTCAGCTGTACACGGCCCTTCAGCAGCTTTTCACAGGCAATCGAGCCGACGCCGATACCAATCGAGAACAGCGTCAGCAGCAGCGTCACCACGGTTTCATCACCGCCCAGAAAATCTTTAGCATAGGCGGGAAATTGCGTCAGATAGGTCGCGCCGACCAGCCAGAACCACGAAATCGCCAGAATGCAGCGATAAACCGCGACATCTTTTTGCGTGTCGCGCATCATTTTATACGTCTCGCTCCAGAAACGCGGATTGACGGCAAGGGCTGGCACGGGGCCAGGGGCTTCGGGGATCAGACGGCTTGAAATGTAGCCCGCAATCGCCACAAGAATAATGCCGGCAGAAATAATCCATTCGCCGAGCGCGCTCATCACCAGAAGCCCGCCTGCGATCGTCCCCGCGAGGATCGCGAGGAACGTTGCCGCTTCGACATAGGCGTTACCGGCCAGCAGCTCGTCTTTTTGCAAATGCTGCGGCAGGATGGCATATTTGACGGGGCCGAAAAATGCCGATTGTGTCCCCATGCAAAAGAGCAGGAACATCAAAATCCAGATATTGCCGCTCAGAAACCCGATTGCGGCCAGCACCATCAGCGCGATTTCGGCCAGTTTGACACGCCGCGCAATCAGGGCGCGGTCGTATTTATCTGCCAGCTGCCCCGCCGTGGCCGAAAACAGGAAAAACGGCAGGATAAAAATACCCGCCGCAATCGTGACCAGCATTTGCGGTGACATCCCCGCCTGTTCGGCAAGGCGGAAGGTGATGAGCATCAACATCGCGTTCTTGAACAAATTGTCGTTAAACGCGCCCAGAAACTGCGTCACAAACAGCGGCACAAACCGCCGCGATTTTAGGATGGACATGCTCTCTCCTTGATGCGGCGGCGGAGATACCTCTCCTGCCGTGTGGTTTATTCCCAGTTATTGGCGACGTAGCGATCCAGAAGGCGTACGCCGAAAGACGATGCCCCCTTGGGTACGCCGGTGCGGTCTTTGCTTGACCATGCCACGCCCGCGATATCCAGATGCGCCCATTTGACGCCGTCCTGAATGAAACGCTTCAGGAAATGTGCGCCGATGGCAGAGCCTGCATCGCGGCCACCGCTGATATTCTTCATGTCGGCAGCGGGGCTGTCGATGGCTTTGTCCCATGCGTCATTCATCGGCATATACCATGCAGGCTCGCCGGTTTCGCGACCTGCGCTGACCAGATCCCAGGCCAGTGCATCGTCATTGCTGAACAAACCGGCATATTCATGACCCAGCGCGATAATCACAGCGCCCGTCAGCGTGGCAAGATCAACGATATGCGTCGGCTTGAATTTTTGCTGCACGTACCAAAGCGCATCGCAGAGGACAAGACGGCCTTCGGCATCGGTATTGTGCACCTCGATCGTCTGGCCAGACATCGACGTTACAATGTCACCGGGACGATAGGCATTGCCGGAGGGCATGTTTTCGGCAAGGCCGACGATGCCGATGACATTGGCCTTCGCGCCGCGCGACGCCAGCGCCTTCATCAGGCCGACAACCGTGCCGGCGCCTGCCATATCCCATTTCATTTCTTCCATGCCGGGGCCGGGTTTGAGAGAAATACCGCCGGTATCAAACGTCACGCCCTTGCCGACGAAGGCCACAGGGCGCTGGCCTTTTTTGCCGCCCTTATACTCCATGCTAACCAGACGCGGCAGACGCGCGCTGCCCTGCCCGACGGCAAGGATGGCCCCCATGCCGAGTTTTTTCATGTCTTTGTCGGTCAGAATTTTGACCTCGATACCAAGGGGCGCGAGTTCTTTTTTGATAATCGCGGCAAAGCTTTCGGGATAGAGCACATTCGGCACTTCGGAAACCAGATCACGCGTCAGAAACGCACCCTCGGCAATTTTTTGCGCGCCGCTGAAAGCCTTGCGCGTCTTGGCAGCGTCTTTGACGGTCAGCTGCACGGATTTCAGCGTCGGCTTTTTATCCTTCGGCTCTTTGGTCAGGTATTTATCGAAACGATATGTATTCAAAAGCGCGCCCAGCGCCAGATGCGCCGCGGCGGCATCGGCACTAATTTTGGAGGCCTTGGCTTCTTCTTCGGGGAAGCTGACATCGGCGACCGCCGATTTGCGCGTGTTCAGCTGCGCGGCCAGTGTGCTGCCGATTTTTTCAAAACAAAGCGTGCCCAGATCAGACGGTTTGCCGAGACCGGCCACGATAATATGTTTGGCGCTAATGCCTTCCGGCCCTGGAATAGCCAGCATCTGCGCCTTCTTGCCTGTGAAATCGGCGGCGGCCACGGCGCGTTTGATCGCGCCTTTGGTTTTGGCGTCCAGATCGCGCGCGCCGGCCGTCAGCTTGGCGCCGTGCTTGCCGTCTTCGATGGCGAAAACCACCCGTGTATCGGCGTTTTTGGCGGGCTTCTGGTCGAAAAGAATCTTGGCTGAGGTGGAGGTCATGGCGGCTATTTTTCTTTCTTTTTGAGGCAGGAGAAGGTAAAAACAAAGCATGCAGACAGCGCGCCGCAAACGCGGGCGCCCCGCAACCATGAAGATCATAATAGGGCGACAGGCGTTACGCCACCCCCGGATGCAACGCCGATGCTGACCACGCGGTATCTTTTCAAAAACCTTTTTTCCGTAACGGTATTTGTGGCCGTCACGCTGGCTTTGGTTATCTGGCTGAGCCAGTCTTTGCGTCTTTTGGAGCTGGTCGCCAATTCCGATGCACCGCCAAGCCTTTTTCTGAAACTGATCGCGCTGACCCTGCCGCGGTTTCTTGAGGTGATCCTGCCGCTGGCGCTGGTGACCGGCATCCTCTTTACCTATAATAAAATGATTATGGACAATGAGCTGGTCGTCATGCGCGCCTGCGGCTTTGACCAGTTCACACTGGCGCGCCCGGCGCTGATCCTGTGCAGCGCCTTCATGGTGGTATTGATCGCGATCACCTGCTTCATCTCCCCCTTGAGCCACGGGGAGATGAAAAAGCTGCGCCGCGAGATCAAGGCGCAGTATTCGGCATTTTTGCTGCGCGAAGGAGTGTTCAATACTTTCAGCAACGACCTGACAGTCTATGTCCGCCAGCGCGACGCCGCGGGCGATTTGCTCGGGCTGATGATTCATGACCGCCGCGATACGGACAAGCCCCCTGTCACCGTCACCGCCAAGCGCGGCCGCATTTTCATGAACGGCGAAGAGCCGAATATTCTTGTCTATGACGGCATGCGCCAGCAGATGGACCCGCAGAACGGCGTGGTGTCGCGCCTGTTCTTCTCGCGCTACACCATCGAGATCAAAGGGCTGGAGGGCGAGGCGCAGGAGCGCTGGCGTGAAGCAAGCGAGCGCACCCTGCCCGAACTGCTGCGTCCGGATCTGGAAGACAAACGCGACCTGCGCTTCAAAGATGCCTTTATCGTCGAAGCACATCTGCGCCTGCTCGCGCCGTTCAATGCGCTCGGGTTTACGCTGGTATCGCTCGCCTGTATCTTGCTCGGCCCCTTTAACCGGCGCGGACAAAACCGCAAGGTTCTTGCCGCCATTCTTATTGTCATCGGCCTGCAGGCTGCCGAAATGGCACTGGGCAACGCCGCCAAAAAGCAGCCCATGTTGTTGCCCACGCTTTACGCCCTTACTTTTGTACCGATTATCGTTGCGGCTTTTCTGATGCACCTGCGCGGCGAACAATGGCTGATGGCACTCTTGCGTAAATGGCGACGGTCCCCTGTGACAGCCGCAGAAGGGGCGACAGCATGACAGCCAGCGCAACCCTTTTCCGTTATATCCTCCGGCACTTTCTGGTGAATTTCGCCGCGCTGGTGATGATTCTCTTCGGGCTTGTTTTTATCTTTGATGTCATCGAACTGATGCGCCGCGCGTCAGGTGCGCAGGATGTGTCGATCAATATCGTCCTGATGATGGCCGCGCTGAAGCTGCCGGAAGTCGGGCAGAAAGTCATTCCCTTCGCCGTGCTGTTCGGCGCGATCTATACCTGCTGGAAGCTCAACAAGACATCCGAGCTGGTGGTGATACGCGCCGCCGGCATTTCGGTCTGGCAATTTCTGAGCCCGATGATTTTGGGCGCTTTTCTGATCGGCGTTGCGGTAACAACGGCGGTCAATCCGGCAAGCGCCATTATGCTTGAAAAATTCGAGCGGCTGGAAAGCGCGTATTTCAACACATCATCCAATCTGGTCACCGTTTCGCGCACCGGCATCTGGCTGCGCCAGCCGGCAGAGGAAGGCTATGCCCTGTTCCATGCCAGCAGTTTCGACCAGCAGCATTGGCGCATGCAGGACGTGATTGTCTTCTTTTTTGACCGTGACGACACTTTCCAGAAAAGGGTCGACAGTCCCCGCGCCCGTCTTGATGACGGGTTTTGGGAACTGGCCGATGCGCGGATCAATACGGCAGAGGGCGCGCGCACAGCCGATATCGTTCAGCTGCCGACAGAGCTCACGGCGCGGCAGATTGAAGAATCTTTCGCCAATCCCGAAACTGTATCGTTTTGGAGGATCCCAGAATATCTCCGCATTATGACAGAGGCGGGTTTTTCGGGCACGCGGCTCGCCATTCACTTCCAGTCTTTGCTGGCACTCCCCTTCCTGCTGGCAGCCATGGTGCTGCTGGCTGCGACATTTTCGCTACGCCCGCAAAGATTCGGGGGTACAGGGGTTATGATAGGTCTTGGCGTGGGCGTTGGTTTCTTTATATTCTTCATGGAATCTATTCTTCAAGCTTTCGGCATTTCGCAGAAAATCCCTGTGTATCTGGCGGCCTGGACACCCGCCATCGTCAGTCTGCTCATGGGCGCCTCGGCTCTTTTGCATATGGAAGATGGCTAGCAATTAAGAATTGAGTAATTATATATAGTTAAAGTAAAAACAACGGCCCCGTCAGAGAGACATCCATGCCCCAGAATCGCCCCTTCCTGCTCAAAACCGCTTCCAAATCCATCGCCATGGTGATGTGCGCCTTTCTTCTGGCCGCCACCACCGGCTGCAGCAGCGCACGGAGCGAGCTGCAACCCAATGCGGTTTATGACCCGCTGGAGCCTCTGAACCGCGGTGTCTTCGCTTTCAACAACGCACTTGACCGTGCGCTGATCGAACCCGTTGCAAAGGTTTATAATTTCCTGACACCCGACTTCTTCCGCGCAGGTGTGCAAAATTTCATGCGGAACCTTCGCAGTCCGCTGATCGTTGCAAATAATGTACTGCAAGGCGATTTCAAAGGCGCAGGCGTGGCCACAGCGCGTTTCGTCATGAATACCGTCGGCGGTATTGGCGGTCTTTTCGACATGGCGGGCGCAAACGGCCTGCCGTACGAGCCGGAAGATTTCGGCCAGACTCTGGCCGTCTGGGGCTTTGGTGAGGGCTTCTATCTGGTCTTGCCGGTGCTGGGGCCTTCCTCCCTGCGTGACGGTGCAGGCCTTGCGGTCGATACTTTTGCGGATCCTGTGAGGCTCTATGCCTTCAACCGCGACGAAAAATGGATTTACTACACGCGCGGCGCGGTCGAGGGGCTCGACAACCGTGCAAGACTGGTGAGTGCCGTGCGCGATATGCGCCGCAACAGCCTTGATTACTACGCTGCCGTGCGCAGCGCCTATACGCAGAAGCGCCGTTCGCTGGTGCGCGACATTAACCCTGATGCTCCGGCCAAGCCGCAGGCGGTTCAATATTACGATGAGGGCTGGGAATAATCCCGCCCCCTCCATACCACCGACACAAGGAACTGAACGGACATGATTTCACTCTCCCTGACCCGCCGCGTGATGATGCTAGGCATGGTTCTCGCCCTGCTGCTGCCCGCCGCTGCTGCCATGGCCGAGAAAAAGACGGATGCCACCATTAGCTTTGTGCAGAAAATGGGCGATTCCGCCCTGACGGAACTCACTGACAAAGAATTGAACGGCGCGGAACGTCAGAAACGCGTGCGTGAACTCTTGCGCAAAAATTTCGACGTACAGACCATCGGCCGCTTCGCGCTGGGCACGCACTGGCGCAGCGCGACCGAGGCAGAACGCAAAGAATATCTAACCCTGTTCGAAGACATGATCGTGCGCACCTATGCCCAGCGTTTTAGTGAATATTCCGGGCAGCAGTTCAAGGTCAACAACGCCCGTGTGCTCAATGACCGCGACACCATCGTGACCAGTCAGGTCATCCAGCAGGGCGGCCCGCCGATTGCCATCGAATGGCGCGTTCGCAACAGCGGCGGCCAGCCAAAAGTCATCGATGTTTTCATCGAAAACGTCAGCATGGCGATCACCCAACGCTCCGACTTTGACGCGGTTATCCAGCGCGGCGGTGGCAAGGTCGAAAGCCTCCTCGTCAGCCTGCGCGGACGCAAGAAATAACGATCACCGACGACCGGCAAACAAAAACCCCGCCAGAAGATGGCGGGTTTTTTGTTGCGCGCGCCTGCCTCTATTCTTAAAAACCAATCCCTATCGCCATGCCCCCTTCGGCGGCAAGGCGGGGGCTTGAGCCAGCAAGACTATGCCTACGATGCGCGGCGCAGCGGTTTGTATTTGATGCGGTGCGGCTGGTCGGCATCTTCGCCGAAGCGTTTCTTACGGTCTTTTTCGTAGTCTTCGTAGTTACCTTCAAAGAACACAACCTGACTGTCCCCCTCAAACGCAAGGATATGCGTGGCAAGACGGTCAAGGAACCAGCGGTCGTGCGAGATCACAACCGCACAGCCGGCATAGTTTTCAAGCGCGTCTTCGAGCGCGCCCAGCGTTTCGGTATCCAGATCGTTGGTCGGTTCATCGAGCAGTAGCAGGTTGGCGGGCGTTTTCATCATCCGCGCCATATGCACACGGTTACGTTCACCGCCCGACAGCACGCCGACTTTTTTCTGCTGGTCGGGGCCGCGGAAGCCGAAAGAACCGCAATAGGCGCGGCTCGGCATGTCACGCTTGCCAAGGGCGAGGATATCATTTCCCTCGGAAATTTCTTCCCAGACCGTCTTGTTGCCATCGAGCGAATCACGGCTCTGGTTCACATAGCCCATGACAACGCTGTCACTCACCGTCACCTTGCCCGTATCCGGTGTTTCTTCGCCGGTAATCATGCGGAACAGCGTGGTTTTACCGGCGCCGTTGGGGCCGATCACACCGACGATACCGCCCGGCGGCAATTTAAACGTCAGATTTTCGATCAGCAGACGATCGTCATATCCTTTGGATACGTTTTCAAATTCCACGACGTTCTGCCCCAGACGCGGCGGCACAGGGATAACGATCTGCGACGTGCGGGTCTTTTCGAACTTCTGGCTTTCGGCGAACAAATCTTCGTAGGCCGTGATACGCGCCTTGGATTTCGCCTGACGCGCCTTGGGCGACTGACGCACCCATTCCAGTTCGCGCGACAGGGTTTTTTCGCGGGCTTCCTGCTCGCGGCCTTCCTGCGCCAGACGTTTGGATTTGTTGTCGAGATATTCGGTATAGTTGCCCTCGTACGGAATACCGCGGCCACGGTCGAGCTCGAGAATCCAGCCGGTGACATTATCAAGGAAGTAGCGGTCGTGCGTGACCATGACAACCGTGCCTTTGTAATCCAGCAGGTGACGCTGCAACCATGCAACCGATTCCGCATCTAGGTGGTTGGTCGGTTCATCGAGCAGCAGCAGGTCGGGCTTTTCCAGCAGCAAACGGCACAGTGCGACGCGGCGTTTTTCACCGCCCGACAGGTTGGTCACAGCGCTATCCGCCGGCGGGCAGCGCAGCGCATCCATGGCGATTTCGACCGTACGCTCGATATTCCAGCCATCGGCCGCGTCGATGATTTCCTGCAGCTCCGCCTGACGCGCCATCAGTGCATCGAAATCGGCATCTTCTTCGGAAAATTTGGCGGTGATCGCGTCAAACTCGTCGCGCGCGGCTTTCACTTCGCCCAGCGCCTCCAGCACGTTTTCCATGACAGTCTTGCTGGCATCCAGATGCGGCTCCTGCGGCAGATAGCCCACGCGCGCGCCTTCGGCCGACCAAGCCTCGCCTTGAAAATCCTTTTCGATACCGGCCATGATCTTGAGCAAGGTCGATTTACCCGAACCGTTGGGGCCGAGCACGCCGATTTTCACACCGGGCAGAAAGCTCAGGTAAATATTCTCCAGCACCTTTTTCCCGCCCTGATAGGCCTTGGACAGGTCTTTCATCACATAAACGTATTGGTAAGATGCCATGATGCTGTTTTCCTTGTGTTTTTTAGATCGGCGGCTGCTCAGAATCTTTAGTGCTTTTATGTTTTATGCTTTTCTGGGCGCGACAATAGCATATCGTCCCGCCTTAGGCAAAACCGCCCCTTTACATTTCCCCGCTCCGGTTTTATGAATAAAGGCATCAAAAAAGGAATTTAAAGTCATGACACAGAAACGCAACGGTACCGTGGTTTATGCATTGGCCGGACGCGCGCTGGAGGCGGCGGAGCGGCTGACACAGGAATTGCGCAAAGAGCTGCAAACCGTGCCCGTCATGCAAACCGGCAATATGAAAGATATCGGCGACAGCTGGGATGCGATGTACAAAGGTTTGCTGACGCGGCTGGAGCGCGAGGCGCCGGAAGTGCTGGCGCTGACCGGCCTGAAAGCGCCTGCCGTGCAGGTCTTCAAAGGGCCGCAGACGCTGCCGCGCGCCTATACCGAGCATCCGATGATTTTTGCCTCGCCCGAGAAAAAGCCCGTGTACTTTATGTACGCACCCGTCGATTACAAAGGTAACCATTTTGCCCCCGTTGATTCTGTGCAGCTGAACGACAAGCAAACGCAAAAGGTCGATAATCTTCTGTTTGCGGGCGGCTGGCTGGGCAATGCGCCGATCGTTTCTGTGAAGAAGCAAGGTGTCACCACCCCCGCCGATTACGTACCGCCGAGCACAAGCGAACTGCGCAAGGCGTTTTCGTATATGCCGAATGACCGCGTATGTTTTCTGGCCGCAGGGCGCAGCCTTGAGATCGTGAACGATTACCGCGCACGCACCAAAGACTGGGAACGCAAGATCAAAGCCGCCTGCCGCGAGATCGAAGCCGAAGTAAAAAAGAAAAAAAGCGAAATTTTGATCGGCCTGCCGCTGGGTGAAGATGTGCGCATCAGCGCGACCTATAGTTATTCCAGCGGTGGCGGCGACAAGGCCACGCTGCGGCTGTCGATACGGCGCGAAGGCAAAGATAATATGTGGCATGCCGGCAAAACGGTAGATGCGCCGGAGTCCGCCGCTTATGAACTGTCGGATCGCGAGGGCGGCGAATACACTGTCACCCCGCGCCGCGACACGCCGGAGGGCAAAAAAATCGCCGCGCTCATCGATGCCATTCCGCTGACACCGGGGCTGCGCGATTATCCGGAGTTGTTTGCAAATTTCGACATCAAAAAAGATCAGATCGGCCAGATGCTCGGCGTCAATGGCACCGTGCCGCAGGTCGTCGATGTCGGCGGACATACGGTTCTTTTGTACAATGCCGCGCCAAAAGCCAAGAAAAACGCTTTCTGCCCGCCGGGTGCAAAACCTTTCCCCGTCGAAGCCTATGAATGGCTGAGATCGGACGAAGGCGACCGCAACATGGGCATCACGCCGCCGCCGATGCTGCCAAAAATCGCAGACATTCTGGCGGAAGCCAAAGCCGGCACGCGCAAACCGCCCGCACCCAAACGCTAGCAGCGCGCATAAAAAAACGGCCGCTGTAAAAGCGGCCGTTTTTTTATATTGCGATGTTTTATCTGAAGATAAAAGCAAACATGACGATACAAAGCACCGCACCGGCGCCACCGACAATTTTGTCTTTGCTGCGCACCCAAGCAACGCTACCCGCAACTTCGTCGATGATGGCCTTGTTGACCTTGTCTTTATATTTTTCGACCAGTTTGTCGAAGCAGAAAGGCAGCGCCATCATCACAATCATCACGTCAGACAGCATGCGCACGACAAGATAATCGACATTCGGCACCTGAATCGGCGTAATCACCGCATCGACAAGACCATAGATGAGGCCGCCGATACCCAGATATTTCATGTTTTCGAACAGGAAGTTCAGTGCCTTTTCAAAAAACGGCGGCTTTTTGGGGATGGAGTTGCTGAGGTAAATCATCGTGAAGGCGCCCAGCAGCAAGAGCGTGATAATGCCCATGGTAAAATATCCTCTGACTATAAAATCCGGCGGATGCCGAACACTTTCTAAAGCATAATCAAACCGGCGATAAAGGCAAGGCTTGCGCGGCGGGCAAGATCTCAGTCCGGTAGCTGCCTGATCTGCGCAAGGATGCCTTGCGCCTGCTGGCGGTCGCGCGCATCAGGGGCGCGGATAATGTAATCTTCCAGCGCCTGCATGGCCTGCCTCTTCTGGCCCAATTTGGCATAAAGAACCCCCTTGTCGAACGAGGTGCGGTATTCATCCGGCGCAAGCGCCTCCATCGCTTCGAGCACGATCACCGCCTGCGCGTATTCTTCCTGTTCAATCAGGCGTTTTTTAAGGTTGTTTTGCAAACGCAGCAGCATGTCACGGTTTGAAACCGGCACATAAAACTGGTGTGACAATTCGGCTTTTTGCCCCGCGATGGATTTTAAAAGTACCCGCAACGAAGCCGCGTCCATTTCTACACCGGCACGGAACGGGTCTGCGATCAGACGTTCACCCTCCATTTCAAGCCGCAGCAGGAAATGGCCTGGGAAATTCAGCCCGTCAATCTGCCAGCCGCATTTACGACCTGCGATGATGTACAAAAGACCAAGCGCCACCGGCAAACCCCGCCGCCGTTCAATGACGCGAATCATATTGGCGTTTTGCAGATCGTCATAGTTTTCGCCGTCACCGGCATAGCCCTGCTGTTCGTGAATCACACGGCGCAGGCAGGCAAGGCGCAGAGCGGCGCCGTCTTTTTCGCCCTGTTTCAGACGCTGTGCATGGTCTTCGGCCAGTGCCTCGGCCAGTTTGCGCAGATGGTGGCGGTATCTTTCCGGACGGATGCCCGGCAGGAACAAAAGACCGAGCGCGAGCGACGTTTCGCCCATATCGATATCAGCGTCATCGAGCGTACCGGCATAGCGCACGTATTGAAACGCTTCGTCCGGCGTTTCAAAAACGTGCAGGTCTTCTAACGTCGGATCGTCTTCTCTCAAAAGCCCCCCGCCGGCGCATCATCGATCGGCATGCTTTCAACGGACTGCGGCCCCGTCAGTGGCACAGGGTCACGGTAAACGGGCTCTTGCGGCACGGCACTGACGGAGGGGCCATTCGCCGGCAAGGGCATCTCGCTGCGCAGCCGCACATAACTGACCACGTTCTTCACACCGCGCGTATTGCGGGCATGGTTGATGGCGCGGTTGAGCTCGCTCTGGCTCTGGCCAATCCCCATCAGATAAACTGTGCCTGCAACGGTCTCGACCGTGTAATTCACAGACTGTACCTGTTTGTCGAAGACCAGCAGCGTCTTGACCTGTCCGGTGATCCAGGCGTCACCGGCGTAAGAGCCGACCGTTGCGCCCTGTTCATCGACGCGGATTTCGTTGATGACCTGCTGCACACCATCAACCTGCCAGACAAGGCGAATGGCCTCTACCCTGTCATCGGGCAGCGGCAGCGTACCGGTGACCAGAACGCGCCCTTCTTTGACTGTGATGCCAAGACGGCGGTACATTTCGACGTCATGGCGGAACCATGCATCGGCAACCTGTACTTTGATCGCCGCATCACTGGCGGCGCCTTGAATGCCACCTTCCTGCGCAGCGGCAACACCCAGCGTTGCACCTGCACCGACGGCCAAACCCACACAGCCGGACAGTACCGGCACGGTCAGCAGCGCGGCTGTCGCCAGCACGAACCGGAAACCGGATGTTTTACGAATGGACATTGTTTTCTCCCCTGTATCTGTTTTTGGCGCGCCCGCGATCAGAAGGCATTTTTGATATGCAGCGGCCATTGGCCGGGCGCAAAAACCAGCGCATCAAATCTTGTTTCGCAACCAGTGTAGCGCGGATGTTTTTGCAGGTAAAGTTCTGCCGCCCGCCGCACCCGCGTTTGATTGTCGCTATGGATGGCCTCCATCGCCGCCTGCCGGCCTGAGCGCCATTTCACTTCGGCAAAAACAATGCCGCCACCGCGCCGGGCGATGAGATCGATCTCTCCCACCCGCGTTTTATAACGCAGTGCCAGAATGCGGTATCCCTTGAAGCGGAGATACCACGCCGCCAGCGTTTCGGCGCGCAGCCCCTTGCGGTACCCTGTTTCGCCCGCCATCAAAGCCCATCCTTGACGGCCAGCGCGCGGGTATAAACATCGTTCTTCCGCCAGCCGCTCTCTGCGGCGACCAGTGCGGCGGCTTCCTTGACGCGCAGGTTTTGCCCGCGCAGCACCTCGGCCAGACGTGCATCGATGCGGCTTTCGTCCCATAGTGCCGCCGCGCCGCCGCCCTGCCCCACAACAACGACGATCTCGCCGCGCGGTTCCCCCACCTCTGCATAATGCGCCGCAAGGCTTTCCAGTGTGCCCGGACGCACTTCTTCGAATTTTTTAGTTAGTTCCCGCGTCACGGCTGCGGGCCGGTCGCCCAGCACCGCCGCCATATCGGCAAGGCTTTCGACCAGCCGCGGCGCGGTTTCATAAAAAACCAGCGTCGCAGGGATGGCGCGCAAGTCCATGAGCGCGCCACGCCGTGCGGCGGATTTGGGCGGCAAAAACCCGCCAAAAAAGAACCGGTCAGCAGGCAGACCAGACAGAACAAGCCCCGCGAGCGAGGCTGAAGCCCCCGGCACACAGGTCACAGGCACACCGGCATCGCGGCAAGCGAGCACCAACTTATAGCCGGGGTCGGAAATCAGCGGCATGCCCGCGTCAGACACCAGCGCGATACGCTGTCCCTGCATCAGCCGTTCGACAATTTTCGGGCGCATCTCGGCAGCATTATGGTCATGATAAGGGATGCGCGGCGCCGATATACCATAAACAGACGACAGTTTGCCGGTTTCGCGGGTATCTTCGCAAGCGATGGCGTCTGCCGCGCGCAAGGTTTCCAGCGCGCGCAAGGTTATATCGCCAAGGTTGCCAATCGGCGTGGCCACAATATATAAACCGGGTGTAAGATCAGCCTTGGGCGTATTCATGCCTTGGGTGCGCTTTCGTTTTGTTATTTCACGGTTGGGAGCTTTTTCTTGAAACAAGCATACACAAAATTTCTTTCCCTCTTCCAATCTTTATTCCTTTGCGCCGCCATCACGGCCGCCGCGCTGCTGCCGGCGGGCTGCAAAACCACTGGCGCGGGCCAGCCGTCGGGTGCGCAGCTCGGCGTTGTCACCAACGACCCGAACAGCCTGCCCGATATTGGCTGGCAGACCTCGCATCAGCGCCAGACGCTCAGCCGCGAAGATCAGGCGCTTGCCACCCGGCAAAACAACCCTGCCGCCGCAGACCTGCGCGCCACGCCCGTCAAAGTCGCCCTGCTGCTGCCCATGTCGGGGCGCAGCGGCGATTTGGGTCAGGCGATGCTGAAAGCCGCACAACTGGCGCTGTTCGATGTTGGCAGTGCCGCGTTTGAACTGATGCCGATTGATACACAATCCACGCCGCAGGGCGCGGCAGAGGCGGCACGTAAAGCCGCCGGCGCGCGCAGCGACCTGATCCTCGGCCCTATTTTCGCTGATGACGTGCGCGCTGCCAAGCCGGTCGCCACGAGCGCGAATATCCCGATGATCGCCTTTACCACCGACTGGAAGCTGGCTGGCAACGATACCTATATCATGGGCTTTTTGCCCTTCGCGCAGGTGTCGCGCGTGGCGCAATATGCACAGTCACGCGGGCTGAACCGTTTTGCCGTTTACGCGCCGCAGACCGAATATTGCGATGTTGTCATCGGCACACTGCAGCGCAGCGGCGCGCAGATTGTACGCACCGGCCGATATGCTGCGGGCGAAACCGCGGTGCAAAACATGGTGCAGGATTTCGCGCAGCAAGCTGCCAGCGTGGATGCAAACGGCAACCCCGCATATGTGTTTGATACGCTGATGCTGCCCGTGGGGGGCGAGAGCCTGCGCACGCTGATATCCCTGTTCGATCTGTCGGGCATTAACAACAAGAACATACGCCTGATCGGTACCGGCCTGTGGGATGACGAAAGCCTTGCGCGCAACCCTGCGCTTTATGGCGGCTGGTTTGCCGCGCCCGACCCCGCCCTGCGCCGTGATTTCGACAAGCGCTATCTTGACAGCTATGGCAGTGCGCCACCGCGTCTGGCCACGCTGGCCTATGACGCCACCGCGCTGGCCGCCGTTCTGTCACGCGGCACGCAGGACAAACCCTATAGCCGCCAGCGCCTGACCAATCCGCGCGGCTTTGCGGGTATCGATGGCGTCTTCCGTCTGCGCCCCGACGGTTTGAACGATCGCGGCCTTGCCGTGCTGGAAGTTCAAAGCGGCCGCGCACGCGTGATTGATGCCGCACCCACAGCCTTTGTCGGCTCCGGCAGCTAGACACCCATGTGCCTGACGGAGATACAGGCGCGCATGCGCCGTGCCTGCCTTGAGGCGCAACGTCCCGCAGGCAGCGCAGCGCTGGTGGCTGTGTGCAAGAACCAGCCTGCCGAAAGAATCCTGCCGCTGCTCGCTGCCGGCCATCGTATCTTCGCCGAGAACCGCGTGCAGGAAGCCGCCGAGAAATGGCCGGCTCTGCGCGAGGCTTACCCCGACATCACGCTCCATCTGATCGGCCAGCTGCAAACCAACAAGGCAAAAGACGCCGTGCGGCTGTTTGATGTGATCGAAAGTCTGGACCGTCCGGCACTGGCGGATGCGCTGGCAAAAGAAATGCAAAAACAGAACAGACACCTGCCCTGCTACATTCAGGTCAATACCGGCGAGGAGCCGCAAAAAGGCGGCGTGCTACCAAAAGATCTGCCGGCGCTTTACGCCCATTGCCGCGACGTGGCGAAGATCACGGTTGCCGGTTTGATGTGCATTCCGCCTGCAGAGGATGTGGCCGCACTGCACTTCGCGCTGCTGGCCAAACTGGCGCAGGCCCTCTCACCCGAAAGCCCGCTGCGCCTGAGCATGGGGATGAGTGCGGATTTTGAAATCGCGATTCGATGCGGTGCCCATCAGGTGCGGATTGGTACGGCACTGTTTAAAATTATGCAAAATAATAAAAATTAACATTTTCAAGCGTTTAGCTTATTTTCTGTTTTTTTGGCATCCTGTGCTTGCAATTTCGAAATCACGTTGACATAATGCACATCATTCGCATACAAGTTACATAATCATTCGTGCGGCTGATGCCTGCCCAGACAATAATAATTGCGGTGCAGGCGCGATTTGGACAACATCTCGCAAAGCGCGCGGATATACAGGCAAGAAAACGGATACAAGAAACGCATAAGAGGCATCACACCTTATAATAAACACCCCGGAATATTAAGAGAGGCACACAACCATGGGTAAAATTATCGGTATCGACCTTGGCACGACAAACTCTGCCGTTGCCATCTACGAAAACGATCAGGCGAAAATCTACGAGAACCAACTCGGCAAGCGCACGACGCCGTCGGTCATCGCCCTCAAAAAAACCCGTGACAAAGCATCCGGCGAGATTTCGCAGGAATGGATCATCGGCGAAAACGCCAAGCGCGGCGCCGTTGCCAACCCGCTGAACACCATCAACGGTGTCAAGCGCCTGATCGGCCGCAAATACAACGATGCGGAAGTGCAGAAAATGCAGACGCTCTCTGCCTACAAAATCGTGCCGGCGCCGAATGGCGACGCATGGGTTGAAGTAGACGGCAAGGCGATGTCCCCCGCTGAAATCAGCGCGAAAGTGCTGCGTGAGCTGAAAGAAGCCGTCGAAAAACAGCTTGGCGAGCCCGTTACCGAAGCTGTCATCACCGTCCCCGCCTATTTCAACGACGACCAGCGCCGCGCCACGATCCAAGCTGGCGAGATCGCAGGCCTGAAAGTCAAACGCATCATTAACGAGCCGACCGCAGCAGCCCTTGCCTATGGCATGGACAAAAAAGAAGGCGGCAAAATCGCCGTTTTCGATCTGGGCGGCGGCACGTTCGACGTCTCGATCCTCGAAGTCATGTCCGACAAAGAAATGGGCACGATGGTACAGGTTCTCTCCACCAACGGTGACACCTTCCTCGGCGGTGAAAACTTTGACGAACGCATCACTGAATTCCTCGTCAAGGAAATCAACAAAGAGCACGGAACCGACATCGACCTGACCGATGCCGCATCGCGCAAACAATATGCACAGCAAATCGCCCGTATTCGCGAAGCCTCTGAAAAAGCCAAGATCGAACTGTCGCTGCAAGACATGTCGACCATCAGCCTGCCCTTCCTGATGCAGGACGCGCAGAACGAAACGGTCAACTTTGAAATGAACATGACCCGCAAACAGCTCGAAACGCTGGTTAAGGATCTTGTTGAAAAGACGCTGGAGCCTTGCAAAAAAGCGCTGGCGGATGCCGGTCTGAAAATCACCGATCTTGACGAAATCATCCTCGTCGGCGGCCAGACCCGTATGCCCATGGTTGTGAACACCGTGAAGACTTTCTTTGGCAAAGATCCCCGCCGCGACGTCAACCCCGACGAGATCGTCGCCATGGGCGCGTCTGTTCAGGGCGCGATCCTCGACGGTAAAGTCGAAAACGTTATCCTGCTGGACGTTATCCCGCTCAGCATCGGTATCAAAACCAAGGGCGGCGTCATGACTCCGCTGATCGAGCGCAACACACCGATCCCGACCGAGTTCAAAGATGTTTTCTCGACCGCCGAAAACGGCCAGCGTCAGGTGGATATTTTCATCCACCAGGGTGAACGCCCGATGGCGGCTGACAACAAACTACTCGGCCACTTCGCCCTGACCGGCATCCCGCCCGCAAAAGCCGGCGAGCCGCAGATCGAAGTATCGCTCAACATCGACGCCGACGGCGTTCTGAAAGTTGAAGCGAAAGACCTGAAAACCAACCGCGTTCAGAAAATCACCGTCAAAGCCAACGGCGGCCTGACCGAAGAAGAAGTCGAGCGCATGCTGAAAGAAGCGGAAGCCAACGCCGATAAGGACCGCGCCCAGCGCGAGAGCCTGACCGCCATGGCCAATGCCGAAGCCGAGCTGAAAGACGCCGAGCTGGACCAGGACGAAGACTACTTCAAGGCCGCGCCGGATGATCTGAAAAAGCAGTTCGCCGATACGGTGAAAGAACTCACCGAAGCGCGCGTCAGAAAAGACGTGCCGGCAGTGCTTGAAAAGACCGAGGCTCTGCGCAGCGTTCGCTTCGCGATCACCGAAGCGTTCAATACCGCATCTCCGTCCAATGACGACGCACCGGCCGCGGAAACCCCCGCACCAGCCGCCGCCGAAGACAAAAAGCCCAAGCCGCCGAAGAACGCGATGTAATATCGCCGCCTTCACGGCAAACAAAAACCCCTCCCCCGCGGAGGGGTTTTTTTATGGGGAATTATATATTCATCTCCCCCTCCCGCCGCAGGGCGAGTCTGGCCTGCGCGCAGGTGCATTTATACATGGCCCGTTTGCCGCCCTGCGGCGGTAGGGCGCGTGTGGCGGGGTATTTAAATATAGGTGATTATCCCAGCACCTATTCACCCTTTCGTCATACCGGCGCAGGCCGGTATGACGAAGTACGTGCTTCAAGGGGATAATCGCCTAAATATATATGGGGAGTAATACTTGACGCGACTCTTGCCCGTCCTCCCCGCTTTACGCGGGAGTGAAGGGCGTGAGTAGTAAGGTATATAAGTCCCAAATAAAAACCCCGTCCTTGCGGGGACGGGGTGCTTCGCTTGGCTTATTCTGACGGCTGATTATTTATCCCGGCGGAAACCTTTGAAAAGAGTTTTGGGCTTGTCCAGCGGCGCGGGCTTGCCTTCGACCTGCTGGCGCAGCTCTTCCACTGTTTCAGCGAGTTTTTCAACGCGGTCGGGATCGGGTGTATTGTTGTTCGCGTTTTGCGCAAAGCCTGTCTTGAGCCCTGCTTCGGGGGACATACCCGCCGATGGCTCCTGCCCCTTGCGCGCGCCTTCTTGCGCGATCATCAGGGTCGCCTGCGTCTGGTATTTGCTATCGAGGCGTGCTTCGCATTTACCGCGCATCCAGCTGGTCACGGCAAAGCCTGTCCCCGCAGCAGCCGCGCCCAGCAGAAAGATCGGTGCTTTGACCAAAACAACCCCCGCAAGACAAACCGCGCCGATGATGGCGAAGGTCCTGGCAACCGAGCCGAGCTCGCGCTTGTTTTTCAGCTCTTCACGGATGGACTGCTCGATTTGCTCCAGCTTGCTTTCAATGGAAGATGACATCTCAATACCTTTTATCTGAAAGGAACACGTGTTGCGGATTTTTTAAGCTTATGGGAATGGTTTATACGCTTTTTAGCCTGCCAAATCAAACAATTCCGCACAGGAAGCACGTAATTCTGCCGCCGCCTGTTAACGATTTCAGGCGCTGGGTGGTTGCTATTGTATTATTTTTATGGCAAGTATATGCCCCAGTTTCAGAATCTGTCTTTTAAACAGACGCAGACGTTATTTTTGCAAAATATCCGCTTTTTCGGACCTTGGATCAGACATGGCTTTTTTTCGCAATCTTCGCAGCCGCAGGGCTGTTTTTCTGGCCGTCGCGCCGCTGCTGGCCGCACGAATCGCCTGCGCCGAACCCGCGCCAAATGCCCTGCCGACCGGTTTTTCGCTGACCAGCGGCCAGATCGATACCCCCGACATTCAAGACAGTACCATGACCGTCACGCAGCACAGCCCGCAGGCGGTTATCGACTGGCAAAGCTTCAATATCGGCCGTGATGCCCATGTCGACTTCAAACAGCCGCAAGGGGGCGTCACCGTCAACCGCATTACAAACAACAGCGGCGACCCGACGCAGATCTACGGTAAACTGACGGCCAACGGCACAATTTTTATTCTGGATCGCAACGGCGTCATCTTTGGCAAATCGGCGCAGGTGGATACGGCAGCCTTGATTGCATCGACCGGTAATCTTTCGCGCCTGACAGAAACCGGCATCACGCTCGAGGCCATCGATACAAACCCCCTCGCCTATATCGAAAACCACGGCAGCATCAGCGTTGCCGATGGCGGACTGGCAGCCTTTGTCGCGCCTGCCGTACGCAATAGCGGTATCATCCGTGCGCAACTCGGCACCGCCGTGCTGGCCAGCGGCAAAACGGTTACGCTGGATTTGCATGGCGACGGTCTATGGTCGGTCGCCGTGCCGGAAGGTCTGGCGCACGGGATCGCAGAGGTACAAAACAGCGGCGCCGTCTCTGCCGATGGCGGACATATCTATTTGACCGTCAAGGCTGCACAGGGCGCCGCAAACGAACTTGTCAATAATACGGGCGTCCTCTCCGCACAGCGGTTTTCGCAAAAGGACGGAAAAATTATTCTGCTCGGCGCAAAGGAGAACAAAGTATTGGCTAACGCCATCGTGGCGGGGACAGCGGCCGATCTGGCCGACGTTATTGATAGCGCCGCAGCCGATGGTTCAACAACGCTGCACCTGCAAAGTGGCGTTTATGCCACCACGCTTGTTATCTCGAAACCACTGACAATTTCAGGCGATACGCACGGCACGGCAAGAATCGAAGGCACGGGAGACGGTCCCACGATCACCATCGCGGCGGATAACGTTACCGTAAAATACCTGCATATCATCGGCGGCGTCGTTGCCGAAGGGGTAGAACGGCTACGTCTCATCGGCAATACAATCACACAGTCCGGTGCAGCGGCCATTCACCTGCTGCGCACCACAGCAGCAGAAATAACCGACAATAGCTTTTCCTACAGCGGCGCTGGTGGCCCTGTGCAGCTCGAAGAAACACATCAAACGGCATTGTCCGGCAATCTCTATCTCGGCAGCGGCGATTACGGCGTACAAAGCAAGAGCGATACCTCTTTGCAGTTTTCGGATGGCCCCATGTTCTTTGGAAACTATGTACAGCAGCTGGTACGCCTGTCCAGACGCATGATAGACGACAACCGCCTGCGCCTCGGCCTGCCCGGAGACCCGCC